>JAMPAO010000030.1 GCA_023667165.1 Ruminococcus sp. | reverse complement strand
TCCCCCTTCCCCCTACGGTTTTCCCTCTGCACTCTCTTTCCCTTTCCCCTATCCCTCTCCAGGCCACCGCTATAGGTGTAACCATTTAGCGAACAAACCGCAAAGAACGAAAAAACGAAAATCAAGCAAGCAATTTAAGAAGCACAAAATTACCAACCGGTAATTTTGTGCTTTATTTTTTTATGAAAGGGTGAAATCTATGTCGGTATCTGAAAAAGTAAAAGAACAAACGCGCAAGTGGGACAAAGAAAATATGTGTTCTTTTTCCTGCCGTGTCCGAAGCTATGAAGCGGATGTATTCAAAGAATACTGCACCGCCAACGGCACTACACCGTACAAAGTTTTAAAAAATTCCATTATGCGCTGTAACGACGAATACAGCAGAAAGTTAAAAATCAGAAAGGACGATTAAAAAATGAAAAACAATGAAATCACTTTAAAAACAAGGACATTCAAGCCAAAGCTGACCGACAACGATACAATAGCGTTCGCTTTTCTTGCGGCTGAAAAGGGACTTGCTCCCGAACAGCTTATAGAAAATTTTGTGAGCGATATTGTGTCGTCTTTTTCTGCCGATGAGATTTCGGAAGAAGAAAAACATCTTGCGAACTGGTTCAACGGCAGTTGGGTCTCGCAGGATAATGACGGGTATTTTACTTTCCTGCAATATATAATTCGCAAAAATTTCTACAATTGCGTTACCGCCGCCTTAACAGAAATTGAAATTTACAATGCGGAAATATTGAGACATAAAAATTCCGCAAAAAACAAAAAGCTAAAAAAGAAACGCAAAGAAACAATAAAAAATTTATTTGAAAGGTACTGCACAAAAAATCCCACGCATAAATCCTTTGCCGAGGAAATTAAAATAATCAGAGACTTTGATAACAGCATAAATAAAATTACAAAAGGCGGGAGTAACAAATGGCATTGATAATAACGGCAGCGGTTTTACTGCTTTGCCGCGAATATACAAGATTAAGATTAAAAACAAAGAAAGGTGATTATTATGGAAGCCAAGATGACAAAATTTCAGACTGAACAGCCGGAGGTTTACACGATTGAAGAAGTGGCAAAGAAATTGAATGTAAGCGGGCAAACCGCGCGCAAGATAATGAAGCAGCCGCAATTTCCAAGTTTTAAACTCGGCTCAAAGCTTCTTGTGCGTATCAAGGATTTTGACGAATGGTTTGAAAATATTGTCGGCAAGGAAATTCCCATTGATGAAAATACGAACAAATTTAAAGAATTGACTTCAAAGGGGGAGTAATGATTTTTTCAATTTTTTAAAATTCTGCTTTTTTGAAATTTTTCAAAAATTGCAAAATTTGAAAATTTGCCCGAACTGAATTTTTTGAAATTTTTGCGATTTTGAAAAATCCGCATAAAATGAAAAATTTTATTTTTCAAATTTTTGGTGAAGCGAGGGTGTGTGCAAATTGAGAGTTTTTTGGCAGTTTTCGAGGGCAGACACGAGGGGGCGAAAAATGTGCGGGTATAGAATAGCAAGCATAGAAAAAGTACGTACTTTTTCCCCAAATGTCCCAATTTGACATTTTGAAAGGGATAACTCCCTTGAACCCTAATTTTTGTATTTTAGAAAGGTACTTTTTATATGGGTAGAAGAAATATTCGCAAGGAAATAAAATTCAATAAAGACGAATATGACATCATTTGCCGCCGTTCTGCCGAGCTGGGAGTGAGAGCAGGCACTTACATTCGCACAATTGCGGTGCAAGGCACGATAAAAGTTTTTTCTTTGAAAGAGCTTGATGATGTTCATAGGGCGTTGAACCGTATCGGAGTAAATCTCAATCAGATTGCCGCAGTTGCAAACAGCACGGGAAGTATTTATCAGAAAGATATGGAGGACGTTCTTGCGGAGATGAAACAGCTTCGTGTCATCGTTGAGGACTGGTTAGAACCGCTTGAACCCGAGGTGCTGCTGTAATGCCGATAGTAAAATACGTCGCTGTTCATTCAACGCCGTTAAGTAACATAGAGTATATTCTCAACGGCGATAAGAACGACGAAATGAAGTTTGCAACGGGGTTGAACTGTACTGTAAATCCCCAAAGAGCCTATGATGAATTTCGCAGGACGTTTGAACTTAACGCGAAAGAACGGTTTTTTAAATCCGATATGGATTTGAAAAATTACGGGACAGCCGAAAAGCCGAAGTTTAAAGAAAAAGTGCGGGTACATCATTACATTCAGTCTTTTGACCCAAAGGAAAATGTTACTCCCGAAGAAGCTCACAAAATAGGTATAGAGTGGGCAAAGAAAACTTTCGGGGAAAATATGCAAGTTGTTGTGTCTACTCATTTGGACAAGGGACACATACATAATCATTTTGCGGTATGCCCGTATAACCTTGACGGGAAACAGTGGTATGCAAATTATACTACCCTTAAACGTGCGAGAAAAATATCAGATGAAATCGCGCTTGAACACGGACTGCATATTATTGAAAGTCCAAAACACAAAAATACTATGAAATACTCGGAGTGGCTTGCAAAACAAAACGGCGTGTCTTGGAAAAATCAGCTTGCCGCAGATATTGACAAATTGATTTTGCGGGAGAACGTTCAAAGTGTTTCCGATTTGGCGGACAGGCTGAAAGAGCAGGGTTACACGGTGCGGTCGGGCAAGTATCTTTCCGTGAAAGCTCCGAAGCAGAAAAACGCGATACGCAGTTTTAGGTTAGGTGACGGGTATTCCGTTGACGATTTGCAATATCGGATTTTGCACAAGGAGCGGGAAATCAGCTTGACGGCTATTCAGAATTATTCGGGAGTACAGCGTGAATATGCGTTTTGTATGCGGCAAATGCAGATAGCCGTTTTTACAAAAAAGCCGAAACGGGCAACATACTCGGATTTGCGGAAAAGCGCGGAGCTGTTAAATTTTCTGACAGAGCATAACATAACTTCTGCCGATGAGTTGGAAAACCGTTTGAATGCGGCTGCCGAAAATTATCAAAATTCTGTTTTAAAGCAGAAAGAGCTTTCTGCGCAAATTGAAAAAGTGGAGAAAATTATTGCGGACGGAAAAATTTATCTTGATTTGGTGGATAAAGATTTTCTTACCGCTGCCGAAAAGGAGGAATATAAAAAAGTATCGTATATTGAAAAAATGAATATCGGCAATTCCGACGATATTGAACAGCGGCGGCAAAATGTTGAAAAGCTGAAAAGCGAGCTTGCCGATATTGATGTTACGCTTGAAAAACAAAAAGAGGAACGGGATTATGTTGCGGGACTTTTTAAAGTGTACAAGCGGGACATTGAAAATAATCCTTATGAGGAATATCAGCGGCAGCTCGAAGCGGAACAGCAGGAGCGGCAAGCCGAACAGGAACGGCAGGAAGAAAATCAAAGAAATCAAACGGAGAGATAATACAATGGAAATTTTTATGATTGCTTGGGCAATTGTGCAGATAGCGGCTATTGTTGTTACCGTGTGGCTTTTGACAAAGTTGCACAAACCCAAAGATGAGCAATTTCAAGAATATTTAAAAAATAATAAAAATGAAAAGGAGAAAAAATTATGAATGGCGTTATATTTATTAAAGAAGTTACAAATCTTTCAGTTTTCGGAAGTTATTTAATCGGTGCAATTTTGATTGCAGCTACTGTTATGTCGTTCGGCGGAGTAAAACTGCACATAGACGGTTACAGAGATTTTTCCGATTTCAAAAAAATAGTCGGAGTTATTCTGTCAGTTGTCGGCGTGGCACTTATGGTTTCTTTGTGGGCAGTTATAAATAGTGACGACTTTATGTCTTACGCGGACAGCTTGGGACTTACGGAAAGCACAGGGAAATATGAAGTCACGGTAACTGCCGAAGCCGATATGAATGAATTTCAAGAGCGGTACGAAATTATAAATTTTGAAAACGGCGTTTACACCATTAAATTAAAGTAGGTTCAGTATGGCTATAGTGGTGAGACTTGACCGAATTATGGCTGACAGGAAAATATCCTTAAATGAACTTTCCAAAAAGGTTGGAGTGAGCAATGTAAATCTTTCCAGACTGAAAACGGGGAAAGTCAAGACTATACGCTTTTCTATGTTGGAGGCAATATGTGAAGTGCTTGAATGTCAGCCTGCGGATATTTTGGAATATGTCAAAAAGTGAGGGGAAATGTATGTTGATAGGTTTGCACGACGCCGAATATGAGCATATGCCGCGCAAGAGTTTTCCGAATTACGCGCTGATGAAGATTTCAGCGTATCACAAGTCCCTCGGGGACACGGTTGACTGGTGGTGTGCGCTTGACAATGACAAATATGACCGTATTTATTCCTCTAAAGTTTTTGACTTTACGGAAGAAAACCCGTTCCTGCCTGCCGAAAAGACCGTAAAGGGCGGTACGGGGTACGGAATATTCTCGGAACTCCCCGCCGAAATAGACGAGATGTTTCCGGATTATTCCATTTACCCCAATTGCGACTATGCAATAGGTTTTCTTACAAGGGGTTGTCCCAATAAATGCCCGTGGTGTTATGTTCCGCAGAAAGAGGGAGCAATCAGAGCATACCGAACGTGGCGGCAGCTTGTACGACCCGATACCGACAAACTGGTACTTATGGATAATAATATCCTTGCCTGCGGTTACGGCTTGGAACAGCTTGCGGAACTGGCTGACACAGATTACCGTATAGACCTTAATCAAGGTATGGATATTAGACTGTTGACAGATGATGTGTGCAAGCTCCTTAAAAAGATACGGTGGATTAAGTATATACGCTTTTCCTGCGATTCCTGCTCACAGCTCCCGTATTTTGTCCGCGCGGCAGAAATGTTTGAACGGTATAAAATTCCCAAAAGTAAAATTTTTATATACACACTGGTGCGTTCCGACTTGCAGGAAGCCGACTTCCGAGTGCAGGAGCTTAACAGGCTTTGCAGGAATTTCAATCTGTACGCGCAAGCCGAGCGCAACGGGCACGAGGGTATCATACCCAACGCGGCGCAGTTGGAATTTGCACAGCGTTATGTGTACGGCAAATGCTACAAAAAGGAAAACTGGCGGGAGTATTGCCGTAACAGAGGTTTAAATTTTTAAAAATTCGAAAGGAGGTGATTAGCGTGGATAACTACCAAAATAAACAATTAGCTAAAATGGCAAAGTGGATAAAACTTTTTCTGATGATGTCATCTTCGCAGAAAATTGTGATGTTCACCGAGGACGAGCCGTTCTATGAGGGTACTGTTTCAGAGGTAACTTTTGAGGATTTGGCTGTATTTGCGGAATACGAACCTACTGAAATTTCTGCAAAGGACGGAATAATTGTTGTTTCCGCTGAAAGTTCCGATAATTGATTTGCGGGAAACAGGGCTGGCTTAGCAGCCTAAAATCGAGAAAGTAGCCGCAAACCGCCGTTTTCGGCGTGGGTGATACTCTCGGCAAGGTACAAGCTCCGCACATTAAAGTCCGTGTGGACGTTGCGCTGCGGCGTGGGTGCAATTCGCGTGTATGCGCGTGATGTAAGAATCATCTAAATCAACCTTTCTAAATCTATTTCGTTGCGACTCGCGCGTGTGTGATGTAAGTATAATTTTTTTAAAATACTGTTACATAATACAGAAAATAATAAGGAGATTTTATTATGAACGAGAAAAAAGAAATATCCGCAAAGGATTTGTACATTTGGAAGAAAGGTATGGACGATTACGGCATTAAAATTCTGTCTGCGCTTAACGGCATAATTGACGGATTTAATGTTCTGCAATGCTGCGAATGGAAAGATGTAACGGAAAAACTTGAATTATCATCTATGTGCGCCGTTGCAGAAAGGTGCGAAAAAATTTATAACAGCGACGAGCTTATGGATATGGCAGATAATTTTGAAATAATAAGGTCGCTTCTTTTCGGTGATAAAATTGACTACAAAAAACTGCTTGAAATGCTGCGGGATAATGTGAACGAGTGCGGTTGGACGGAGGAAAAGGCTGTACAAAAGCGCGAAGAAAATCGCGAACTGCTTGAAGAAAAGCGCAGAAAATCACAGGAGAAGTATAACGGCAAGTTTTCCAATGAAATGCCCGAACGGATAAAACAGCAGCGCGGGAAGTTTCGGAAGACGGAATAAAATTTCCCAGTGGGACGGGCTGACTTAGCAGCCTAAGGTCGAGAAAGTAACTGCAAACCGCCGCTTGCGGCGTGGGTGATACTCTCGGCAAGGTATAAGCTCCGCACATTAAAATCCGTGTGGACGTTGCGCTGCGGCGCGGTTGCAATTTGCGTATGTACGCGTGATGTAAGTATTTTATTGTAGTAATTATCAATGCGGCGGTCTGGTTGCAACTCGCGCGTGTGCGCGTGATGTAAGGAAAAGTCAATACTTAAGTTTAAAAGTAGAACGCAGAAAGGCAGATGTTGTAATAAAAATTCCACAGTGGGGACGGGCTGACTTAGCAGCCTAAGGTCGAGAAAGTAACCGCAAACCGCCGCTTGCGGCGTGGGTGATACTCTCGGTAAGGTATAAACTCCGCACATTAAAGTCCATGCGGACGTTGCGCTGCGGCGCGGTTGCAATTCGCGCGTATGCGCGTGATGTAAGAGAGGATTTCGTTTCTATGTTTGCACAATCCAAGTTGCAATTCGCGCGTGTGTGCGTGATGTAAGAGAAAAGAAAAATTATTTGTCAATGTACAACTGGGTTGCTGTTGAACAAAGTATATAAAAAGGAGAAGTAAAAATGACAAAGGTTATTAAATTACAGTTATACTACAAAGATGATGAACGTCTTGATTTTAAAAAGGTGCAGGAAACGCTATGGCAGCTCCAGCGCGAAGTAAGAGCCGCCGCAAACCGCGCAGTACAGATGTGTTGGGAGTTTAACGGTTTTGAATCGGACTGGAAAAAGAAGTACGGCGAATACCTTACAAAAGATGAAAAGGGAAAACTGCTCGGAAAGTCGCTGCAAGCTGTTATTTATGACAGGATTAAGGAGGACGCTCCCGACGTAAACACGGGTAATTTAAGCTCGACCTTGCAGGAGGTTACGGGAAAATTCAGCTCTATGAAAAGCGATATAATGTGGGGAAATGCTTCCGTTCCGTCATACAAAAAGGATATTCCTATTGATTTGCACAAAAAGTCTATAAAGCTGTATTGTGAAACGGACGATAACGGAGCTGTTACCGAGTGGATTTTTGAGTTGAGCTTGCTGTCTCAAAAAATGAAAAAAGAGCTTGACTTGAAAAGCGGCTCTTTAAGGTTTAAGGCGGTCGTTCCTGCGAGAAGCAAAAAGTTTATAAATCCGATACTTGAACGCTGCTATGATGAAGTGTATACGATTTGCGGCAGTAAACTCAAATATGATAACGGCAGGTGGTATCTGCTGATGTGCTTTTCATTCGAGAAAAAAGCAGATGAAACGGAACTTGATAAAAATAATATTATGGGCGTACATATTGCCGAGAATAACGCGGTGACTTGCACGTTTAACAACAGCAGCCGCGTTTTGAATATCGACGGCGGGGAAATTGTAGCTTTTGCGGCGCAAATTGAAAAGCGGAGAAAAAGTATAGGAAACGCAAGCAGAAAGCATTCGGATTTATGCGGTGACGGTCGGACGGGACACGGTTATCACGCCAAAATGAAACCTCTTGAAAAAATAGGGACGAAAGTCGCTAACTTTCGGAATACCGTAAATCACCGTTACAGTCGGCAAATAGTAAACTGGTCGGTGCAGAACGGCTGCGGGACGATACAGATTGAAGATTTAACGGGATATGCGGCTGACGAGCTTGAAAGGTACAAGCTGATGAAAAACTGGTCGTATTATGACCTTATGACGAAGATTGAAGTCAAGGCTAAAGAGTACGGCATAAACGTTGTCAAGCTACCGTACAAGCAAATTCAAAAGTGGTGTACGGGCTGTAATTCTCTTACGGTTGAAAAGGTTACATACGACAGCGGCGAGGTAAAGTATGTATGCTCGGAGTGCGGAGAAGTATTTGAACTTGACAGAATTGTGCAAAATGCTGTTTCCGTTCAGAATATGGCTGATATTATAAAAATCAAAAAAACGGAGGACGATAACTCCGAAACCGACGTTGATTAAAATTCCCCACTGGGGACGGGCTGACTTAGCAGCCTAAAGCCGAGAAAGTAACCGTAAACCGCCGCTTGCGGTGTGGGTGATACTCTCGGCAAGGTATAAGCTCCGCACATTAAAGTCCGTGCGGACGTTGCGCTGCGGCGCGGGTGCAATTCGCGTATGTATGCGTGATGTAAGATGGGTATTTAGTCTCCACAACGGCTCACCAGTGTTGCAATTCGCGCGTGTGTGATGTAAGGTGTCGGGACAGTAGTAGGTATACTCGCTTGAGCCAGTTGCAACTCGCGTGCGCTTAATGTAAGAAGAAAATAGTAAGACATAAATTCAAATAATAAGAAAGTGGGAATTATGGATAGTATTTTCAATATTGAAATCCTAACGCAGAATATTATAGAATTGTGCGAAAGGAAAAACATATCGGTAAACCGTATGCTGCAAGAGTGCGGTTTGAGCAAGAACGTTATTGATAATCTTAAACGAGGGTTTGAACCGCGGCTTGCCAAAATTGTGATTATTGCAGATTATCTCGGCGTTACGGTTGATTATCTTATAAATAATTCCCCACTGGGGACGGGCTGACTTAGCAGCCTAAAGCCGAGAAAGTAGCCGTAAACCGCCGCTTGCGGCGTTGGTGATACTCTCGGTAAGGTATAAACTCCGCACATAAAGTCCGTGCGGACGTTGCGCTACGGCGCGGTTGCAATTTTTGCGTAGGCGTGATGTAAGAAGTTGTAAATTTTCAGCCTTGACAAAATTGCAATTTGCGCGTATGTGTGATGTAAGGGCATAAATTCTAATTTAAAGACTATAAAAAAGAACGGAGGAATGACAATGAAACTCACGCCCGAACTTGAAGCCTATAAATCATTTAATAAGGACACGGCGAAAGTTTTCAGCAGGCGGTTTACGGTACTGCGTAATGCTTATCAAATGTCGCTTAACGATGTTGCCGATACTTTGGGAATATCAAGGCAGAGCATTGTTTACTATGCTATGGGAAACAGACTGCCGAGAATACCAATATTGATTTCCATTGCAAAGCTGTTTAATACGTCAACGGATTATCTGCTTGGATTTAATAATAGTAACAGGCTTTATCTGCCTTGCAAGGTTGGCGGCACGGTGTATATGATTGAAAATATAAAATCGGGCAGGCACAGAGAACAGCGGATTGTATCGGGACAAATCGACCGCTTTATAATCGGCGGTTTAGGAGTACCTCTTGCCGATATTTGTACGGAGGATAAATGGTATTATGCTTGCGGCTATCCGCAGGACTATTTCCTAACGCTTGAAGAAACGCAGGAGGCTTTAAAAAGAACGGAGGAACGTAAATGAATGGTTGGATAAAAGCTGACGACGGGGAGCTGTACCCAATTGCCGCCGACGAGAAAGTCTTTGAAAATAATCTCATAGGCAATTACCGCGCAGACGAAAATTTATTGCCGCTGATTAAATTCAAAGATAATTCCGAGCTTACGGTGCAGGAGGTTTCTTTTCCGCTAATATCGGAAGATGAACGGTACAGAAAAGTACCCAATAAAATTGCTCTTGCGCTAAAAGATTTTTTTAGTGATGAAATCGGCTTTTTATGCGGATTATTGTCGTTAGTGCTTGGATTGTTTCTCCCCATTATAATTGCTTATAAAAAGCAAGGATATTTTGACATAAACGATTTAAGTCTTTTAGAGGAGGGCGTTGACGCGGGTTTGAGCTTGGGAGTGTACATTTCCTTTTTGTCCCTGCTTAATAAGTTTTGCGGACTTAATGCTTACGGCTTATCGAAAGATACCGATATTTGGACGATAAGTTTTAAAGACGAAACGGTTGTCAGAGCAAAACCGTTTTCGGTATTGTCCGCAAATAAGGATTTTAAGGAAACGGAATTTTATTGTAACGTAAACGACGGTGAATACCGTTTAGGCGGCTGTTTGCGCGGAGATGATATATATTTTTCGGAGGAAGCCGCTGCAAATGTGCTTGATTTTGTTTTGAAATCAAATGACAGCGAACTGAAAAAATACTATCCGAACTGGAAGAATGACGGTAACTTTGTCAGATTTTACAAAAGCAATATTTCCAGATACGGATTTGACAGAGCCTGCAATAGTGTATTCAGCTCCGCCGTTCTTGCGGATTTGGAAATCAACGGAATGACATATAAACCCGCAACATCTATAAATGACTTGTTTTCGACGTATTTGTCGGCTGTAAACAGGCAGAGAAAAGCCGAAAAGGAAAATCAAGAGCTTATTGACAAGATAAACGATTATCAGAGCGGCATTAGCTGATATGAGTTTTTCTATAAAAAAATTCCCCACTGGGGACGAAAGGATTTGATAATATGAACAGTAACATCGGAGAACCTATTGAATGTCCGTACTGCGGAGAAAAAACGGTAACGGCGAAAGTTGCCACGACGTATTATTTTGTCTCGGAACACCCGATGTACAAAAACGGAGTGGATATGGACGGTGAAACTATGGGACAGATAATCGGGGAGATGACCTGCGCTCCCGTTATTAAGTATGCGGGATTTTTCTGCACTTCCTGTGGTAAGGACTGGACTGCATACGACTATGCGTCCGTCAAGGACGAAAACGGGTTGATTACATTTGAAAAGCGGGAGAAAAAATCTAACAGGAAAGGAAAGAAAGTCAATGAATAAGAAAGAGGTTGCGGAAATCAAAAAAAATTTTACCGACAGCAGCGGGTTTTTCACGCTTAATCACATTGTTTCGGTGTATGTTGACCCGCAGAAAAACGTCCGCTGTAAGGATAACAGGCTTTATGCCCTTATACCCGAGGACGAGGGCGCGGTTATGCTTGAAACTATGAAAAAAATACTTAGCGGCAAAGTCGGAAAAAATCTTGTGGAGTACGGTTTTCCCCGCGAGGAATACGACGAGGACGGCGCACAGAATATTCTGTACTCCGCAGTAAAGGGCAGACTGGAGGACGAACTTGCCAATGACAGGTTAATTGAAAGAATAATCAATAATATGGAGTACGAAACGGCATACTCGCTTATAATCGGGTACTGCTCTTACGGCATTATGACTAAGGATAATGACGATAATGCGGACGGTGAGTACAATTTTATTGCGGCGTCGGTTTGCCCCGTCTGTACGGGGAACGACGGATTGATGTTCGACAGCGGAGCGAACGCTATTGTGAAAAAAGCCAACACCGACCTTATTGTCAGCCGCGCCCCAACGGACGGTTTTCTGTATCCTGTTTTCAGCGACCGCGCTCCCGATGTGAATAATGTGATGTACTACACGAAAAACCCCAAAAGACCAAATATTTCGGTTGTTGAGGACGTTCTCGGCTGCGAGTGGGTAATGTCGTTTCAGCGGGAAAAAGAAACTTTTCGGCAGATACTCACGGACGTTGCCGCCGACGAGCTGAATTACAATGTCATAACCTATGTGAATGAAGCTATACGGGACATTGTGAACAACTCCAAAAACGAAACGGAACTGCCCCTTATAGACGGTAACAAGCTGTACGGTATTCTTTTCGACGCGGGCGTGAGCAGTGAGAAACTTGATTCGCTTGCCGCCGTTTTCAAAGAAAGAGTGGGAAAAGCGGACGGTCTGACCGCCGAAAATCTTGTCGAAAGCAAGGTAACTCTTTCCGCGCCCGAAATTACCGTACATATCAGCAGAGCAGCCGCTGACAAGGTGCGTACAAGCGTTATCGGCGGCAGGAGATGTCTTGTTATCGACCTTGACGACCCGACAATTACGGTCAATGACGTTAATGTGAGAGTTTAGGAGGTACGTTATGAACAACACAGCCATAGAATGGTGCAACAGCACTTGGAATCCGATTGTCGGCTGCTTTAATGATTGTGAGTATTGCTATGCACGCAGACTTGCCGAACGGTTCGGAGGAATGCAAAAATTTGCAAACGTCTTTGACGAAAGCGAACCGATACGGGGAAAATCGGGAAAAATTTTGCCGTACCCTCACAGTTTCAGCCCTACCTTTTTGAGATACCATTTAAACGACTATGCGAACAAGGCAGGCAGAACTATCTTTGTCTGCTCAATGGCAGACCTTTTCGGGGACTGGATTCCCGATGAGTGGATAGGCGAGGTTTTCACGGCTTGCAGAAACGCGCCGCAGCACCGATACCTTTTTCTTACAAAAAATCCCGAACGGTACGCACTGCTCAAAGAGCAGGGAAAGCTGCCGAACGACGGCAATATGTGGTACGGTACGTCCGTTACGAACATACGGCAGTTGGAGCAGGCAATGATAGCCCTCGGAAAAATGCCTATGAGTATAAATTTCTTTTTCAGCGTTGAGCCGATGTTGGAGGATATAACCGCTTATAAAAACGTGAGGAACGACACATTTTTCGCCGTTTTTGCAAACTGGATAATCCTCGGCGCGGAAACGGGAAACAGAAAAAACAAAGTTATTCCAAAGCGGGAGTGGGTAGACAACATACGTATGGCGGCAAACGACGTCCCCATATTTATGAAAGACAGTCTGATACCCATTGTCGGGGAAGAAAATATGCGGAGAGAATTTCCGTTCTGAATAAACTGTCCAAAAAACAAATAAATTGAAAGAAGTGTAAAAATGGATAATTTCTCCGCGCTGCTCCAGCTCATAAATCCCGACAACACTATGTCGGTAAACCGTTTTCTCGCCCATTCAATGGGTATGGCTGAAACTATCATTTATTCCGCCCTTATCTCCAAATATACATATTACAGAGATAACGGCAAGGCTGCCGACGGTTGGTTTTACTCCACCATAGAGGACTTGCAGGAAAGCACCACCTATGGCAGAAAAATACAAATGTCGGCGATAAAAAAGTTGGCGGGGTACGGCTTGCTTGAAACAAAACTTATGGGTATGCCCGCTAAACGGTATTTTCGTATCATATCGGACACGGACAGGCTTGCCGAACTGATTGAAAAGGGACAGGAAATATGTGCCAATATGCGTAAAAAGTCCGAAACCGAGAAGTCGGACACCGCCGAAACCGCGCAAAACTCCAGTTTGTCCGATGGTGCAAACAAGATTGTCCCAATGGGACAAACAAGGTTGTCCCAAACGGACAAACAAGATTGTCCCGACGGGACAAACAAGTTTGACCCTGCGGGACAAGCATACATTAATCTTAAAGGAAGTAATCCTAAAGGAAATCAATCTATCTATCCCGCGCAGGCGCGTGACAGACCGATTGAGGGAGAGAAAGCCGCTGAAAATAAAACTTTCGGCGAGGTACTCGGTGCGCTCGGTTACGTTCCCGAACGCTGCTCTTACCGCTTTACCGCCGACCCGCCAAAGTGCGAGGAGGATTTTGCGGCATTTGACGAGGAAAGCCGCAGAACGGACGGCTGTATTATCCCATACGAACTTGGCAAGGACGAGAACGCTATGGGTATCGCTTTGCGTTTCCTGTTTGGGTACAGCTATTGCCTTGCCGACACGGACAAGCGGCATATGGACTTTGCCGATATTGTGATAAACGCCCTTGCGGAAATGGCTTGCGCCGAAAAAACGAAGATACAGGACGGGTATGTCCTCGGCAGGACGGTTATAGACAGACTTAACGGCTTGGTACGAACGTCCTCCCTTGCGGACTGCCTATGGAGCTTTGAGGAAAAATGGCAGACGATAACGGCTGAAACAAAAATTAAAAATCCCCGAAGTTATCTGAAATCCACCTTGCTTAACTGGCTTTTGGATTATAGGCTTGAGGACTTTTGCTATGCGTTTTAGGGCAAGTACCAATCGTCAAGCCGCAAATCCTTTACGCGCTCAAATTCACGGGTATTGTGCGTAACGACGGTAAGATTTTCGGCTTTGGCGTGGGCGGCAATAAGCATATCCATTAAACCGATAGGCGTACCCTTTTTCCGCAAGTCGGCGCGTATTTTCCCGTATTCAGCCGCCGCTCCGTTCTCAAACGGCAGCACGTCAACCACGGCGAGAAATTTCAGCAGAGCAACAGTGTTTCGCTCGACGTTCACACTTGCCTGTACGCCGTATTCAAGCTCCGCAAGAGTGATAGAGGAAATCGCGATACCGTCCTCATAATTTTCACGGATTTTGGATAAAACGCTTGGCTCTTGCTTCTGCGCGTATATGCACATATTTGTGTCAAGCATATATTTCATAGCGATTCCCTTTCCGACTGAAATTCGTCTGCGCGTCCCGATTCGACGGCTTCAAAGTAATCTTCTGTAAAGCCGTTAATTCCCTCGATAAAGGTTTCCCACGCCTTATCTTTGGGGACGAGTATTACGGTTTCTCCGATTTTCTGCGCGTAAACCTCGCTGCCGACAAAACGGAATTCTTTGGGAAGCCGCACCGCTTGACTGCTGCCGTTGATAAATAATTTTGCCGTTTGCATTACAATCACCTCTGATAAAAGTATATACTATAATATATACTTTGTCAAGAGGAATATGCAAAATACTGTTTTAGGAGGAATTTAATTTGGATTTAAAAAGCATTGCCAAGCTGTACCGAGATGTGGTATCATGGATAGGGGAGTTGATACTGAAAGACGAGATAAGGCTGCGTGACGTTCCACCCGCCGTTCGCCGTTCGTCCGATATGATATATTATTCTGCGTTCAGAGCAAGCAGAAGCTGTTCCTGTAACAGATTCATATCCGACGTTAAGGTTTTGTGCGAGGATATTGTTATGATTTACGATACCGATAACCGCAGGAAAGCACAGCTTGTAGCCTTACTCAGCGATACTCTCCAATTAAGCGATTACAAAGGAGACGAACGCTTTGAAGCTTTTAAAAACGATATGGACGAGATTGTTCTGCAGGAGCTGCACGATTACAAATATGCTCACAGAGAACAACTCGGTGCTTTGCTCGGAAAATACCAAACTGAAAAGAGAACTGGGAGAATGGCGAAAGGTAAAAGAACTGAATGATACTTCCGAACAGATTTTATGTGTTCGAGAGCATTGTCAAAGTCTTATATGTGTAACTGTTACAATAGGTTATGACTGCTTTCACGCTGTTTCCGAAATGCTTTTCAAAGAATATCTGTTGGGACAAAACGGTGATATTTCGCAGACTTGCATAGGAAAATCCCCTTGCGAAGTAAAAAACGGTTACTTCAAAATCATTGATATGGGAATTGACGAACATTATCAAAATAACGGGTACGGTTCTTTGCTTTTGAGTGAAATACTTAAATTTGCCAAATCCTTTTCCGTAAATAAAATCAAAGGCGATATTTACCGCAAGGATATTGAAAGTCCTGAAAGAAGAGAACGACTGTATCATTTTTATGAAAAGCACGGATTTTTTGTTGACATTGATAAACTGATGATACTTAAAATCCGATAGGGTACAGCAGAAAAGGAAATCAATTCTTGCCCTCTTGCTCCGCTTTGCGAAGTTCCTCGCCGTACTCATAGATACATTTGCCGACGTACTTTTTCAGCAGCTCCCCCGCTGTCGTACCGTGTGCGGCGCAGTATTCTTTAAAAACCTCCGCTTCATAGGTGCGAACACGGCAGGAGAGGGTACGCATATTCTCCCTGTCCCACGCTCTTATGCTTTGCTTGGCTTTTTCACTTAATGGCATTTTTGGCATTTTTTGTCACCTCAAATCTTTTACTTGATAATATTATACCACATTCTGTTTTCTGTCAACAGTAAAAAATTACACAAAGTTTTTGTAAAAGTTTGTGTATTTTACATATTGCATTTTACTGTCAACAGTAATATAATATATTGTAGTAAAGGAAATTCCCCAGTGGGGAACTAAAGAAAGGCTGATTAAAATGACAACAATTTTACTTATTCCCGTGAAACTCTTGGCAAAGGCGGTGCTGTATCTGCTTGCGGCGGTAGTTGGGGCGGTTGGCTTTGCGGCTTTGTTTGTTTCGGCAATTCTGCAAAAGATAGGGTTCTTTTGCGGAGGAACGGCAATAGCGGCGGCAATTATTATGTGGATTATGGCGGAGGGCAGTACGGCTCTTACGGTTGCGATAATGGGCGCGGCGGCGGTATTGCTCCCAGTGATAGCGACGTTTATTTCAAGCGGAATTGTTCTGATAAAAGAAAAATTGCTTGATGTGTCAGCTGACATTGAGCTTATTTAAAAAATTTCCCCACTGGGGAATTAAGAAAGGTTGATTTATAGTGAATAGAGAAAATCCCCCTGTTAAGCTTATCACCATAAAAGAAGCAGCTAAAACAGGCATTATGCCCGAAAACACATTAAGACGGTTATGTAAAGATGACAAAGTCCCTTGCATAAAAATCGGAAACAGAACGCTGATATGTTATGAAACACTCGTTGACTTTCTGAAAAATATTAAACCGAATAACTAAATGGAGGAATGATTATGTCAAACAATGAAATCAAGTTTATAGGCAAATACGCAGACCAACGCAGAGAGGTTCTTGAAAATCACGCTCCCGAAGTGTACAAGCATATGCTTGAAAACGGTACTCTTGAAGAACATCTCGAAAGCGTTCAAAAGTCGGCTGAAAGCTATGTTGAGAACTACCTTGCCCGATACACCAACTCGGACGAGTACCTTAAAGCCGAAAAGCAAGACCCCGCAGAAGCTATGCGGCTGCTGAATATGACTACCCTCGAAGCGGAGGACGCGGCGTACAGAATATGGATAGCCAACCTTGAAAGCGGCGAGGACGAGGAGGAGGATTTTGAATGAACCTTTACGATTTCTATATTCCCTATTCTATCCATTACCCCGCGCAATGGCTTGCGTTTCAGCACATACAGGAGAATTTTTTAGGCAGCGGCGTTAAAGAACTTGAACTGCTGACCGAGGGCATACGGCTGACGGACAAGACAGGGGCTGTTGCGGACTTCCTTTACAACCGCGAAACCACGCGGATTGATATGTTTGAGCGCGACGAAAAGTATCTGAAAAAAGAAGCGCGGAAGAAAAGAAGCGTACAGCTTATACAGCGAGATTTGCTTAAATCAATGAAGTAAAGGAGGAAACGTCTATGACTATCGCGGACTACAAAAACAACTCGGAAAGCGACGTTGAAATAATCGTCAAGGTTTTGCGAAACCAATTTGACTGTATGGGGAAATTTTTATACGAGGGCTGTTTGGGCGATTGCCCCGAAGAACTGGACGGAATGACGATTGATATTGTCGGACATTCTTTGATTGCGGCGCAAAAGGGAAAAACGCTTATTTACTTAGAGCATATTGCATAAAAAACAAGGAGGAAACTAAAATGAGCAAGAAAATAATAGCAGTAGCCAACCAAAAGGGCGGCGTTGGTTATGCAAAGAAAGACATTATGTAAAGTAAGAGTGAAAAACAGCGGAATAAAGCCCAAAGTGACTTGAAAAACTTTACATAATGTCTGACCTATGTTACAGAGATTTGAGCCAGTCCAACAGGTCTTTATCCTTTTTCCATGAAGGCAGCTCTGTATCGGTTGGATTCTCATAGGCTTTTGTCAATGCTTCAAGTTTCATTTTCTCGTCAGCTCTTGCATATATTTCGGTCGTTGTAATGTCAGCGTGACCAAGAAGGTCTCTTATGTATACAAGATTTACTCCGGATTGCAAAAGGTGCATTGCTTTGCTGTGGCGAAGCCAGTGCGGAGTTATCTTTTCAGGCATTGACGTCAAACCGTTTAGCCTTGCCATTTCCGAATATTTTTGCAGTAGATAGGTGATCCCGCATCTGGTGAATTTCTTTCCCTGCTTGTTCGGAAAAAGAAGTTCATTCCGATTGTTGGCTGTACTTTTAGAAATTGAATGCAGATATTCGTTCAGCAACGCTCCTGTCGGCTTCATAAGCGGCACGATCCTGCTTTTTCCTCCTTTCCCGGTGAGGGTGAGCGTTACGGTATCATTCAAAGCAATATCGCCGTACCGAAGATCAATAAGCTCCTGTACTCTTGCTCCTGTATCATAAAGCAGCGAGAATAAAAGAGCATCTCTTTTGCCCTGCATTGTTGACCTGTCGGGCTGTTCCAGCAGGGCTTTTATTTGTTCCAATGTCAGATATTTAAGCGCAGGCTTTTGCTGCTTTTTCATTGGAATGGAGAAGATCCCTTGACATTGCTCCAGATATTCCGGTGCTTCCACTGCAAGAAAACCGAAAAATGACCGAATTGCCGCAAGTCGGTGATTTCTTGTAGAAACTTTGCAGCCACGTTCATTTTCAAGCCAGCCGAGAAATCTAAAGATCCGTTCTCTGTCAAGATGGCTGACTGTCAATTTATTCGGAGGCAGTTTTTCACAGTCACGGCAAAATTCTATCAGAAGCGAAAAGGAGTCACGGTAGGAATGCAGTGTATTCTCTTTTACTCCCTGCCTTGAGGGCAGATATATGCTCAAAAAATGCGTCAGATATCCCGCAAAATCAGTCTTTTTCATCCGACACCTCCGGGATCACATGCGCCGAATAAGCTTCCGCTTTTTTGAGCAGTTCCGGATAGACTTCCGCTGTAAGACGCAGATATTTTGATGTGGAATGAATATCGGTATGCCCCATATATGCGGCGAGTATGGGCATTTTTGCGTAAAGGTCAGCGCCTTCGGATATCCACTTCTGAAGTGTATGGACTGCAAACGTATGCCTCAGATCGTGAAGTCTCGGTCCTTTTCCTTTTCCGCCATGCGAAATACCTGCGTCAAAAAGAAAGGAACGGTACCTTTGATAAATCGTCATAGGTGCGATCTGAGTTCTGTCCGGAGCTTTGAAAAAGTACTCATCGTTGCTCTTCCAAATTACAGCTTCGGCATAATCCGTTAAAGATTTATGCACAGACCGAGAAAGCGGAATAAGCCTGTCAGTACCGTTTTTACTGTTCTTTACGGTCAAGATTCCGTTTTCAACGTCTACATCTTTTCGCAGCAGTCCGCATACCTCCGAAACACGCATACCGCAGCCATAGAGCAACCTGAATATCACGGGCAATGAAAGGTGCATATCCTTTGAAACGGCACGCTCTTTGACCGCGTCTGCTGCCCTGATCAGACGTGCTGCCTCATCGTGCGTAAATATGTATGGCGTAAATGACGATGAATGCGTGTTTTTTACCTCAGGCATAATAAATGCCGGATATTCGCGGCAGCTCAAATAAATAGCAAACTGCCTTATGCAAGTGATTCTGTGACTGCGGCTCTTTGGAGATTCATTTGGTCTCGGAGCGCACCATTCATAGGCAAACTCTTTTGTTATCCCGATCTCGGCAACGCCCTTTTCTTCCGCAAATTTGCAAAGTCTTGACAGGCATTTGGCTTCGGCTTCGTATTTGTATCCGAGGCTTCTCTTGAAAGCTATGAAATCAGTTGCCTTAGCGGCAAATACACCTGTCATTTCGGGGAATTTTTTTCTTTGTTTCATATTTCCACCTCCAGTGCGCAGGTTCTGAGACTTGCAATGTCAATACGAAGATATGTCATAGTGGATGCTGTATCACTGTGTCCAAGTATCTCCGAAATTACAGGCATAGGAACACCGCACTCAAGCAAACGGCTTGCAAGACTGTGACGAAGTGCATGAGAACCGCATTTTCTGTTTTGAAGTTTTATTTCGGAATGCTGCATCAGCCGTCGTACAATTGCGCCTACAGCAGACGATCCAAAACAGTCATTCGGCGGCCGGTGCTTGACAAAAATATGATCGGAATCCGACTGCGGACGAGCATTTTTCAAGTAATCGATGACAGCGTCGCCAACGTCGTTAAGCAATGGCAGTTCAATAGGTTTACCCGTTTTTTTCTGCACTTTGATGATTTTCATATTTTCCCAGTCAATGTCTGAAAATCTCATATCGGCAATGTCGCTTGCGCGAAGTCCGCTCCTTGCGATCAGCAGTACGATTGCGTAATCTCTCTTTCCGCAAGGGTTTCCAAAATCAATGGAATCGATCAGTTTCCGTACTTCATCGGCAGTGTAAACAGACGGAAGACGGCTTTGACGGCAGTAATTAATATTGGGGATATTTTCGTAAATGTTCTGTTCAATGATACCATTGTCAAAACAGAATTTAAGATAAAACTTTACTGCCCTCATATTGTGATTGACTGTTGTTTTTTCATAATGTTCATTTATCGCTTTAAGAAATGCGAAAACACTGTCAAGAGTAATGTCCTGAGGAGTTCTTATACTTTTTTCGTTAAGAAACCGAAAGAAACGTTCAAGGTACAGCTTTGTTCCTGTAATGGACTTGCTGCTGATACCAATCTCTGACCGGTACGCCAGATATGCGTCATTACTGCTTCTAAACCCGGCGGGTATGTCATATTCTCGTTTGAATCTCCCGAAATATATGTGAGTATCGCCCTTTTGCCGAACATCAAAAAGCTCGTTGATACAGTAGAGATAGATAGCCGGAAATTTCTTACCGGCGTATTTATCCGACATATGGTAGTTTTTTTCAAGAAACTCCAGACCAAGTTCCTGCGAATACTCCTTTATACCGTTTGCTTCTGCATACAGCAGGAGTTGTCGTGTGACTTTTTTAAACACCTTCAAGTGATATTCGCTTGCTCCGTTCCTTTCAAGAACCGTTCTTGTGTCCTCAATAAGCTGCTCTAAACTTGTCTTTTCCATAATATTTACCTCCATAACAAATATTTGTGCACAACTGCACTTATTCTATTATGAAGTATTATGTAAAGTTTTTCAAGTCACTTTGGGCTTTATTCCGCTGTTTTTCACTCTTACTTTACATAATGTCTTTCTTTGCATAAACAATGCCCGTATATTGGTACTCAATTCCCGCACAAATAAAGTGCGTTATTGATAGGCTATTCAGCCTTGTTGTGGGCGGAAAGGATATTTCGGGAAAAGAATGCGCTCTTATAACCTGCTGCGAGGAAAACGATATGTCCGTTATGGATGGAGTGCGTATCCCCATCGAACGTTCTGCTGCACTTAATAATTGGAAAATGGTAGGCGAGGTTCTTGTTCCGGGTGTTTTGAAAGTAGGTGATATAGATAAAACAGACGGCTGCAAACAAGCAGCCGAGCTCGCAGATAAGATTTAATGCTTGATTATTTATCCCGAGCTTTGCAGCTCTCCCGCCAGACTGTCCCGTGATTTAACAACACTGTCATAGACCTTTTCAAGGCTTGACAGAGCTGTTTTTGAAAAGCTTTCCGCTTCCTTTTCGGCAGCTTCGCTCGATTTTTCTGCTCCTGCAGGATCTTCAGATGATAGTCCTTGTACGCCTCGGAATTATGGTCGAGAGTTTCAAGGAAACTGTCCTTTTTCGCAAGAAGCCATTCGTCGCTGCAGCCCTTTTCAAGCTGTTCCGTTTCAAGGCTGCGGAACTTTTCGGTTATGGAATTTTTTATGGAGCTTTCATATTCCTTGGCGGCTTGTTCGGCGGCTTCTGCCGCTTTTTGCTCCGCCTCCGTTGAACGTATTTCACGGTACATAGCACGGACAACCGAGTAATTGACAACAAAAACGGCATCGCTTTGATAGGCGATACCGTTTTTTGTTGTTCTGTTCGGTTAGATAAAGTCCACGATAAACTGAAAATTAGCACCTTAAAACGATTTCAGTAGCTTCACTGATAATGTCCTCAAGTTCCTTTGCACCGTCAATCACATAATCATAATCAGACGTTGGCTCTTCCGACATTTGAACATAAGCAACTCTTGTATATTTCAAATATGTATACATCTCATCACGAATTTCATCTGCCGTAGCTTCTTTCATATCTCTAAGAACTCTCCGAGCCATTGCTATATCTAATGGCGTATCGATAAATATGCAGCAATTCAAATAGTCCTTAATCATTTGATGCTGGTATGCAAACGGATAGTCCAATAATAGATAATCATATTCTCCGCTACGGATAATCCTTTCAATATCCGCTTTTAACGGAGATAAATCCCATACATGAACATCTGCACCCTCTGATATCCATTTGGAAAAGTCCTCAACCTCTCCCTCAAATGAGTAGTCATCAAAGTGAAGCGACGCTGTTCTTGGCAGTCGTTCTTTAATTGCATTAACAACTGTTGTTTTCCCGCCTGCTGTCACAGCTCCAATCGCTATTATTTTCATAATCTGCTCCTTTAAATTCCGATTTGTCAAGAATCCTTGATAATATAATTATACCATAACTAACGTGAAAAGTCAATGCTCATTCTCGACATCAATCATCACCGTCATCATAGTAATCGCCCCGAAAGAGCGCGTCCGCAAGCCTATCGGAGTTCGCAAGGTTCCCTTGTTGTTTATCACAAACTCCACAAGGCTTATGAACTGATCGGACAGCTTTTCAATGCCTCCGTTTTCGATGAATGTTTTCAGCTTTTCAAGAGCGTCGTCAAGAATGGGTTTAAGCTGCTCTGTTAGCTTTGCAAGGGTTTCTTTTACAGTGTCGATGTTGTCGTTGAGGATCGTCAGACCGCCCATTGCAAAATCATCAAGAGGACGGGCTATCTCCACCAGTGCATTTTCCCATGACGCTTTCAGCCTGTTCATAGATCCCTCTAAGGTGGTTTCGGCTTCAAGCGCAGTTGTTCCCGTTATTCCCAGATTTTCCTGTATCTTGTGTATTGCTTCAATGATCTTGTCAAAAGGTATCTCTTTGACATTGTTAGCCGTGGCGACTATCTGACCGTTGAGTACCCCGCTGTCGTTGATAAGCCGAGCCATTTCAGCCTGTGAGCCTCCGTAACCCAGCTTTAAGTTGTCGAGCATGGTATAATTCTGCTTTGCAAAGCCTTGATAAGCATACTGAACGGAATTCATAGCCGTTCCCATTTTATTTGCATTGTCAGTCATATCGATAAGCGCGCTGTCGGCAATTTCGGCGGCTTTTTTCGTGTCGCCGCCCAGTCCTTGCAAAAGCGTTGCGGAAAATCCCGTTACGGTCTGCATATAACTGTTTGCGGAAATTCCCGCAGTCTTATAGGCATTTTCCGCATTCTTCATTACAATATCTTCAGCTCCGGAAAAAAGGGTTTCAACTCCTCCCGCAAGCTGCTCGTACCGTGAATATGCTTCAAGCGCCTCGCTTGACAGCTTAGTCAGCGCGGCGGCAACTGCGGCGGAAGAGGCGAGAGCGGCTTTTTCTATGTTTTTCAGCGCATTTGTGATTTTTCCAAGGTTCCTTTCAGCATTGACGCCAAGACTTCTTTGCTGTTCCTGTAACCGTTCAAGAGAATTCTGCGTGCTTTCAACTTCCCTCTGATATGACCTGTACTGCTCGGCGGAAATTTCTCCCGAAGCAACGCCGTTTTCGATGGCTTGCTGAGCATTTCTGAGCTGTTCAAGTTTTTGAGTTACGGCGTTTATCTGCTGTGCAAGAACAGTCTGCCTCTGCGCATACAGCTCGGTACTTCCTCCCGTTTCTGTGATAAGCCTGTCAACGTCTTTGAGTTCACCGGAAAACCTGCGCATCTCACTGTCCGCCTGCCGCATTTCGGTGGTATCAACGCCGATTTTCGCCATATATCCGTATTTGTTTGAAGCCATTTTATTCTTCCTCCATTATTTCGGCGATTTCTATGTCCAGTGCTTCCTGAGCTCTTTCTTGAACACTTGTAACAAAGTAACTGCCGTAAAGTTCTCCGGTCATCTTTCCGTGTGAGTAGTGATCCCTTTCAAAATTCAGTAGATGGATCACTGACGGCAGGTTTTTATTTCTTACGGCATAAACCATTTTTCCGCTTGAAAAACTTAAACTAACAGTAGACTTTATCCAACTGGATCTCAATGTTCCCGGCTGTTCGTATTCTGGAGCAATCTGTCTTTTCGCAGGAATGTTTCCGATCCTGTTTGCAGTTATATGCCTTACAATTCCGCCGTTATGAGGATAATGCCTCACCGGACTGATGTTGATAAGCTCGTCCCTCATAAGTCTTTGATGCTTTTTTGCTGCGTTTTCTATTTTCTGTTCCTTTTCCCTGCTCCAGCGAATGTAATGCTCTATTAAAGCCTCCAGCATAATCGTACACTCCTTTCCTGCATAAAAAAAACGCCTCCGGTTCTCCAATTGTCGGAGAACCGAAAACGCATAATTTATTTGATTTTACACAATTCTTGATTTTTGATATATCTTTCCCTGTAAGTCACCGTCACACCTCCACAAACTGAAAAACAAAATCGTCCCCCAGCACTTCATTTTCCATAAGCATATATACGGCATTGATAAGCGCAACGACCATATCCACCTTGCCTGCACTGTGCTTTTTGTTGACGTACAGATTAAGGTTTGTATCATAGGTGCAGCGTGCGTTTTCAAAGTTGTTTTCAAGCAGCAGATTTGCTTCATACTTGAATTTTCCGCTTAAAATGCTTTCTTTCAAAAGCTTTGTTGCAGGGTGCAGAACGCTTGAATGCTGCTTGATTATCGTGCATTCTATAGGGTTTTCCGCACTCTCTATCTTTTGCATGGAAGACATTGCATTCATTCTGTCCCAGCCGGAGCCCATTACAGTGACCCCGAAGGTTTCCTCAAGGCTTAAAATATATCCCTCAACTGCCGAATAGTCAATGATAACATCTCCGCAGGCGACGCATTCTCCGGCCGTTACAGACCGCTTGTAATCAAATCCCTCACGGTTTGATTTTATCGATATTTTCTCTGCCGGTATAAATCCCATAATACGGGCATATATGACGCCGTCCTCATATGCAGCCATGGCAACCGCTGTGTTATCGTCGGTCAGGGACAGGTCG
>JAMPAO010000002.1 GCA_023667165.1 Ruminococcus sp. | reverse complement strand
TATCACCTTTTTTTCCCTTTGTCAAGCCGTTTTTTTAGGTTTGTAGGGTTGCACAAACTGACAGCCTTATATTTTAGCAAATCATCTAAACGCATATAAGATCTTTGATGTTCTCAAACTTCTTTTCACCGATCCCGTTAACGTTCATTATATCCTCGATCCGTTCAAAGGGCGTGATTTCCCTGTATTCAACGATCGCCGCCGCAGTCTTTTCACCGATGCCGTTAAGCTCCGTAAGCTGCTCGGCGGAGGCGGTGTTTATGTTTATAAGCCTGTCCGTGCGGGGCTTCGCGTCCGATGTCTGCGCGGGAACGGTCTGCTCTTCGGCGGCAGAGGCTTCGGGCGCGGCGTCCGATACCGCCGCGGAGGTATTATCCTCTCTTGCGTCGATGATCTCCAGTATCTCTATTTCCGGCACGCTGTCCGGCGGTCTGTTGACGATGAACCCGCAGGTTATTGCCGCAATGACCGTAAGCACGCTCATAACAACTATCCCCACGAGCTTGTCTTTTTCCGAAAGCTCTTTTCCGCCTTTCATGCAAACGCCTCCTTTCCAATGCCGAAAAGCGGCAAACGAAACCGTCTGCCGCTTTATTATCAATATTACTGTGATATATACAGCTCGGGATTATAATACTTTCCGTCTTTGCGGACTTCGAAATGCAGGTGATTTCCCGTAGAATCTCCCGTGCTTCCCACATATCCTATAAGCTGACCTTTTTCGACGTAATCTCCGTACTCCGCCGCCAGCTCCGACTGATGGGCGTAAACCGTAACATTGCCGTCGTCGTTTTCTATGATTATGCAGTTGCCGTAACCGCCGTTCCAGCCGGTGCCGGTGTCGATCACCGTACCTGCGGCCGCCGCATATATCGCCGTACCGTAAGGAGCGGCGATGTCAATGCCCTTATGACCTCTTCCGTCGCCTTGATGAGCCGAAATATATCCGCCGTCGACGGGCCAGAAGTAATCGCCCGAGCCGCCCTCCGTGATGAACTCCGGAGCGTTGTAGTTAATGCCGTTTGCGGCTTCGGTGCAGGTTCCCACACGGATTATCCGTGACACCGGCTGCTCAACGATAACGGTATCGAGAGTTCTTTTCTTTATGGGAGTATCGTCCCTGTAGGTGACCATTGCCCTCGACCGCTTTTCGCCGTTTTTGCCCTCGGTTTCGATCACGGTCTGTCCCAGCGGCAGCGTGTCGTCCTCGATGGTAATGGTTTCAAACTCCAGCTCGCTGCGGAACGTGACCTCTTTTCTGCACTCTACCTGAAGATAAGGCACCTCCGACTGAAGCTGTATAAGCGTACCCACTCTGAGCACCTTGTTTTCGATATCCTCCAGGACCTCGCCGTTGTAGGTAGCGTAGCAGCCGCTCAGCTCCTCAAGAGTCATGCCCTTTTCCTGTGCGATGTTCCAAAGATTGTCCCCCGGCTGTACCTCGTAGTATTCGGGAGCTGCCTCAACTCCCGTAAGTATCCCGACTATCTCGTCTTCCGAAACGATGTTTTCGGGATCCACATATTCCTCAAGATCGTATTCAACCTCTTTGTCAAAATCTATCTCGCTGTATTCGCCGTTGTCATAAGGCGTTTTTATTTCCTCGAGAACGCTTTCTATTCCGGAAAAGTCCGCCACGGCGCCGATGAACTCTCCGTCCACTCTTACCGCGTACGCCTTGACCTTATCCTCGGCGAATTCCGGCTGCTCTTCCTGTGCGGCGGGTTCCTCCTCGTAATAGGTCTTTTCGCTGTATTTGAGCGATATCCTGTCCTCCATCTTCTCCGCAAGGATATTTTTGTCAATGATATTTTCCGATGAAGAAAGCGGAGTGATGGAAAGCGCCGCCGTAACGTAATAATCCGAGCCTGTATCATAATATTTAACTCTGTCGGCGACAACGCACTGAGCGTCGCCCAGAACCTCTTCGCCGCTTACAACGCCCATCTTTTCTCCGTCGTACTCGACAGCCACGCCGTAATCCGCCGACATGACCGAGTTTACCGAAAGAGCCAAAACACCCGCCGAAGCAAGAGGGAACGCCAGCTCAAACACGGCTGCGGCAGTGCTGCCTCTTCTGCGTGCGGCAAGCCTGCTTTCCCTGTACTGGAGCGAAAGAGCCTTTCCCATGCCGAATATCTGAGTTCTTCTTTTAAATCTCGATAAGATCTCTCCCGCGGCTTCCTTTCTTTTTGCCGCAGTGATTTTCAATCCCTTTAATGCGTCCTTTACGGCAGGAGCGGACAAACGTCTGACATATACAACTGCGCCCCTTGCAGCGGCGGCGGCGGTTCTCACGGTCAGTTCGGCGCAGCGGCACACATATGCGCCGAGATTTTCTATCGGCGTAAGTATGTCGCGGCTGCTTGCGTTTCGCTTTCCGTCCATAACAGCAGCATCTCCTTTCAAAAACTTTTTCTTTTGTTTTAACGCCCGCTCTGTATGTGAAAAATTCTTTCTTTATTTTTACAACACGGATACAAAAGTTACAAAGCGGTTACACTCTTTGTAATAATTATACCCTAAATACCGAAAAAATCAAGGGATATTTACAAATTCCGTCTTTTTCAACAACCATTTCAGCGGTTTGCACAATTGGCATATAATATTTTCGGGATTTTTTATATACGATTTTGCCGATATTTGCCGTTTTATGATTTGCCGTCAATTTTCCTTTGTTCAATTTAACAGACCGGCTCAAAGCGCCGCGAAAAGCGATACGGACGGAAATGCTTCGGCGGGACGGGCAGTTGTAACAGATCCGAAACAGCTTTGAGGATTTTTTGAAACACAAATCGTCCGATTGAAAAACATCTGTTAATTTTTATGCGCGGATAAAACCGGTACGGCGCGAGGAAATATTTTCCTCACCGCGAATTGAAGCCGACGGTGCGGCGGGGGAATATTAACTTTATATAAACAAACCGTTATATGTCCGAAAAAGCTGTCGAACCTCTTTTTTTAACGGACTTTTGCGGCTATTGACATTTTCCGCGGAAAATGCTATTATATAATCCTGTAAGATAGATAGCATTACGCGGCATGCCCGTTGAACAAGATCGATTATTGCGTATTCCGAAGAAACGCCCGATACGGGTCTGATATCCTCTGCGGTTATATTTGTCCTGTGCGCCTTCAAAAGGACGGCCGTCCTTTTTTTGCCGGAATATTTTCTTAGGAGTTTAGTTTACCCATGAACCTTGTAACCTTATGCGGATCGGGATTTTATCCTCTTTACGAAGAGCTTGTGCAGTTGAAACCCGACCTCGATATCCGCACGCTTCCCAATATTCCCGCAGTTATACGCACAGCGGAGAGATGCCGCCCCGACTCTGCGGTACTGCTCATCGGCGCGGATCTTGCAGCCGGCGGCTTGCTTGCAGAGCAGCTCGGCATACTCAAAAGCATCTGTCCGAACACGCGCTGCTATGCGGCGGGAGGGAATATCGGCGCCGCACAGCTTCCGGACGGTGTGATCTATATCGGAAAGACAGTCGGTCTTTCGGAATTTTTAATGCTGACAGAGGACGTATCGGAAACGCTTCCCGCAAAAATCGCGCATACTCCCGAACCGGCGTACGCGCTTGAAAGCACTGTCACGGAAATAATACGCAAAATAGGAATCCCTGCAAACGTAAAAGGCTACAGGTATCTCAGATGCGCAATAATTCTCGCAACCAACGACATGACCGTCATGGACAACGTAATGACATTGCTGTACCCTACGGTAGCCATGTCAAACAACACCACGCCCGGCAGAGTTGAAAGAGCCATACGGCACGCCATAACCATAGCATGGAGCAGAGCCGACGGAGATGTGGAGGACATTGAGCGCAGGCTTCATTTCAAGATCGACTATTCCCACGTCCGCCCGTCGAACTCGGAATTTATAGCTCTTATAAGCGACTGTCTGCGGCTCGGGCAGTGCAGATGATCACAGCGTATGGATCTGCGCCCTGCCGAAGCCGCCGGCGTAAAAAATATACTCGGATAACGGTATGACCGTCAAAAGGGTCGCAGCGCTGTTGTATAATGCAAGCGCTGCGGCCCTTTTTTTCTCTTAAGATATCCGGTAAACCTCTCCGCTTTGCGCTTACGGAGGCAAGAATTTTAAGAAGCAAGAGGCAAGATGTGAAAAAATAAGTTTTGTTACAAATAACTGTAAAAAGCAAATTGCTCTCTGCGCTGCCGAGTGATATCTGTAAGGATACTCTAAACCTTGAAACGATCGCCCGTGGGGGTACCCCACCCGCCTTTGAAAAGGCGGGCGAAACTTTTGCCTTGCTCTGTTTGCTATTTGTTTTCGGTTTGCGGCTTTTTCCGTCCTCTCACTCCCAGCAGCAGGAACCGCAGCACCGGTATCCTTACAACGATCTCGTAAAATATCGGCAGAAGCAGGATCTCAAGGACAAGAACGGCGATATAATTGAGCTGCATCGGCATATGCAGATATGTAGTGACCGCATAGGCGATAAACTGCATAAGCGGATAATGGAGCACGTAAAAGCCGAAATTTCTTTCGTTCATATACCGTGTAAAGCCGTTGCAGCCGTTCGCCCATGCCTTGCAGCAGCCTATGGCGGCAAGCACCGCGATATTGCAGTAGAAATTCGTGAACGCTCCGTCAAGTATCTCGTGGGAAGCGTAATTCTGTCCGAAGTAGTATGCGGTGTAGGCTATTCCCGTTACAACGGCTGCGATGAGCAGGGGGATCTTGTATTTCACCAGCGCGTCCGTTACATTTTCGTGAGCGAACACATAATATCCCAGAAGAAACATAAATATATATATACCGTTGCGGTAGACCTCTATCATGGGCATATTGAAAAGCTGCGCCGATCCCCATACGGGAAAGAACATCAGAAGCAGCACGATGATGTTCGCTTTTTTTCCGAGCTCGCCGAGCTTATCCTTTTTGTCCAGCTTCCGCACCAGCATCAGAACCGCGCAGGCGGCGAACAGTTGATGGGCAAACCACAAAGGACCTATCCCCATCATGCACATGATGATGTATTTGGCGAACGCCGGCAGCTCATCGCCCATAATGCCGAACATATCCGTATACTGAAGAGTTATCAGCGAGTTGATCCAGCCGGTCGCGAACACTCCCGCCACGGAGGGCACCAGCAGCCTTACGGCGCGGTTTTTCATAAATTCCCGTCCGGAACGCTTTCTCAGAGCGTAATTTGCGCTCATTCCCGCCGTTACGAAAAGCAGGCACATGAACCACGGGTAAATAAAGTACAGCGGCGCGTCAAAGGCGGGTATGCCCTTTACGTCGATATTTGTGATAACGCCGACGGTGTTGAAGGTGTAGAAAACATGGTAGAATATCACCAGCAGCACCGTTCCCCATCTGATATTGTCGATATAGTTTATATGACCGTTGCTATTCATTATTATCTTTACCTCCGAATATACCTTTTATGGAATTGAAAAAGTCGGCAAGCATATGTTCGGGGGCGATGGCAAGACCTCTGTCCTCGTCGCCCAGGATCATGACCTTATCTCCCGGCGAAATGCCGAATATCTCCCTTGCCCGCTTGGGGATCACTATCTGTCCCCGCTCGCCCACGGTGACGGCTCCGAAAAAATGCTTGCCGCCTTTGGCTATGGGAATACCCATGCTTTTTTCGGAATATTTTACAAGATCGTCTACCGTAACGTCGAAAAGCTCCGCCAGCGCAATGCAGTTGTACATATCGGGAACGCTTTCGCCCTTTTCCCATTTAGCCACCGCCTGACGGGAAACTCCGATCCTCTCGGCTACCTCCTCCTGAGTCATGCCGCACTGCTTTCTCAGGCTCACAAGATTCATACTAATCATATATTTCATACCTCCCGTAAACTATTATACACATTTCAGGCGGGTATTTCAATCAACGGAACGCAACATTTATGTTATCTTTGGTTGCTGATGCCGAGGATGGCGTTATTTGAGAAAAAAGCCTGTATTTTTGCCGACTGTTATTTTTTTCAAAATCTATTGACTTGCATTAAAAAATATTTTATAATAAAAATAATGATAGACAAGAAGCTGTATCGTATCCGCGCAGGTTCTGCCGCGCAGACCGGCTTTTGAATATTATTGCAGATAACAACGGTTAAAATATCAAAAATATAACGTTTTTTAGGAGGAGCTTTCATGAAAAATATTCTTTTCGTCGCTTCCGAATGTGTTCCCTTTGTAAAGACAGGCGGCCTTGCCGACGTTGCGGGAACGCTTCCGAAAATGTTCAACAAGGAGGAATACGACTGCCGCGTGATACTTCCGAACTACCGCTGCATTCCCTCGAAGTACCGCGATAATTTCAAGTACGTTCATCATTTTTATATGGATATGGGCGAACGCTTCAGCTCGGTCCATGTGGGAATAATGGAGTACGAGTACGACGGCATTACGTTTTATTTCGTGGATAATCTTTTCTACTTCGGCGGCGATAAGCCTTACGCGGATATAAGATACGATATCGAGAAATTCACCTATTTCTCGAAGGCTGTTCTCGCCATTCTCCCCGTGATAAATTTCCGCCCCGACGTTATCCACTGCCACGACTGGCAGGCGGGGCTCGTTCCCGTTTATCTCAGAACGCTCTATAAGGATAATCCTTTCTACAGCGGCACCAAGGCGGTATTTACGATCCACAATCTGCGTTTCCAGGGAATATGGGACATAAAGACCATAAAATCTCTTTCCGGTCTGCCCGACTACGTGTTTACGCCGGATAAGCTGGAGTATAAAAAGGACGCCAATATGCTCAAGGGCGGTCTGGTCTACTCCGACCTTATCACCACAGTCAGCGATACCTACGCGGGAGAGATACAGACCCCTTATTACGGCGAGGGTCTGGACGGTCTGCTGCGGGCGAGAAATCAGTCACTGTGCGGCATAGTCAACGGTATCGACTATGAAGCCTACAACCCCGAAAAGGACGATAATCTTGCAAAGAAATACACCGTGAGGACCTTCCGCAAAAATAAGGCGGCTAACAAGACCGCTCTTCAGCAGGAGCTGAATCTCCCCGTTGACGAAAGCAAGTTTATGATAGCCATCATATCCCGCCTTACCGATCAGAAGGGTCTTGACCTTGTAAAATACGCGCTCAGCCGCATTTGCGACGAGTTTACGCAGCTTGTGGTAATAGGCACGGGCGATCCGCAGTATGAAAATCTTTTCAAGGAATACGCATGGAATATGCGCGACAGAGTTTCGGCGAATATTCTTTTTAACGAGGGCTTTGCCCACAAGCTCTACGCGGCGGCTGACGCGGTGCTTGTTCCCAGCCGCTTTGAACCCTGCGGACTTACCCAGCTCATCGCCCTGCGCTACGGCACGGTGCCTATCGTACGCGAAACCGGAGGCTTGAAGGATACCGTTATCCCCTACAACGAATACGACGGCACGGGCATCGGCTTCTCCTTTGCAAACTACAACGGCGACGAGCTGCTCAACATCATCAATTACGCAAAGCACATCTATTTCGACTGCCGCAAGGAGTGGGATCAGATGGTGACAAGAGGAATGAAAACGGACTATTCCTGGAACGGCTCGGCGCGCAAATACGAGGAGCTTTACAACAGGGTACTGGGATACTGACAACGTCCGGCAAACGTAAAAAGCAAACCGCCGGAGAACCGCAGAAATGCGGTTCTCCGGCGGTTTTTATACCATATATTTTTATTCCGGAATATAAAGCTTGTCGCATTCCGTCATTTCGTTGGCAGTTTCTCCCGCGCCCAATGTCAGGCAGATGGGAGCGATATACGCCTTGCCGTTTTCGTCAAATTCCACATGAGTACCTCTGAGAACGCGGTATTTGTCAAGATACGGGCAGCCGGGCAGGAGCTTTGCGTCCTCCCACTCAGCGCAGAGCATGGCAGCGTCGTCGGTGTGCATGGTTATTACCTTGTATTCCCGTTCGCCGCACCACGCTTCGACATCGCCGTAAGGGTTTCCGTTTTTGTCCCTGAAGCACATGGTGTTTCCGGATATTTCAAGGTAATATTCCGCGCCTGCGTTACCGTCGGGGTAGTATTTTCCGTCGGGTATCACGGGTTCGGTAAAGGTTTCGTCGTGGGTGCATACGCCGCCCTCCGTCTGACCGCTGTAAAGGTCGTTCAATGATTCGGGCTGTGCTACGCCGTATCTCTCGGGATCGGCGGCGAGCTGCTCCCATGTAAGGTTTGCAAGCTCTTCTTCCCATGCCTGTTCGCGGCTGCGTTCCGCCGCAGCGGAAACGTTCACTGCTATGCACGCCGCAGACGCGGCAGCAACTGCCGCAAGGGCAATTATAAACGGGAGGCGAAGCTGTTTCTTTTGGTTGGCTGTCATGAAAGTGTTTCAACCCCTTCTTAAAGTATAAATTTATTTAACCGTAGTGCAGATCCGGTCATTCCGGAATATAAAGCCTGTCGCATTCCGCCGATTCCGTGCCGCCGTATGTAAGCATTAAGGGATGGATATACGCTCTGTCCCCGTCAAAATCCACTTGAGTGCCGCTTCTCAGTTGATATTTGTCAAGGTAAGGGCATCCGGGCAGAAATTCGGCGTCTTTCCAGTTGGCGCAAAGCATGGCGGTATCGGTATAATGATTGGTTATGACCTTGTATTCCCGTTCGCCGCACCAGGACTCTCGGTCGCCGTAAGGATCGCCGTTTTTATCCCTAAAGCACATGGTGTTTCCGGATATTTCAAGATAATATTCCGCGCCTGCGTTACCGTCGGGGTAGTATTTTCCGTCGGGTATCACGGGTTCGGTAAAGGTTTCGTCGTGAGTGCATACGCCGCCCTCGCTTTGACCGTCGTAAAGATCGTCATAGCCTACGGGACTGCCGCCGTATCTTTCGGGATTGGCGGCGAGCTGCTCCCACGTAAGGTTTGCAAGCTCTTCTTCCCATGCCTGTTCGCGGCTGCGTTCCGCCGCGGCGGAAACGTTCACCGCTATGCACGCCGCAGAGGCGGCAACCGTCAAGGCAAGAGCAATGATAAACGGTGAGCGAAGCTGTTTCTTTTGGTTGGCTGTCATAAAAGTATTCACTCCCTTCATTTTTTTTGATGAGTATCGGTTTCCGATCATTTATCGGACTTTACAGAGGATTTGCCCTCACATAATCCGCAGCGGTTATCTCAACGGCAGAACTGTCAAACCCCGCATTGTCAACGGCATTAGTGGTGTATACATACCTTGCTTCGGCTGCGGAAACGGAAATGCAGCAAACCGACACTGCCAGAAAAACGGCTAACAATGCGCATATGCACTTCTTCATTGGAATCACCTCCCTTAAATAAATTTGAGATTGCGCAAACTCATAAATATAATCCTTTTCGGGACAGCTTGGGGACACTTTTTTCCAAAAAAAATTTTTTATTCGGCTTTATGACCGGATTCGGCCACATCGATCAGAATATTTTTGTTAATTTTGCCCGAAACTTCAAATATGTAATCCCCGTTATCCCAGGAAATGAAATACTCGCCATTGCCCAGATCGATAATATAACCCTCATGACCGTTAATGTCAATAGCGCTCATTGGACGATCCTCCGTGTTTACGTAAGTTCTGTATCCTTTTTTGACGAATTGATCGATATCAATATATCCTCTGCTGTTATCCGAGGATTCATATGAAAATCCGACCATCGGAGTAAAATCACGGCTTTCGGTCAGCTCAAACCCCGGCGGCACTTCAAATTCGTACACATCGAGAATGGTTTCCGGAGCATTTTCATAATCGACCGATTCCACTATCGTATGCGTTTTGAACGGCTGCATGGAGAAGCTGTTGAACAGCAGCCGCGCGGCGCCCACGGAAACAGCCGTGATAACTGCGGTAACGATCGCCACCGTCACGTATACGAACAACTGCCTGACGGTGAATTTTCTTATATCCGCAGGCTCTATGCCGCCGCTTTTCATCAGCTTTCTCATTTTTCTTTTGAATTTTCTTGAGAATTTGTGATCGGGCATCTGCGGAACTTTTTCTATTATGCGACTGACGGCGGTTTCTTCAAACGCCCGGTACAGATTTTCCGTCATTTCACGTTTCCTCCAGCAGATCTCTGAATTTTCTTTTTGCGCGCTGAAGCCGCTTTTTCGCATTATCGTATGAAATGCCGAGATGCTCGGATATTTCACGGATCTCAAGTCCCATAAACAGATGAAGATACAGTATGTCGTAGTAATCCTCGGGCAGATACTCGAGAAGCAGCTTCAGCCGCTCGGCTTCCATATCCGAGATGATACTGTCCTCTAAAACAACATCGTCCGTGATATCATTGGATCCCGTATCCGTGATCCTGCTCTTGGCGTTATGGATCTTCAGCGCGGCGTTCTTTGCGGTAATAAGCACATAGCCGTGGGTTCGCCCGGAGCCGACCTCCCCGACCTTGTCCATGTTTTTTATGACGCTGACAAACGCGTTGTGTACGGCGTCCTCGGCGTCGAATTTGTTCTTCAGGATCCCGTAAGCCAGCTTGAACATTTCTTGGCTGTATGCCGCGTATAGCTGTTCAAATTTGGGTTTTTCTTCGGGGTCGTCGATCAGCGAGAGATAAAATCCGATCAATGAGATCACTCTTTCAAAATAAAATAATCCGTCAATACATTATGCGCAGCGATCCGTCCGTATGCGGCTTTTCGTTATTTCCCTGTTTTGCACTCAAACCCCGGCAGTCTTTCGGCGAGATACCTTTTCAGCGGGCAGCTATCGCATTTCGGATTTCTCGCCGTACAGGTATCTCTGCCGAACATGACCAGCCTGTGGCAAAAGTCCGAGCTTTTTTCCGGCGGAAGGATCTTTTTCAAATCCCTTTCCACAACAGCGGGATCCTTCGAGCCGGTAAACCCGAATCTGCCGGTTATCCTTATGCAGTGCGTGTCCGCCACAACGGCGGGTTTGCCGAAAACGTCCCCCATTATGAGATTGGCGGTCTTTCTGCCTATCCCCGAAAGCCTTGTAAGCTCCTCTATGCTGTCGGGGATAACGCCGCCCAGCTCGTAATAAAGGGTACGGGTCATCTCCGAAATGCTCTTGGCTTTGGTCTTGTAAAGACCGCAGGGTCTGACGATCTCCGCGATATCGTCCACGTCAGCCTCGGCAAAGTCCTTCAGCGAGGGGTATTTTTCGAAAAGCGGCTTTGTGACGATATTCACACGCGCGTCCGTACACTGAGCGGACAGTCTTGCGGCTATCATAAGCTCGTACGGCTCTTTGTATTCAAGAGAGCATTTCGCGTCGGGATAAATTTCCTCCAGACCGTCTATAATGATACGGGCGGTTTCCTTTTTTCTCATAAAAACTAATCCTTTCCGAACAGAAAATCAAAGCTGCCCGCGGGGGTTTTCAGACAGGTTTCCAGCACCTTGGCAAGTATTTTCAGCTTGGCAGCCATTTTCATATCGTCTGTCCGCGATACCGAGCCGTCCAGCAGAAAGGTAAGTATCCCCACTATCATTTCCGCGCTTTCGTCGGGGGTTTCCGTGCTGATGGATCCCTCCGCGTTTCCCTGCCTGAGCAGATCCGCCAGGACCGGCGACACCACTTCCAAAGCCACCAGCTTCATTTTGTTGTGCAGAAGAAGATCCTCGTGCAGGTGCAGTGCGATTATAAAATTTTTCTGATTATTATGATATTCCTCTTTTATCATACAGCGGAAAAGACGTTTTATCTTTTCGATGGCGCTGTCCTGCGGGTTTACGTCCCCGATGTATTCCCGCAGAGCTATTTTGTAGCAGCGTTCTATGACGGCGTTGATTATCTCCTCCTTGCTGGAGAAGTAGTAATAAACGCTGCCCTTGCCTATCCCCGCTTTTGAGGCGATGAGCTGAACGCTGATATCGCTGTCGGGCATAACGCTCATAAGCTGTTCGGCGGCGTCTAAAATGATCTCTCTTTTATCCGTTTTCAAAGCGCACCCTCCTTTTTGAAATTATATATGCAGCGTTAAAATCTGCCAAAAAAATGACGGTTTTATCTCTCTGATTTAGATTATATCATAAATTTTCTTTGATTACAAGTTTTTTTACAACAAATACTTGACCGCCGGTCGAAAATGTGGTATCATAAGCGTAAAGAACTTCGACCGACGGTCGAAAAATGATGAAAGGATGACCGGATAATTATGAATAACATATTGGCGGCAGGCGGGATAGCCGCAGGAGGCTTACTGCTGGGTACGGCGGCAGCGGCTGCCGTGCTTTTCAAGCGCACCATACCCAGACAGGACGGCGTAAAGGTGGATCTCAACGAAATGGCGGATATGTCCCAATGGGAGGAATACAAGAAGATCATTCACGTAAACAAGGAATGGATACTCTCTCAGCCGCTGGAGCATATCACGGTGAGATCCAGGGACGGTCTGACGCTTCACGGCGATTTTCTCCCCCCTCCCTCCCCCTCGGACAGGATCGCCCTGTGTCTGCACGGCTATACCGGCTGCGGACTGAGCGACTGTTGCTCCGTCGCGGCTTTCCTGCACCGCCAAGGCTACGGCTGCATACTTGTGGATCACAGAGCGCACGGGAAAAGCGACGGAAAATACATCGGCTTCGGTATTCTTGACAGATACGACTGCCTTGAATGGTTAAAATATATCAATGAGCGTTTCGGCAGCGGCAGCAGGATACTTATTTACGGGATCTCCATGGGAGCGGCTACGGCTCTTATGACCGCAGGCTTCGGGAATATCCCTAAAAATGTGGGAGCGATCATCGCCGACTGCGGCTACACTTCTCCCTATGAGGTTTTCGCACATGTGCTGAAAAAGGATTATCATCTGCCCGAATTCCCCATTATGCAGATCACAGACAAGATAAGCCGCCGCGCGGCAGGCTACGGCTTCGGGGATTATTCTTCCAACGACGCGGTAAAGGTCACGGATATCCCCATAATGTTCATTCACGGTAAAAACGATAATTTCGTTCCCACGCAGATGAGCATAAAAAATTACAGCGACTGCGCTTCCCCGAAAGACCTGCTTCTGGTGGACAACGCAGGTCACGGGGCGAGCTATTACGAAAACACGGCTCTGTATGAAAGCAGGGTAAAGGATTTCCTCGGAAAATACATGAACTGATCGGGAGGATAATACATTATGAAACAGATAATGATAAACGGCGCGGCTATGCAGTGCTATCCCCTTACGGCGGCGCAGCGGATCCACAATTACACCGTTAAATTCTGCCCCGCAAGCCAGGTGCTCAACATCGGTACGGGTCTTTACGTACAGCAGGACGTTGATTTCGGACTGCTCAAAAAGGCGGTAAAAATGTCCTATGAGCGGTTCGATACAATGCGGCTGAGATTTACCGAGGGAGAGGACGGCGAGGTGTATCAGTATATCGTCCCCACCGAGGACAGGGACATAGAGCTTGTGGATTTTTCAAGCTGGAAAGAGGAGGACGCTCACAACGAGATGCGCCGCTGGACGTCGATCCCTCTCGAGCGGTTCAACAGTCCGAGAAACGTGGTTGTGATGATAAAGCTCCCCGACGGCTACAACGGGGTATATCTTAAAGTGGATCACATGACTATGGATTCAAGCTCCATAATCGCCTTTAACCGCGATATACTTGAAATATACTGCGCGCTCAGATACGGCACGCCGATGCCCAAGCCTACAATGTCCTATCTGGAGCAGGTGGAAAAGGATCTGGAATATGAGGCGGGTTCCAAAACAAAGGAACGCGACCGCGAATTCTGGGAGGAGGAGCTGAACCGCAGCGAGCCTATGTACACCGATTTTACGGGTATGGGCAGGTTGCTGACCCAGCGCCGCGAAAGCGGAGATCCCGAGCTGCGCAGCGCGGTCATCACATCCAACAGTCTTGCGGCGGCTATTTCGGTATATCATCTGGAGGAGGAGCCGTCGGCGCGGCTTATGGAATTCTGCCGGGAAAACAACGTGCCCATGACAAGCCTGCTGCTGATGGGACTGCGGACGGTGCTTTCAAAGTTCAACAACGACGAAACCGACGTTTCCGTAAAATCAAACGTGGCAAGGCGCGGAACTATTCTTGCAAAGCGTTCGGGAGGAACGCGCATACATTTCTTCCCCCTGCGCACCGTGATCACTCCCGACAAGACCTTTCTGGAGGCTCTGAAGATAATACAGACCGAGCAGAACCGCATTTTCCGCCATGCGGACTACGATCCCATAGAGCTTAATACGCGCCGTTCCCAGCTTCGGCATTTAAAGCCCGGCGCCGGCTATGAGTGCATGAGCCTTACCTATCAGCCGCTGACGCTGAGAACAAAGGAAACCGCTTTGCCCGATATCGACTACAAGAGCTTCTGGTATTCAAACGGAGTAGCCGCTCACCCGCTTTATCTGACGGTCATGCACCGTCCCGAGGACAACGGTCTGAACTTCAATTTCGAGTACAAAAAGGACGTTGTGACGGAATATGAAATGGAGTATTTCTACTACTATCTGTGCAGAGTGCTTTTCAGGGGCATAGAGGACAAAAACCGCACAGTGGGCGAAATACTTGCGATGATATAAATCTAGGGCGTGTTGACACTACCGCTCAACGCCCGTCTTACAGGCATATTTTCCGTCTTTCTGCGTTAATTTTCCTTGCCATACGCGATGTATGCCTGCGGAAAATTGCCGTTGAAAATGCATTTCACGGAAATGCTAAAAATCCGCCTGCAATCCGAGCATTTCGGATAGTGTCAACACACCCTAAATTATTCGCTTTGCAGCAATAATATTTTTGGAGGAATACAGCCATGATAGAAAAAATAAAAGAGCTTATATGCAATTACGTTGACGCGGAGCCGGAGAAGATCACTCCGCAGTCGAGATTTATCGAGGATCTGGGATTTAATTCCTACGATTTTATGAGTATGCTGGGCGAGCTGGAGGACAGTCTCGGAGTTACGGTAAACGAGGAGGATATCCTGACCCTTTCCACCGTGCAGGACGCGGCTGATTATCTTGAAAAGCTTCAAAAAGGAGAGTAAGCAAAATGACAAATGAAAATGTAAAAACCCTTGCAGACCTGCTCAAAAGCGCGGCGGAGGAATTCGGCGGGAAGATCTGGCTCAAGCAGAAAAAGGGAGCGGATATAGAGGAAAAGTCCTTTAACGATCTGTACGGCGACGCTCAGAGGATAAACGGCTACTTGAGATCGCTCGGAGGAAAGCAGCACGCGGCGGTCATAGGCGGCACAAGCTACAATTATCTTGTAAGCTGGTTCGGCACGGCGATCGGCGGGAACGTTACCGTTCCTCTGGACGCGCAGCTATCCTGCGGAGATATCTGCGATCTGCTGAGGCGCGCGGACGTTACGGTGTTTTTCTACGACGGCAGATTTGAAAAGCTGATACCCGAAATAAAGACAGAATGTCCGAACGTCAGGGAATATGTCTGCCTTGATTCTCTTGACGGCATACTCGGCTCATACGGACCAGAGGCTCCGGACGGCATATCTCCCGGCGACCTTGCGGCGATCGTATACACATCGGGAACTACGGGAAAAAGCAAGGGCGTTATGCTTACGCACGGAAATTATATCGACAACACCTTCTGCGGAGATAACGAATCGAGCAGCGAGGACGTGCTTTTGTCGGTGCTGCCCATACATCATATATACTGCTTTACCTGCGACGTGCTTTTGTCGATAAGATACGGAGCGACGGTGTGCGTAAACGAATCCATGATGAGGATACCCCAGAATCTGAAGCTGTTCAGTCCCACCATAATCCTGCTTGTTCCCATGATAGCGGCTACCATTTACAGGCAGATCAAGGCTGCGGCTGCGGCAAAGCCCGATATTCCCGCAAGGATGATAGCGCAGTCCGTTTTCGGAGGACGCCTCAAGGGCATCTACAGCGGCGGAGCGTATCTTCCTCCCGAGCTGCTGCAAGGCTATCTCGATCTGGGAATACCCATCGCCCAGGGTTACGGAATGACCGAATGCTCTCCGAGAATTTCCACCGCCAACATCAATACGGAAATAAGCACTGCGGGAGATGTGGGTACTATCGTGAAAGGCTGCGAGGTAACTATCGCGGACGGAGAGATAGTTGTAAAAAGTCCCTCCGTAATGAAGGGTTATTACAAAGACCCCGAAGAAACCGCCAAGACCCTTGATCCCGACGGCAGACTGCACACGGGCGATCTGGGATATGTGGAAAATAACCGCATATTCATCACGGGGCGCAAGAAAAACCTTATCATTCTGTCAAACGGGGAAAACGTATCTCCGGAGGATCTTGAAAATAAGTTCGCGGGGATCGACATTGCCGCAGAAGTCCTGGTATATGCCGAGGACAGCGTTATCACGGCGGAAATTTTCCCGAATCCCGAGCTTGCAGCGAATATGTCCGCAGAAGAGGTAAAAACGGAGCTGGAGAGGGTGATCGCCAAAATAAACGGCACGGTATCGTCGTCAAAAACCATAAGAAAGCTGAAGATAAGAGATACCGAATTTGAAAAGACCACATCCAAAAAGATAAAAAGGAAATATAATTAAAATTATCCCGTCAAGGCAAGCTTTCCTGCCTTGGCGGGATAATTTGTTTGCTTTAGAGCCTGTTCAGATTCTCCGCGTGTGCGGGATTTCGAGCATAATTTTGCCGATGACAAGGCAAAAATCCGCAGGCATACTTGCCGTATGGCAAGTATTTTTAACGCAGTCAGCGGCAAAATTTGCCGAAAGACTGTGCGCGGGGAGATTCTGAACAGGCTCTTAGGCGAATTATGTATTGTCACAGGCTTACGCAGCACCTGCCCTTGCCGGAGTTTTTCGCTTCGTACATTGCACTGTCGCTCATGTGTATGAGCTTTTCCACGTCGTGTTCTCCGTCGATGGCGGTGGAATGAGAAACGCCTATGCTGGCTGACATTCCGTTGAATTCCGGACGGCTGCCGAAATAGCCGTTGAGCTGAGAGAGCAGATTTTCCGCGTTCTCTTTAACGTCCTCCTTGCTGCATTCCCTTGTGATGATAACAAGAAACTCGTCGCCGCCCATTCTTGCAATAAAATCATCGGGGAAGCAGGCTTTAAGTATCCTTGCGGTTTCCATAAGCGCATAATCGCCCATCTGATGACCGCAGGCGTCGTTTACCGCCTTGAAATTGTCAAGGTCTATCATTACAGCGGAAAGCTCGGGAACGTTCTTCTGCCTGTTGACAAAGGAGAACAGGCTTCTGCGGTTGTTGAGCGCGGTGAGGAAATCGGTGTTCGCCATGCGTATGGTCTGCTTCTGATAATTGCTTTCAAGGGTAACGTCGCGGAAAATGTTCACAACGCCTATCTGCTCATGGAAAATGTCGGTAATGGGTTCCTCGCTGAATACGAGTATGCGTTCCCCCTCCTCCGAGTTGGCGGTTACCTCGACGGAACCGTTTTTGAGCAGGATACCGCCGTCAAGCACGGAGTGCTTCCATTCGGTGCAGCTTTGCCCCACCATTCCCGCGCTGTCGGGGAAAAATTCGCTGAATTTTGAATTGCAGCTTACGGTAATTCCTCTGAAATCCTCTACCATTACCGCGAAAGGCATACTTTCAAGTACTATTTGCAGCTCGTTGTTGATGTTGTGCAGATCCGTAACGTCCTTTGCTACGCCGCAGGTGCCGAAGCACTCGCCGTACTTGTCGATAAGGGGAGATTTATAGGTCTTGAACTGCCTCATGCCGCTTTTTGTCTTGACTTTTTCGTCAAAAAGACAGGTCTGACCCGCGCGTATGACTACCTCCTCCGATTCAAGACAGACATAATCGCCCTGCTCATACTCCTCCTTGGGTATATCCCATATATAGTAATGACCTTTTTTGTATATCTGCTCCTTGGTTTTCTCCACCGCGCCGCAGAAGCCGGAGTTTACCATAAGGTGCGCCCCCGCAAGATCCTTGAACCAGACAAGGTCGGGAACGCTGTCAAACGCCGTGTCGAAGCATACCTTGAGCCTGTCTGCGTCAAATCTGCTCTTTATATCGTCAATAAGCCGCGACATATAAAATTTCAGCAGCGCGGTATTGTGAACGTCTTCGTCGGGCATGGACCACAGGCTGTATGCCGTACCGAGCTGTTCCTCGCTGAGCTTTGCGGCTGCGGAAGCCGGTATGATAAGAGCAATATATTCCGCTCCGGAAGAGCGGGCGCTTTCAAGCATATCCGCGTTATTGTCGATAATAAGAATGCTTCCGCCGCCCGTTTCCGCATCCTCCGCGGAGGATACCGTTTTGAAAACGCATTCGCAGTCTTCGGGCAGAGCTGCGCCGGAAACGGCGTTTTGTACGGTGTTATCAGAGGAAACGACAGCGGTGCGCAGTTTACAAAGATACATATCAAATAACCGATCCTTTCAGAATAGCTGGCTGATCTTTACGGAATGTGAACGCACGGGAGGTTTACATATCCGTAAAAATATATGATTAATATACATTATACACGTTTTTTTTTCTTTTGTCCAGTGAAAATTTATCACTTTTTCGCACAAAATATTATACAAAAATCAGCCTTGCGGAAAGATACGCGGAAATCGGCAAACGAACGGCATAATCGGAAATAATCCCGAAAACGGCGCGCATAATATTATCGGGCGCCGCGCCCTAATTGCTACAGTTAAGTTAGAAATGTTTACCGAATATTTGTTAAATATACCTATTGAAAAAACTGCACATATATTTTATAATGTTTTTAGGCAGTTTTTCGCCTGTAAAATTTTGTTAATATTATTGCCGCGCGCAGCACGGCAGAAAATATCGGAGAAATGAGGAGATATCACAAATGACGCCTATCATCAATAAGGAGGATTTTGAAGAAAAGCTTCGCCGAAATCTTCAAGTCGAGTACAATGTAACGCCAATAGACGCTTCGGATAATCAGATCTACAAAGCGCTTTCCGCAGTTGTTGTGGAAATTCTCAGAGGCAAAAGAAGAAAGTTCAGAAATCAGACCCATTCAAAGGGCAGAAAAGAAATATACTACCTTTCCATGGAGTTCCTTATGGGACGTTCGCTTAAAACCAGCCTTTACAATCTGGGGATAAACGATATGGTAGGCGATATCCTTAAAAAATGGGACGTGAACATCGAGAGGATATACGACTACGAGCCTGACGCCGGTCTTGGCAACGGAGGTCTGGGACGTCTTGCCGCCTGCTATCTGGACGGCCTTGCAACGGACGGCTACCCCGCAATGGGTTATTCCATTTTGTATGAGTACGGCATTTTCAAGCAGAAGATAGAGGACGGCTGGCAGACGGAGCTTCCCGACAACTGGCTCCCCGGCGGCGACGCATGGCTCGTTCCCAAAAAGGACAAGGCAATAGAAGTGCATTTTGACGGAGAGCTTCAGGAATACTGGGATCAGCAGTATCATCACGTTTCTCATGAGAATTACAGCACCGTCGTTGCCGTTCCCTACGATATGTACGTTCCCGGATACGACGGGGAGGGCGTTTCCGTGCTCAGACTGTGGACGGCTCAAGCTCCTTCCTTTGATATGTCCATGTTCAATCAGGGAGATTACGCAAAGGCTCTCAGCCAGAATACCGTGGCACAGGCTATATCCAAGGTGCTTTATCCCAACGACAACCATCTTGAGGGCAAAAGCCTGCGCTACCGTCAGCAGTACTTCATGTGCGCGGCTTCCGTGGGCGATATCACCAACCGCCACGTGGCTGTTTACGGCACTATGGAAAATCTCCATGAAAAGGTAGCCATTCACATCAACGATACTCACCCCACTCTCGCTATCCCCGAGCTTATGCGCATTCTCCTCGACGACTGCGGCTATAGCTGGGAAAAGAGCTGGTATATAGTAACAAACACCTTTGCATACACCAACCACACCGTAATGGCGGAGGCTCTGGAGAAGTGGGACGTTAATCTTGTCCGCAGGATAACTCCCCGTATCTTCGACATCATCTGCGAGATAAACCGCCGTTACTGCGAGGAGATAATGGAGAGAACGGGCGACAGCGGCAAGGTGAGCAGAATGTCCATCGTACAGAACAATCAGATCCACATGGCTCTGCTGTGCGTGTGCGCCGCGCATTCCGTAAACGGCGTATCCAAGCTCCATTCCGAGATAATCAAGACGGACGTTTTCGCAAACGAATACAGCTATACTCCTCACAAGTTCCAGAACGTAACCAACGGTATCGCCTACAGAAGATGGCTTCTCCAGTCCAACCCCGGACTTACAAAGCTGCTGGAGGATACCATCGGACCCGAATTTAAGAAAAACGCCGCCGAGCTGTCGCAGTTTTCAAAGTTTGACAGCGATAAAAAGGTTCTTGACCGCCTTGCAAAGATAAAGCAGGAAAACAAGACAAGATTTACCAAGTACGTTAAGCAGAATTTCGGCGTTCAGCTCAATTCCGACGCGGTATTCGACGTTCAGGTAAAGCGTCTTCACGAGTACAAAAGACAGAACCTCAACGCTCTGAATATCATCGCGGAGTACAACGCCCTGCTTGAAAATCCCGATATGGAGTACCAGCCAAAGACATATATCTTTGCGGCAAAGGCGGCTCCCGGATATTACCTTGCAAAGCAGATAATCAAGATGATATGGGCGCTGGGCGAGGAGATAAGGAACAATCCCGCCGTGAACAAGAAGCTTCAGGTGTTCTTCCTCGAGGATTACCGGGTAACTCTTTCCGAGCTGCTTATGCCTGCGGCGGAGGTGTCCGAGCAGATATCTCTTGCGGGAACGGAAGCCTCCGGAACGGGCAATATGAAGCTGATGCTCAACGGCGCGCTTACTCTGGGAACTCTTGACGGAGCAAACGTTGAGATCAAGGAGCAGGTGGGCAAGAACAACATATTCATCTTCGGAATGACCACGGAAGAGGTCCTTGCAAAGAAGGCGCAGGGTTACAATCCCGAGGAATACGTCAATAACAACGCGGTTATCAAAAAGGCTCTCGACAAGATGTACAGCGGTATCAACGGCTGCACCTTTGAAGAGGTGGCAAACGCGCTCAAATACAAGGATCCTTACATGGTGCTTGCGGATTTTGACGCGTACCAGTCAGCTCAGCAATATATTTCCGAGTGCTACAAGGACAAGACCAAGTGGAATCAGATGTCGCTGCACAACATAGCGGGAGCGGGAGTATTCTCCGCCGACAGAGCTGTGGACGAATACGCAAAGAACATCTGGAGGCTTACCAAGTAACAAGAGCTTCGGCGCAGGGTCTGCGGGAGCTTTGATATGCGGATATAAAAACAACCGGCGGTCAGACAGCCGCCGGTTGTTTTTTGCCGCAGTATGCTTTGAAAAAGGCGCGGAACCGCAGTTTACGCCGGTTCCGCGCCTTGATTTTTTAATTCACGCTTTATCCCGCCTTGCGCTCCTTATACCTGTTATAGGTGCGTGAGGGAAGAGTTGCGAGCCTTGATACAAGATAACCCCAGTGCGCCATTACCTCCCACGCGCCGCACATCTTGTCAACGCAGATGATGACCACGGTTTCCTTGTATTTCGGCAGGGCAATGTTCATGGGGAACATATGCTTCTGGATAATATCCGCTTCCATGGGAGTGATCTCGAAATATTTCCGCACATTCGCAAGCGCCGTTCCCGCATGAGTCCAGCCGTGGAACTTCTGACCCTTGCCCTTTACATACTCGTGCCAGTCGTACAGGAAAAGATCGTGGAGCAGACCCGCTCTTGCCCCCGCCCGTGCGTCGAGAGAGAGCAGCTTGCAGAAAATGTAGTTATAATAAGAAACGTTCAGACAGTGCTGAAAGCAGGTCGTGTGACCGTGGTGCATATACTGCCGCATCTGCTGCACGACCTCGCTGTCGAGCAGATCGGCTACCGTTTCGTAATAACCGCACTCTCCGCCGGGAACCGAAAGATCTATTTTTGAACCGATAGCGTTTAACATCAGATTATCCTTCCTTTTCACAATACACATAAGGGTTTATATCTTATTGATCGAGCAGCGCAGTAAATTAAGTCTGCGCTGTTGCTGCTTATACTTTCTATTATAGCAAGCATGACGACTTTTTTCAATAGATATTATGCACAGTTTTCAAGAAAATTGCTGGCAATTTTTGAAAAGATTTGTTAAAAAAGTATAATTTTTTCAAAAAATCTATCATAACGCAAAGATTTGGATAAAATTTATTGCCGGTCTGCGTATCGGTACGCTTTGAGCCGACCGGCAGTTTTCTCTTTTTTTCGGGAGGATTTTTTACATTTCGGTTTCATAAATTACAAATCGGTAAAAACATTTCACCACTCTTCACCACCGAACATAGGTTTCGTTTTTGACGGAAATAATTATACAGAACGCAAAAAACGTTGAGATTATACAATTTGATATGGTTTTTTAGTCAAAATGCTTAAAAAATGGGAGTAAAATTCTTTATATATCTGTTTAATAAGTTTGGCTGTAAAGGTTGCAATTTGGTTACAGATGGTGTATAATTATAGCATGGTGGTGAAACATCTCCACATGGTGGTGAAAAGTGGTGAAATTCAACAGGCTGTTGAATGAGCTGTTGAATACCGCGTTTCGAAAATCTCAAGGAAAGGACTGATGACAATGCACGCTCCGCTGATGGGCACATATAACCACAATATGGACGCAAAAGGCAGAATGGCGTTCCCCAGCAAGATCAGGGAACAGTTGGGCGCAAGCTTTGTCATTACCATCGGTCTTGAGGGCTGCCTCTATGTGTATTCCAACGAGGAATGGGAAAGGTTCACCGATCAGCTCAGGACTCTTTCGGGTCCCGTTGCAAAGCAGGCTATCAGAAAATACGCTGCCAACGCCGTTGCCGCCGAAGCGGACAAGCAGGGAAGAATACTTATCCCGCAGAATTTAAGAGAACACGCGGGACTTGACCACGACGTGACCGTTATAGGAAACCTCAACCGCGCGGAGATATGGGACACCGCCCGTTACGAGGCGGCAAACAGCAGATTTACCGACGAGGAGCTTTCGGCGGCTCTCGATACGCTTGCTTTTTGATATAAAGGAAAATATACAGCATATGGAATTTTTTCACATACCGGTTCTGTTGGACGAGTGCATCGAGGGACTTGACATAAAGCCGGACGGGATCTATATAGACGGCACCTGCGGAGGAGCGGGGCATTCCCGTGAGATAGCGGGGCGCCTTGACAAGGGAACGCTTCTGGGGATAGACCGTGACCCCGACGCGGTAAACGCCGCTTCCGAAAGACTGAAAAATTATCCCGCAAGGGTGGTTTCGGGCAATTATTCGGATATAGCGGAGATCGCCGCGGAAAACGGCATAAAGGCTGCCGACGGCATACTTCTCGATCTGGGCGTATCGTCCTATCAGCTCGATTCTCCGGAAAGAGGATTTTCCTATCACAGCAGCGCGCCGCTGGACATGAGAATGTCGAAAAGCGGGATAAGCGCCGGAGATATCGTCAATACCTATTCAAGGGAAAGTCTTGTTAAAATACTTTACGAGTACGGCGAGGAAAAATTCGCTCCGAGAATAGCCGACGGCATTATCCGAAAAAGAGAGGAAAAGCCGCTTGAAACCACGGAGGAGCTTGCGGATATCGTAAGAGAAAGTATACCCGCCAAGTTTAGGCGTGAAAAAAATCCCTGCAAAAAGACCTTTCAGGCGGTGCGCATCGCCGTAAACAACGAGCTTGACCATCTTGACAAAGCTCTCGACGGCAGCTTTGAGCTGCTGAAAACGGGCGGAAGACTTTGCGTGATAACCTTTCACTCCTTAGAGGACAGAATAGTCAAGCAGAGGTTCGCTTCGTGGTGCAGGGGCTGCACCTGCCCTCCGGATTTTCCGGTGTGCGTGTGCGGGAATACTCCGAAAGCAAAGCAGATAAACAGAAAACCGGTTTCGGCAGGCGAAGAAGAGCTTGAACGCAATCCGAGAAGTCGCAGCGCAAAGCTGAGGATAATAGAGAAATTATAACCGCAACCGCAGGAAAACGGATAGAGAGAAGCCGGCGGCTTCAAAAAAGAAAGGACGGGTAAATATGGCATACAGAAAAAGCAATCTTGCTTACGATCTTGAAAGCTACGAGGAATACGCCGAAAGGTCAATGGCGAGAGAAAATATAAAAGCGCGCAGAGCGCCGAGGCAGAATCGGGCGGTAATAGCCGCTCCCATGCTCGTGCTGCTTATAATCGCGGCGGGCGCGATGCTGTCGCTGTGCATAAACTCGAAAGCGGACATTGCTGCGGTACACGCGGCTATTGTCAGCGAGGAGGCTCTGGTGAAAACGCTTGAGCAGGAAAACAGCAGCATGATAACAAGGATAGAGCAAAAAAGCTCTCAGAAGGCAGTGGAGGATTATGCGGAAAATATTCTGGGAATGCAGAAGCTCGGCAACGCCCAGATCGAATATGTGACCCTTGAAAGCGGCAATAAGGTGGAAATTTCCGAGGGCAGTGCAAATATTTTTACAAAAATAAAGAACGGCTTCAACAGTTTTGTGGAATACCTTATGGGTTAATAAAATATCATATAGTAATACCGAACGCATGGGACAGCTTGCAATGGCGTCTCATGCGTTGTTGCCCTGTTTAATGCCAATTGAACAACCGGAAAGGATAGGTCATAAAAAATGCCATCATATCAGCCAACCAAGCAGATGAAAAACCGCCTGGGGATAACGGCGAACGCCGCAGTGCTTATAGTGTCCGCAGCGCTGTTTGTGCAGCTTTTCAAGACCTCGGTGACGGAACACGACAAATACGCCGCCATGGCAAACGACACTCAGTTCGGCAGTACCACGGTGGAAGCTCACAGAGGAAGCATATACGATTCCTCGGGAAAAATACTCGCTCAGTCGGCAACGGTGTATAATGTAATAATGAACCCCAGCGCCATATCGGACAACGCCGATTATTCCGAGGAAAAAAAAGAGCAGAAAAGCATGGATATAGCCAAGATCCTCAGCGAGGAGCTGGGAGAGGACTATAACGAGATCGTAAACGTATTCAGAAGCGAGGAAACCAAGCACAAGAAATATTATAAGGTGTCCGCAAAGGTGGAAAAAAATATCGTGACGGATATCTTCACCCGCTGCACCGAGGCGGAGCTTCCGAGAAATCTGATAGATACCGAGGAGGACACGAAAAGATATTATCCCCAGGGCAATATGGCCGCAGCGGTAATAGGTTTTACCAATTACGAGGGCGACGGCGTTTACGGCGTAGAGGCATATTATAACGATTACCTTGCGGGAGTGGACGGAAAGATAATTTCCGCCAACGACGCTCAGGGAAATGAAATGCCCTACAAAAACGACAAGATCTACGCCGCCAAGGACGGCAATTCCCTGTATCTTACCATCGACTCCACTCTTCAGTATTACTGCGAACGGGAGCTTGAAAAATGCGTTGAGCAGAATAACGTGGACAACCGCGCCTGCGCCATAATCATGAACGCAAAAACGGGAGCGGTGCTGGCTATGGCAAGCGTTCCCGGGTACGATCTTAACGACCGCAACTCCATATATTCCCAAAAGGACAGGGACGTTCTTGCCAAGCTGGCGGAAACCACGGAGAACGAGGACGAGTATAACGAAAAATACGCGGAGCTTAGGGAAAAGCAGTGGAAAAACAAGGCTATAACCGAGATATACGAGCCGGGCTCCGTATTCAAGGTGGTAACGGGATCGTCCGCGCTGGAGGAAAAGGTGGTAAGCCTTCAGTCTACCTTTAACTGCAGCGGCGATATAGTGGTGGTACAGGGCGAGCCGCCTATACATTGCTGGACTTCGGGTTCCCACGGCACACAGGATTTTACCACCGCCATGACGAACTCATGCAACCCCGCTTTTATTCAGATAGGGCAGAGGCTGGGAATAGAGAAGTTCTGTCAGTATTTCAGAGCCTACGGCTTTACCGAGCCTACCGGCATAGACCTGCCCGGCGAGTCGGCGGGACTGTACGTTTCTCAGGAAAATATGGGAAAAATGGAGCTTGCTTCATGCTCTTTCGGTCAGTCAAACACAGTTACGCCTATTCAGATGATAACAGCTTACGCCGCAGTGATAAACGGCGGCTATCTGCTGCAGCCATATGTTGTCAGCAAGATAGTGGATACGAACGGCAACGTTATAGAATCAAAGGATAAGACCATACGCCGCCAGGTGATATCGGAGGAAACCTCCGCAATAATGCGGCAGGTGCTTGAAACGGTAGTAAACAACAAGGGCGGAACAAACGCGTATATAAAAGGCTACAGGATAGGCGGAAAATCCGGAACGTCCCAGAAGCTGGATAAAAACAGGCATGAGGACAGGGACGATTACTACGTATCCTCCTATGTGGGCTTTGCGCCCGCCGACGATCCGGAAATACTTGTGCTCGTAATGGTAGACGAACCGTTCGGAAAGGATCATAACGGAGCGCACGTATATTACGGAAGCGTTGTGGCGGCTCCCGTGGTATCGGCGATACTTAAGGACGCTCTTCCTCATTTGGGATATTACCCCGAATATACCGACGACGAGCTTGCCGCTTTGGACGTGACCGTCCCCAGCGTGGAGGGGCAGGATATCGAAGCTGCAAGAAATACCCTTGAAGCGCTGGAGCTTCAGTGCCATATCGTCGGCGAGGGTGCAGCGGTCGTGGCGCAGGTGCCTTCCCGTTCTTCATCTATCCCGCGAAACGGAACGGTGGTACTCTATACCGAGGAAAATTACACCCAGGAAACAGCCATAGTTCCGAACGTTATCGGATATTCGCCGTCGGACGCAAACAATATCCTTGCGTCGGCAAACATAAACTTCAAAGCCGCCGACGGAGCTACCGAGCATTCGGGAGCGGTGGCATATTCCCAAAGCTGCGAGGCGGGTACGGAGGTTCCCGCAGGCACGATAGTCGAGGTATCGTTCCGCGTAAAGGACGAGGGATAGATCCGTATTATATAAACAGATATAGAAGCAAAGGGCATACCCTTTGCACGTGTAGGAAAGGTAAGCTATGAAAGAGATAAAAAAACAGCTTTCGGCACTTCTTGAGGACGCGGGAAGCTCCGCAGAGTACAGCTTCGGCGGGGCGGACAGAGAGATCACGGGCGTCACCGACGACACCCGCAGCGTCAAAAAGGGCAGCATATTCGTCTGCGTAAAGGGCGGCTCGTTCGACGGTCATACTGCGGCGGAGGATATGCTGAAAAAGGGAGCGGCTGCGGTAGTCTGCGAACGGAGCCTCGGTCTGGGCGGCGACGAGATAGTCGTTAAAAATTCAAGGAAATTTTTCGGACTGCTCACCGCAGCATGGTACGATCACCCCGAAAGGGAGCTTATACTCATAGGAATAACGGGTACCAACGGAAAAACGACTACAGCTTCTCTTATTCACGGGATACTTTCCTTTGCGGGAAATAAAACCGGTCTTATCGGCACTGCGGGTACGTTCGCGGGGGAAGAGGCTGTGGAAAGGGACGAAACCACTCCCACTACGCCCAAGGCGGGCGAGCTGTACGGTGTTTTTCGGCTGATGCTGGAAAAAGGCTGCAAATACTGCGTTATGGAGGTGTCGTCCTTTGCTCTGGATCAGAACAGGATAGGCCCCGCAGTATTCGACTGCGCCGTGTTTACCAATCTCACGGGAGATCACCTTGATTACCATAAAACAATGGAAAACTATTACCTTGCAAAGAAGCTGCTTTTTACCGACCACTGCCGGACAGCCTTTATAAACATCGACGACGGCAGCGGACGGAGGCTTGCCGGGGAGATAAACTGCGAAAAATTCACCTTGAGCCTTAAAGGAAACGGAGATATCAACGCAGACGGCGTTAAACATACGGATATGGGAACGGATTTTGTTCTGCGCGGCAAAACGGGAGATATCACCGTTTCCGTGAATATGATAGGCGGCTACAATATAGCCAACGCACAGGCGGCAGTATCGGTCTGCGTTCATCTCGGCGTCGGCAAGGATAAGATCGTACAGGCATTAAAGGAATTCAAGGGCGTTCGCGGCAGATGCGAGCTTATCCCCACGGGACGGGATTTCCGCATAATCTGCGATTACGCTCATTCGGCGGACGCACTGGAAAATATGCTGCCCTGCATTAAGGAAACAGTCCCCGAGGGAGGCAGGCTTATCTGCCTGTTCGGCTGCGGCGGCGACCGCGACCGTACAAAACGCCCCCTAATGGCAAAGGCTGCGGCAAAATATGCGGATCTGCTGATAATAACCTCGGACAATCCCCGCAACGAGGATCCCGATTCCATAATAGACGAGATAACTGCGGGACTTTCCGATTTTCCCGACGTTCCCTATGAAAGGATAACAGACCGCAGAGAGGCTATATTCCGCAGTGTAAGCATCGCCCGCAGAGGGGATATACTGGTGCTTGCGGGAAAGGGACATGAGGATTATCAGATACTGCCGGGAGGCGTTCACATTCATTTTGACGAAAGAGAGATATGCAGGGAGGCTTTGGACAGACTTGACAGGGAATTTATGACAATAGACGAAATAGCGGAGATATGCGGCGGAAAATGTATCAATATCCCCGACGGCTCGGTAAGGATAAAAGCGGCGGGCATAAGCAGCGACACAAGGACGATGACCTCCGGCTCGGCGTTTATCGCATTCAAGGGGGAAAAGTTCGACGGACATGATTTTGTGCGGAAAGCATACGAGCTGGGAGCGGCGGTCTGCATTACCGAGCGGGCGGCGGAAAATATCCCCTGCGTAGTTGTAAAGGACACCTATAAAGCCATTCTGGATATCGCCGCCGAATACAGAAGCAGATTTGACATAAAGCTTGCGGGCATAACGGGCAGCGTGGGCAAAACCACCGTCAAGGAAATGACCGCTCTTGCCTTGGGGTCGGAATATAATACCCTTAAAACACAAGGCAATCTTAACAATCACGTGGGAATGCCTTTTACCCTGCTGAAGCTGACAAACGGGCACAAGGCTGCGGCGATAGAAATGGGTATGTCCCATTTCGGTGAAATAGAGCGGCTTTCCAAGACCGCCGCTCCCGATATTGCCGTTATTACAAATATAGGCTGGTCCCATGCGGAAAATCTCGGCTCTCAGCAGGGAATATTGCAGGCGAAGCTTGAAATATTAAAGGGCGCTAAGGAAAAAGCTCCTCTTATAATCAACGGGGACGATCCTCTGCTGCTGCCTTTGAAGGATACGCTTGACGGACGCAGGGTCATAACATGCGGCGTTAAAAATAAAGGCTGCGACTATACGGCTGAGGATATTACGGAAGCTGCGGAGAGTATCTCGTTTTCCGTGAAGGGAAACAGGATAACGCTGCCTTGTACGGGAGTTCATAATGTAACGGACGCGCTTCTTGCCTATGCTGCTGCAGCCGAGGCGGGGTGCAGCGGAGAAAAAGCCGCAGCCACCCTGGGAAATTTCCGCTTGGACGGACTTCGGCAGCATATAGAACACTGCGGAGGAAAAACCTTTGTGGTGGACTGCTACAACGCAGCCCCCGATTCCATGAAAGCGGCGATCGACGTGCTGTGCGGCATAATCCCCGAAAAGTCGGGCAGACGCGCCGCAGTATTGGGAGATATGCTGGAGCTGGGCGAACGCTCCGACGAGCTTCACCGCGAGGTCGGCAGATATGCCGCAGAAAAGGGCGTGGATCTGCTGGTATGCTTCGGTGAAAAGGCGGCTTATATTGCCGCGGGAGCGGATGAAAGCGGTACATGGTGCTATACCTCAAAGGATAAAGACGAGATCGCCGCTTTTCTGAAGGCTCAGCTAAAGCCGGGCGACGCGGTACTTTTCAAGGCAAGCAGAGGAGTTCACATGGAGGATATCCTGAACGCCTGCCGGTATTGCGGCGATCTGCCGTAAAAACCTTAAGCCGCGGCAAAATCAAAAAAATTAATGCGCTTTTCCTTTTGATCTCCAAAATGCGACAGAAGCGTTTGGTATAATATTGGAAAAGCCGCAGATCGGAGAAAAGAATGCCTTACGGAATAAATATTGCCGCAGCGGTAATAGCCTTTGCGGCGGCAGCGGCGTCGGGACTGTTTATCATACCGATACTCAAGAAACTGCATTTCGGCGCAACAATATACGAAAAAGGTCCCGCGTGGCAGAAAAGCAAGAACGGAACTCCTCTTATGGGAGGTTTTATGTTCATATTGGGTACGCTTATCGCCTGCGCTGCGGGACTGTGCCTCTATACCCCGTCCGACGGCAGCGGCAGACTGAAGCTGCTGGCGGGACTGGCATTCGCGCTGCTCAACGGGGTCATAGGGTTTATCGACGATTACATAAAATCGGTCAAAAAACAAAATCTCGGACTTAAAGCCAAGCAGAAAATGATAATGCAGCTTGCGCTGTCGGCGGCGTTCCTGTGCGCTCTGCGTCTGCTGGGGGACACCTCAACGGCAATAGCTTTTCCTTTCATAGGGGACGTGGATTTCGGCATATTCTACTATCCCATAATGATACTTTACCTTATCTATCTGACCAATGCCGTAAACCTTACCGACGGCGTGGACGGACTTTGCGGCACAGTCACCGCGGTGTTCTGCATATGCTACATGGTGATATTCTCCTCGGCGGGAATGGCTGAATATTCCCTTTTCGCCTCGGCTCTGGCAGGAGGCTGTATGGGTTTTCTCGTATGGAATCTGAACCCCGCCAAGGTGTTCATGGGAGATACCGGCTCAATGTTCCTGGGCGGCAGCGTGTGCGCAATGGGTTTTATCACACATCAGCATCTGCTGCTGGCGCTGATCGCCATAGTATATATACTGGAGGCTCTGTCTGTGGTGATACAGGTGATCAGCTTCAAGACAACGGGCAAGAGAGTTTTCAAGATGTCGCCCATACATCATCATTTTGAGATGTGCGGATTTTCGGAGTACAAGATAGTTATCACATTTTCCCTTTTCGGACTGGCGTTCGGGATACTTGGCTGCGTGCTGTATAATCTGTACTGCTGATCCGCGGCCGCCTGCGCCGTCTGGCGGTATCGTTCCGATACCGAAAACAATACCGATATGAAAGGAGAGATATTTATGCCGCAAAATCAGACAAGGACGGCGGGAAAAAAGCAGCCCCGTCCCAAAAAGCAAAAGCGTTTGAGCAACAATAAGACCATGTTCAAGTTCCTTATGCCCAAAAGCAGCTATCTGGAAAATATACGCGTGGGCGAAATAGATATCCCCTTTCTTATACTGATACTTGTGCTTCTGGTGTTCGGACTGATAATGATGTATTCCTCAAGCTACGCCTGGGCGATAAGCGAGGATCTTTCTCCCGACTATTATTTCAAGCGCCAGCTTATGATGGCGGGGATAGGCATGATCGCCATGATATTCCTTGCAAGTCCGTTTTTTGATTATCACATATTCAAGCACCCCGCAATAACCTTCGGATTTTTCGGTCTGTGCGTTTTTCTCATGCTCATACTTCATCTGCCCCAATTTTCAAGCAGCCAGGCGGAGGCGGAAAGATGGCTGAAAATAGGCAGCCTCAGCTTTCAGCCGTCGGAGCCTATGAAACTGGCAATGATACTGCTGTTTGCCCACATGATGGCGTCCAATCACAGAAACAAGGATACCTTCCGTTACGGCATACTTCCCTACATTTCCATAATCGGCGGAGTAGCGTTCCTTACGATGTGGCAAAGACATCTGTCCGGAACGATAATCGTATGCTGCATAGGACTTGCAATGATGTTTGTGGGAGGAGCCAACTTGAAATATTTCATACCCCTGTGCATCACGGGAGCGGCGTCGATGGCAGGACTGATATATCTGCTTATGCAGTCGGACAAATTCAGCTATATAAGCGACAGAATATACGGCTGGCTGTACACCTTCGATCCGGATATAAACGTAGATACCTGGCAGACAAGAAATTCCCTTATAGCCATAGGCTCGGGAGGAGTTTTCGGACTGGGACTGGGGAATTCAAGACAGAAATTCCTGTATCTGCCCGAGTCGAAGAACGACTTTATCTTTGCCATAGTCTGCGAGGAGCTTGGCTTTGTGGGAGCGTCGGTGGTGCTGATACTTTTCCTCATGCTCATATTCAAGGGTTTTTCCATAGCCGAAAACGCCCCCGATAAATACGGAATGCTGCTGGCGTCGGGACTTGTTATACAGATAGGCGTGCAGGCTCTGCTCAACATTGCCGTGGTGACGAACACCATACCCAATACGGGAATATCGCTGCCGTTTTTCAGCTACGGCGGCTCGGCTCTTGTAATGCAGCTTGCGCAAATGGGGATAGTCCTGAACGTTTCGCGGCAGTCCATGCCCCGAAAGGGCAGAGCCGATTCGTCAAACGCCGCCGAGGAAGCGGAGCTTAAGCAGATACAGTCGGCAAAGAACCGTTTAAGAACGGGAAAGACCAACCCCGATAATTCAAGCAGATAATCGAAAGGATCGAATAATATGAAAGTTCTCCTTGCAGGCGGAGGAACGGCAGGTCATATCAACCCCGCTCTCGCCATTATATCCATAATTAAGGACCGCTGCCCCGACGCGGAGTTCCTTTATGCGGGAACGCCCAACGGAATGGAATCAAAGCTTGTTCCAATGGAAAATATCCCTTTTGCGCCCATAAAGGTAAGCGGATTTCAAAGAAAGATCACCCCGAAAAATATCGTCAGAAATATTAAAGCCGCCGCGTACCTTACAACGGCGGGGCATACGGCTAAAAAGATAATCAAGGGATTTGAGCCGGATATAGTCATAGGCACGGGAGGGTACGTAAGCGGACCTGTGGTGCTGGAGGCTGCCCATCTGGGCATACCCACCGCCATACACGAGCAGAACGCCTACCCGGGCGTTACCACAAGGATACTTTCCAAAAGAGTAAACAGGGTAATGCTCACGATGGAGGAGGCGGCACAGTACCTTGACAGCCATGTAAAATACGTCAAAACGGGACTTCCCGTGAGAAAAGGCTTCAGCTCCTCCGCACTGCCAAGGACGGAGGCAAAGAAGGAGCTGGGACTCGACCCGGACAAACTGTGCATATTCTCCTGGGGAGGAAGTCTGGGTGCGGGGGCTATAAACGACAGCGCAGCCGCACTTATAAAATGGGAAAAGGAGAACAATATCCCCGTTACCCATATCCACAGCTACGGAAAAATGGGCAGGGACACATTCCCCGACAGGCTCAGAGAAGCGGGCATAGACCCCGAAAACGATCCCGATCTTAAAATATGCGAATATATCCATAATATGGACGTATGCACAGCCGCCGCCGACCTGATAATCTGCCGCAGCGGAGCGTCCGCCATAAGCGAGCTTGAAGCTGTAGGCAGAGCGTCCATACTTATCCCATCTCCCGTTGTGGCGGGAAATCATCAGTACCACAACGCAGCGGTGCTGGGCAATGCGGGTGCGGCAGTTGTTATAGAGCAAAAGGATCTGACCGACGAGCTTATCATATCAAAGGTGAAGCGCTTCTGCGACGCTCCCGACGAGCTGAACGACCTTGCGAAAAAGGCTCACGGGCAGTGCATAACGGACACTCCGGAAAGAATATGGTCGGCGCTGCGGGAGGCTATGGAGAAAGAACCGCAAAGCTGACGGACGCCGTTTTCCGCCGCACCTTATTTCCCGAAACGCATACTATAGGGTATGCCCTCAATGCGGGCAAATACCTTAAAGGGAGCGTCGGGAAATGCAGAAGCTGGTGATAGACGGAGGAAAAAAGCTGTCCGGAGAACTGAAAACTCAGGGTGCAAAAAACGCCGTGCTGCCTGTGCTTGCCGCCTGCACCCTCTGCAAAGAGGAGATACGGCTGGCAAACTGTCCCCTTATAACCGACAGGTACGGCGCGGCAAGGATACTTACAGGTCTGGGTGCAAGGGTAACCGCTTCGGGAAACGATATGACCGCCGACTGTTCGGTTCTTGACAGCACGGAAATAAGCGCGGAGCTTATGCGCTCAATGCGAAGCTCCATTATATTCATGGGCGCGCTGCTGGGCAGAGAGGGGAAATGCACTCTTTGTTACCCCGGAGGCTGCGACCTGGGTCCCAGACCCATAGATATGCATATATCCGCTCTGGAAAAAATGGGGGCAAGCATAACGGACGAACACGGCATAATAAACTGTACCGCCCCGAAAGGACTTACAGGGTGCAAAATTTCCCTGTCTTTCCCCTCGGTGGGCGCAACGGAAAATATAATGCTTGCCGCCGTCCTTGCCAAGGGAGAAACAGTGATCTCCAACAGTGCAAGAGAGCCTGAAATATGCTGCCTTGCCGATTTTTTAAGGCAGTGCGGCGCAAGGATCAAGGGCGACGGCGGAGGCAGGATAGTTATAGAGGGCTGCAAAAGCCTGCACAGTCCCGATGAGCCGTTCGCCATAATCCCCGACCGAATTGCCGCGGCAACATATCTGTCCGCCGCCGTCTGCGCGGGCGGAGAGCTTATGGTGACAGACTGCTGTCCCGCTCATTTGGAGGCCATTATCCCCGTTTTCGAGCAGATGGGCGCATACATACGCAGCAGCGGCAGCAATATCTATATAAGAAGAGATAACCGCCTGAAAGCCGCAGATACCATTCGTACAATGGTATATCCGGGTTTCCCCACCGATCTTCAGGCAGTTATGATGTCCCCCCTGTGTACCGCCGAGGGTACGACGGTTTTCGTGGAGAATATTTTCGACAACCGCTACCGTCACGTGGACGCTCTTACACGAATGGGCGCAAACATCAAGGCGGAGGGAAAGGTGGCGGTGGTAACGGGTGTAAGCCGTCTTTACGGAGCGGCTGCCGACGCCCCCGATCTGCGGGGAGGAGCGGCGATAGTATGCGCGGCTCTGGGAGCGCAGGGTGAAACCGCCGTCAGCCGCACCGAGTATATCGACAGGGGTTATGAAAGCATAGAAAAAAACCTTTCGTCGGTAGGCGCAAAAATAAAAAGATATACAAGCTGACGCAAGAACAATAAGGATATGTAAATATCAAAGGAGCAGATAAATTTGAGAAATACAGCAGATTACCGCCGCAGGCGAAAACGGACAAATCCCGTAACGGGCATATTGGTGTTTTTGGCGGCAGCGGCAATATTCATACTGCTTGCCACCACGGTTTTCTTCAATGCGGAGAATATCCGCGTCACGGGAGCGTCCAATTACACCGTGGACGAGATAATAGACGCGTCGGGGATACTTCCCGGGGATAATCTGGTGCGGCTGGATACCGAAAGCTGCGGAAAAAAGATCGAAACCGCCTTGGTATACATTGAAAAAGCGACCCTTACCCGCAGCTTTCCCAATACCATCGTTATCGACGTGCAGGCAAGCGTGCCCGCGGCAAATTTTATCACCGGCAGCAGCGTACTGCTTGTAAGCAGCGGAAAAAAGATACTGGACAGACTGGAGGAACCGAAAGCGGGTCTGCTGAATTTTTACGGAACTACGCCGAGAGTAGATCTTCAGCCGGGAGATATATACACCTCCTCGGACGAACACAAGTACAGCGCAGTCTGCAAGCTGCTTGAATATTTTGATTCCGAAACGCGCAAGGGCGGCAATGAAGAGGAGCCGGAAGCGTCGTCGGTCATAACCGCCGTAAACGTGGAAAATTACGCCGATCTGAGCTATATATACGACGGCAGGATAACCGTAAAATTGGGTACAGTCAGCGATATTGAATATAAAATAGACTTTTCCAGGAAGATAATCGAAACAAACATCGGCGAAAGAACGGAGGGCGTGCTTACTATCCTCAACAGCTCGGCTTCCTTCCTCGATAAGGAAAGCCTTGAAAACTACGAGCAGATATATCTGGATAATATCGCAGCGTCCAAGGCTGCCGAAACGGAGGCGGAGGAAAGCGAAAGCGGCGCTTCGGAAGGCTCCGAAAGCTCTCCGCGCACAATGGAATAATTTTCCTGTTTCATTGTGAGAATTGGACAAAAAACAATTCGAATAATCGTTTTTTTGTGCAAGAACGTTTTTTTTGATAAATTCACTTGAAAAATAAACTTATATGTGATAGAATATAAATGTATATAATTTGATAGTATCTATTTTTACATATAAAACAGGAGGAAATAAAATGGCAATCATAGTTGATAACGAAAGAAATACCTATGATGAGATAATAAAGGTCGTCGGCGTCGGCGGCGGCGGCGGAAACGCCGTGAACCGAATGGTGGACGAGGGTATCAAGGGCGTTGACTATATAACGGTCAATACCGACGCAAGAGCGCTCAATTCTTCCAAGGCTCCCACCAAGGTCCAGATAGGCGTTAAGCTTACCAACGGAAAAGGAGCGGGCGCAAAACCGGAAATAGGCGCAAGCAGCGCGGAGGAAAACAAGGACGAGATCAAAGCCGCGCTCAGCGGCTCGGATATGGTCTTTATCGCCGCCGGAATGGGCGGAGGCACGGGTACGGGAGCGGCTCCCATAGTGGCGGAAATAGCGCAGGAGCTGGGTATACTTACCGTCGCCGTCGTAACAAAACCCTTTGAATTTGAGCAGAAAGCCAAGATGCGGCAGGCGGAGGGCGGTATCGCCGAGCTGAAAAAGCACGTGGACTCGCTTATCGTTATCCCCAATGAACGCCTTTTGCAGAACTCCGAAAAAGAGCTTACAATGAAAGAATCCTTCGCACTGGCGGATAATATCCTTAAGGTAGGCGTTAAATCCATAGCCGAGCTTATAACCGTCGAGGGCGATATCAACCTTGATTTTGCCGATGTAAAAACAACCATGAAAGACGCAGGCTACGCCCATATGGCGATAGGTCACGGCTCGGGAAAGGACAAGGCTGCCGAGGCGGCAAAGCAGGTCATATCAAGTCCGCTGCTGGAAACCTCCATTTCCGGCGCCACAAGGCTGCTGGTGAATATCGTAATGAGCGAGGACGTGCTTGCCAGCGATATCAACACCGCCACAAGGCTAATATCCGAGGCTGCCGATCCCGATGTAAATATGATATTCGGTACGTCCTTTGACGAAACCCTCAAGGATGAGATAAATATAACCGTAATAGCCTCCGCGTTCAGCGACGATATCCCTGCGGCAGCCGAAGAAACGGCGGCTCCGGAGGTGGAAAAGGTAACTGCCGATACATCTCCCGCATCAGCGCCCGCAGCGGCAAAGAAGCCGTCCTACGATGAGGATTACAGCGATTTCTTTAATATGATAAACAGAAGATAAGACTTCGGAACACAGCGATCCCTGCCGTATGAGCATACGGCAGGGATCTTTTATTCTGTCATAAAACAAACGCAAGGATTATAAGTATTATTCCGCCTATACGCTCTGCGGGGAAATCGGCGGAGCTTTTATCCGAAAGAAAACGTCCCGCCGCATTTCCCGAAATTATGGCAGCCGCCCCGAATATCAGGGATAATGCAAATATCTTTACCGGCGGCATTCCGCCTATCCCCGCGCCGACGCCGGTAAAGACGGAATCTCCCGAAAGCGCAAGTCCCAGAGCCATACCCTCGGAAACCGATATCGTCTTGGAATTGTCCTTGTCGGCGCAGGCAGGGTGATTCATCATCTCCGCGCACGGGATCAGCTTGTTTTTTCTCTTAAAAAGCCTTTTTCCCGCTTTTTCGATAAAGTCGCCGAAAATAGTATTCAGTCCCATTATCAGAAGTATAGCCCTTGAAATGTACAAGGCATTGTCCAGCGGAAAAAGCCTGTCGGCATAGGAGGAAACAGCCGCCGACAATCCAAGAAGAACGGAGCCTGCGGCGGCTATGACAAAGCCGGAGGAAAGGGTCAGCCGTATGCCGGACGCCCTTATCCCAAGCACCGCGGCAAACAGATCGGCAGAGGTCGCCGCCGCAAGAAGGATCATATCCATAGCATCACGCCTTATTGCAGTAATATAGTATACCTTTTACATCTTTTTCCGAGCTGTTTCGTTAATTTTATGCTTTGCACCGATATAACATATTTTATGCCGCCGCAAGAATAATGTTACCTTTTGTCAGATCGTGTATTTACAGGCATGGATAGTGCAAAACTGCCAAAAAAGCGTGTTGAATATACTAAAAATAGATAAAATGTTTGAAATTTGCTTGACTTATTTGTTTAATTGTGGTAGTATAAAAATAGATAGGTATGCAGTTTTTCGACTGCATTCGAATTGACTGAACTGCATCAGGTGTTCAGCCTGAAATCAGTATAATCACCCGCAGCAGGCAGGTAAAATTTAATTGCCCGGTAAAAATAAAACACTACGGAGCTTAAAGTACAGCGTGCCATTTATGCGTGACTTAAGAAAGGATGATAAAAATGGCTTTAAAGGATAAGGTTTTGGAAATACTTGAGGCCAACAGAGGGAGAAGCGTTTCGGGAAACAAGATCGCAGTATCTCTCGGAATGACGCGCAGCGCAGTCTGGAAGGCTGTAAAGCAGCTTCGCGAGGAGGGGTACACTATAAACGCTGTAACAAACAGAGGCTATTGCCTTACCAGTGACAATGACATACTTAACGAGCCTGCCGTTCTTTCGTTCCTTGATACGGAATATATAGGCCGAAAGATGGATATATTCAAAACAGTGGATTCAACGAACAGCTTTGCCAAAAGCCTTGCTCAGCTCGGCTGCGTCAGCGGTCATACCGTTATTTCCGAGCAGCAGACCTCGGGAAGGGGCAGACAGGGGAAGAAATTTCATTCTCCCAATAACCAGGGACTTTATATGAGCATAGTTGTACGCCCGGAGCTTTCCGTGGACTACGCTCTTACCATTACTTCCTGTGCGGCAGTGGCGGTTGCGGAGGCTATAGAAAAGGTAAGCGGACTTCAGTGCGGTATAAAATGGGTAAACGATATATATGCGGGCGGCAAAAAGCTCTGCGGTATACTTACCGAAGCGTCTATCGACGTTGAGCAGGGGGGATTGGAATATGCCGTTATAGGTATCGGCATAAACGTATCCAACACGATATTCCCCAAGGAAATAGAGGACGTTGCCACAAGCATACGCATTCAAACGGGAAAAAGCGTGAACAGAAGCCTTCTTGCCGCCGAAATATGCAACAGCATGGAACGTCATCTTGAGAAGATATGCTCTCAGGAATTCATAGAGGAGTACCGCCGCCGTTCCATACTTATCGGAAAAAAGGTAGTTGTAACGCGCAACGATGAATCCGAAACGGTCGACTGTATCGGTATAGATAATTTCGGAAAATTGCTTGTGCGCCGCAGCAAGGGCGAAGAGGTCGCCTTGTCAAGCGGCACCATAACTTTCGCTGTGGAGCAGTGAGCTGCGATATTATCACAAAGCCTGCATAAGCGTATGTATGTCTAAAAAAAATCTCCTCCGCATAAAATTATCTTATAAGATATTTTATGCGGAGGTTTTTTATGGATAAGGATAAGATCATCACGGCAGACAGCTCACCCTATCCCGAGGTGAGAGTACAGTCGCAGAATAAGCGTTTTGCCGCGCAGCTATGCGCCGCATTCGGCGGCACGGGCGGCGAGTTCGGCAGTATTTCCGAATATATCTATCAAAGCATTATATTTTCAAACAACGAATACGGAAGGATCTTTTCGGAGCTTGCCAAGGTGGAAATGCGTCACCTTGCCATGATCGGAGAGCTTATACATAAGCTGGGCGGCAAACCCATTTTCGGCTGGTACGCGTCGGGGGAGGAAAAATACTGGGACGGCTCCATGGTTGATTACAGCGAGGATCTGATATCCGCTCTTGTCCATGATCTGAACGGAGAGCAAAGGGCATATGCCGCCTATGTGTCGCTGGCAAGGCAGTCGGGGGACAGATATGTGTTTGCGATCCTTACAAGGATCGCCCTTGATGAAATGCTTCATACAAGTTTGCTGAAAGCTCTTATAACCAAACAAACCGCTGCGGGACGCCGGTGACGGGGCGGCAGTTATCTCAAATTAAACGGCAAGGGGCAAGAAAGAATAATTTCTTGCCCCTTGCCTTATGGTATTACAGCTTTTTATATGATCTTACTGAAAATCAAAGGTATCAATAACAGTCATATCCGAAAGTCTTACCGAAACTACCCTGCCGCTGCCTATGATATAAAGCTCGCCGCCGTTTACGATAGCTCTTTCAAATCGGTAGCTGTCGTCAATGTCGTTGTATTCAAAAACGCCCTTTTCCGTAAATCCGTATTCGCCGCAGCCGAAAACATAATACCGGTTTTTAACGCCGAATTCGTTCACACTCGATACGGGAACGCCTATAATGCAGTTATCGGGATCGACAAGCATAGCCTTTTTGTCGGTCAGCGCGGGAGAATTTACTTTGCCCAGCTCCGCAAAGACTATTTCGCTCAGCTTTTCGCCGCTGTCGGAGCTGTAAAGCTCCAGCTTCAGGGAATCATATCCGCCTTTACCGTCGTCAGCCGCGCTGATGCCGACCATAAGACGGTCGTTGAGCTTATTGACATATGAAGCCATAAATCCTGCCTCGGCAGCGTCCTGAACAGATACGCTTTTTGTCACATCCACCACTAAGACAGGTTCCGAGCCGCCTTTTTCGGTAATGCTTGCATAATCTCCGTCAAACTTGACAGATCCCGCAATAACTCCGGGAAGAAGATTATCCGCCGAAGAGATAACGTTAAGTTCGCTGTCGAGGGTGTATATGCAGGTAACGATCATACCGTTTTCATCGTAATCGCGGCAGCCGAGTCTGAACCCGTTTTCGATCTCGCACATACTGTACCGGCTTATAAGTTCGCCGTTTACGGTACCCGCCGCCTTAAAGGACAGACCGCTGCCCGCCATATCGAAAGAGGTAACGGCGGTGATGATCCTGCCGTTCTTGACGGAGGAAGATGTAACGTAAAGGGTGTTTCCCGAGCAGTATGCGTTAGCGCTGCTGCCCAGCACAGCCTTGACAGATACGTTTACGGGATCGCTGCACTTAACGGCGGAGATCACCGTATAATCGGTATTGCTGGCGTCAGACGGAATGGTGATATCCTCTGCCGCAACGTAATATTTCTCGCCGTCCACATAATAACCGGGAACGAAGCTGTCAAGCTCCGCCCTGTCGTCAAGGGGCGTATCCCTGTAATCGGAATAACCTGTCACAAGGTAGAGAATACCGCTGTCATCAAGTCTTACCGATGTGTAGACGCCGTTTTGCTTATATGATCTCAAAAGAACCGGAGTATCCGCTGAAATATCATATATATCAACGCATACGTTGATCTTATCCGAACCGTCGGAAACATTCTCTTCGCTTATAAGGATAAGCGAGCTTCCGCTGATGTACATTTCAAAGGGAACGTTCTCCCCCGTTATCTCTGCGGCAACAGCCATATCGTCCTTTGACACCACATAAAGCGTACCGGAGCATATATAATAAATGCACCTGTCGCTGCTTTTTACAATGTCGGCGTCCGAAAAATCATATCTTACAGCCTCTGCCGCCTCGGGAGGGATATACTCCGTCTGACTCTGCGGCGCAGCTTCCGTGATCGGAGGAAGAGTTCCGCTGACGACAGGCTCGGGTATGCCGGTGATTGCAGTTTCATCGGTACTTATCTCGACACCGTCGCCGTTTTCGGCTCCAACGGGAGAATTTGCATTCTCTTTCGAATTTTTAAGATATATCCCCGTATAGATGTTGAGTAGCTCGTCGTAGGACTGTACCTGTACAGCCTTGTACTCTATCTCGCCCTCTATCTCAACAGGCTTTGCAGTAGCCTCCTTGAACGCCATAAAACCGCCTGCAAGGGCAACGCACGCAGCAGCGGCGGCGATAGTCCTCATAATGATAACGCGGTTTGAGCGCTTAACGGGGAGCGTTACGGAATGTACGCCCGAGGGAGCTTCTGTATTTATCGCTTCTCTGACGCCGCTTCTTCTGAGCATAGCCTCTATATTTTCCGGCAGCAGCTCTGCGGGTACCGTAATATCTTCCAGTGATTTTTTAAGCTGTTTATCAAAGTTCATGTTTCCGACCTCCTTTCTTTCGGTATTTTTTAAGAGAGAAACTGTTTCAGTTTGGCTTTAGCCCTCGCCGTCTTTGAACGGACGGTGTTGGCATTGGTGCCGAACATCTTTGCGATCTCCTCGCTTTTGTAACCCGAAACGACACTGAGTGAAAGCACCATGCGTTCCTCATAGCTGAGCTTTTTGAATCCCTCTGTCACGTCAAGGCCGCTGAAATCTGTTTCTTTACCCGCAGCCTCGGGTGCAAATTCGTCGAGATCCTCAACGTCCCGCCTCAGATCGTTCATCTGTTTGTATTCCTTACGCTTGTTTTTTATCTTTACCGTAAGGATCTTCGTGATCCAGGCCTTAAACGCTTTTTCATCTCTGAGCTTTGTAATTGAGGAATAGGCTTCCAGTACTGTGTCGCTAACCACATCGGAAGCGTCATGCTCATTGTTCAGGTTCAGCAGAGCGATCCGGTACAAGTCCTTGTAAACAAGGGAATAAAGTTCGGCAAACGCTGCGGCATCTCCCGCCTGTGCTCGTCTTACAGAGGCGGTAAAATCCAAGCTCATTGTATCAAATCACCTCGCACCCGCCTTTGCAGCAAAGCGGATTGATAATGACATCGTACCGATATTTATATATGTTCGCTCTTCTGAGCCCTGTCATATATATAGTGCAAAATTCAAGCTGTTTTGTTGCAAGAAAATTTTGATTTTGTAACATCTCACAATAGATTTATGATCATACAATCTAAAATTAATCATTATGCACAATTTATCGGCGGATATTCAAATTACATTATACCGCATGAGAAAGCGAAGCTCCCTCACGGCGGCAATACGCATATATAAAAAACCGTTCGTTTCAATGAAAAACCATCTCCGCCGAAGCGCCGGCAGAGGCATATATATGTTATTTTACCCCAAATCCGCCCGAATGTCAATAGACAGAAAGTAAAAATCAACGGCGGCGGTCAATATTTCATAAGCGTCGTCGGTTTCTTGACATTTTTCTCAGCGGGCGGTATAATTATAACCGCAGAGAGATGTTCCCCGCCCCGTTCGGCAGCGGATTTCATCTGCCCGTTGAAAGCAGAGCTTTGAAAAACAATATTGGAGGCGGCGTATGAACAAGGATAAGTACCTGTATAATTTCGATATTCTGAAAATAACAGCCGCCCTGCTGATAGTCTGCCATCATTATCAGATAAACGCTTCGGAAAGCCTGGGCAGACTGGATTTTGCCTACGGGAAATTCCCGTTCGGCACGTTGGTGGAATTGTTTTTCATTATCTCGGGATTTCTCACGGAATATACATATAAAGAAAATATTCCCTTTAAGGACTGGATCGTCCGCAGACTGCTGAGGATATACCCTTACACCACCGCAGCCTGCGCCGTGTTTCTCGCAGCGGCGGGGGTATACGGCGCGCTGTTCGGCGAGCCCTTGTTCAATATAGTCTACAGCGCAAAGGTCATTATAACCAGCTTTCTTCTTGTGCATCAGGGCTGGCTGTGGGCGCTGCCGTCGGCGGCGCTGAATAATCCCACATGGTATTTATGCGTGCTGCTGCTTTGCTGCATCATATATTTTGCCGTAAAAAAGCTCGTTCCCGAGAGCGTATGCAAAAAGCCTTTGATATATATGGCTCTTTCCGTGTTCGGCGGCGTTGGCTTTCTTGTTGTTATTCCCGTCCCGTTTTTAACGCTTCCCAACGCAAGAGGTTATGCGGGGTTCTTTTTGGGGTGCTTTCTCTGCTGTGCGGCAAAAAACGCGGACAGAAAAAAAGCCGTCCGCGTTTCGGCGGCGCTGCTTGCCTTTTCCGCTGCCGTACTTGTTCTTACAACGCAAAAAACCGCCAACTGGACGGTATTGACGTACCTGTTCTATCCGTCGCTGGTGCTTACGGCGTTCCTTCTGCCTCAGCTTCGCAGCGGAGCGGTAAAAACGGCGGGAGCCGTGTCCTTTCAGATATATATATGGCACTCGCCGATATACGGAATCTTTATGACCGTTGTCCGCTGTTTCGGTATCGCCGTTCATCATTCGTATTTTACTCTTTTCGTCTTTGCCCTTGCTGTTTCCGCATTTTCGACGGTAATGTATTACATCTTTGAAAAGCCTCTTTCGGCTTATATCCGAAAAAGATTCGGAGGCGGATGATCAGCAGACCTCCACGGAAACCGGCGCTTTGGAAGTTCCCGAGGAGGTCTGTTACCGCAGTCATATAAAATTTAAAAAACGGCACAGACAAACCGTTGAACGCAGCGGCTTTGTCTGTGCCGTTTTTGTTTTGTCATCCGCAAAAGCAGATAAACGCTTGATATTCCCGGGATTTGTTACCTTTTGCTTCCCGCCTGTAATCAGTACTCGTAATTCTTCAGATCGGGCAGCTCGTCCAGGGTAAGCACTCTCTCATGGTTATACGCTTTTTGCAGCAGCTCGATGGTGGTGTATTCGTCGTTGATGACAACTCCCAGCTTCATGGTAAAGGGATCGCTCCATGTACCCCAGAAAAGCCACCTTGCATTGTCGTTGAACACCTTGTCGGGATCCATAACGCAGCCGTTTTCCGTAAGGGCGATGAGCTTGGTCTTTTCGCCGTAATTTGCCGCCATATCTCCGAAACGTCCGCTCTGGGAGCTGTCGACGTGATTTCCCGCATAAATATCCCAGCCGTTGATATCGACGGTTTCATCTCCGGGATACCATTCGGGATCCTGACCGTTCCATATCCAGATAAGGTTGGTCAGGTTATGCTCGTTTGTCATCTTGTCGTACATCACGTTCCACAGCTTGATGTAGCTTTCAGCTTCGCAGTCGCCCCACCAGAACCAGCCGCCCGACGCTTCGTGCAGAGGCCTCCACAGCACGGGAACGCCCGCGTCCCTCAGCCTTGCAAGCTCGTTTGACATATTGTCGATATCGTCCATGAGAAGCCGGTACGCTTCTTCGTCCTCGCCGTTCATTATCTTGTCCAAATCGAGATTTGACCCCTCCTTGTAAAAGGAACTGTACCAAGGATTGGCTTCATCGTTCTTTGCATATGCCTCGGGAGTTGTCCAGTGCCAGCAAAGCTGAACTATTCCGCCTGCGTTTTGGTACCAGTCGTAAGCGTATTCTATAGTTCTCGATTCGCTTCCGTGAGCCTTGCTGCCAAGACTGTAGCCGCTTACGTCAAGTCCCAGCACAGCAAAGGATTTTCCGGTTTTCGCGGTTATCTTCTCAAATTCCGAGGACGCCCGTCCCTCGTCGGCGTACTGTCCCGCAAGGGAGTATTTTCCGTAAATGTCGCAGAGGAATTTGTAAAGACGCTTTGTATTCTCGTCCGCATTGGGATTGACAAGAGCCGTATTTACTTTGTAGGTGTCCTCGGTAACGGGGTTTTCGGGCGCGGTGAGGATCACGCAGTCGTAATCCACATATCCCCAGCTTGGGGTAACGCTTATCTCATGGCTTCCCTTTTCAAGATAAATGTTGCACAGGAGGGTATTTCCGAACGTTTCGGGACTGTCGGTGGTAATGTCCCCCGCTTTCATGCCGTCTATAAGGACGTTGTTTACTCTTCCCGCGCTGCCCATTGTAAGGAAATTCAGATCGTAAAAGCCGGAATATTCTATTTCGGCTGTCATTGTAAGCTGATCGCCCTCTTGATTTACGCCCGTAGCGTAGCCTCCGCCGGACGCGTCGGGAAAATCAACGGCTTTCGCGCCTCCCGTGAACGTTCCGCTTTCCGCCTCTATGGTAAGGGAATAGTCCTCGGGAACGTCCGACGGTGTAAGCGGGTAATCGGACAGGTCAAGGCTTGTGTTGTACTCCGTGCGTATATCGCCGAATATGGCGTTTATCCCGCCGGAGTTTTCCGCCGTGCCGTTCCCGGTTTCTTCGTTATCCGTCTGTGTATCCGCAGTCTGCGCCGCGTCCGCGCCGTTTTCCGTTTCGGACTCTTCCGAATTGCCCGCGCAGCCGGAGAAAGCCGACAGGCACAGCAGGGCAGCCGTCAGCGCGGCGGCGGTCCTTTTAAATTTGCGTTTCATAGATTTACTTCCTTTCGTATACGATTTTACCGTCTATAACGGTCATAAGAACATTTGTCATAATATCCAGAGGATCGCCGTCGAGCAGTATAAGATCGGCGTCCTTTCCCGCCGTCACAGAGCCGCATCGGCGGGAAAAGCCTCCCAGCTCCGCGGCGGTCAGGGTAACGCCCCTGAGAACGTCCTCCCTCGGCATTCCGTGCTTATAGCAGTAAGCTGCTCCCGTCATAAGAAAATTGATCGGATTTTCCGGATGATCGGTGCATATAGCCGTTTTTACTCCCGCCTTTGCCAGCAGTCCCGCATTTTCAAGGCAGGCATTGGCAAGCTCCGGTTTTCCTCTGTCGCTTATAACGGGACCTATAACGGCGCAGGCGTTTTTTTCGGCAAGGATATCTGCTATCAGATACCCCTCCGTGCAGTGTATCAGCAGGGGGTCAAGACCGTATTCCCCGCAGATCCGCAGAGCGGTAAGGATATCGTCTGCGCGGTGACAGTGAAAATGCGCTTTCATTTCTCCTCTTAAAAGGGGGATGAGAGCCTCGCATTTGATATCATACTCGGGTCTGTCGGAAATATCCTCCGCGTTTTCAAGCTGCTCGGCGTACCTTTTCGCTTTTTCCAGAGCCTCTCTTATAAGGGCGGCGGAAGCCATTCTTGTCTGGGGAGCCTCGTCCCTGTCCGTGTAATAGGATTTGGGGTTTTCTCCCAGAGCGAATTTTATCCCAGATATACATATCACAGCTTCGTCAACGTAACGGGCGGAGGTTTTCAAAGCCGCCATCTGCCCGCCTACGGGATTGAGCGAACCCACTCCCGTGACTACGGAGGTTATCCCCGATTTTACGGCGTCCTTGAAATATCCGTCGCGGTAATTCAGACCGTCGGCGGCTCTTAGCTGAGGAGTAACGGGGTCGCTGCCCTCGTTTACGTCTACGCCCTCCTCGCCACAGCCGTCGCCGATAAACCCCATATGGGTGTGGATATCTATAAGTCCCGGCATAAGGATATTTCCCCGGGCGTCGATATCCCCGCCGGATATATCCTCGGGATATCCCTCGGAAACGCGGATTATCCTGCCGTTCCCGATAAGCACATAGCCGTTTTCGATATCCGCCCCGTCCATGGTAAGTATTTTTGCGTTATAAATATACATAGCTTAACCCAGACCGCATTCGTCGTAGTCTTTCCAGCGTTCGTTATAGTTGTAGTTGCTTATCATGCGGTATGCGATGTATGCGGCTGAGATAAGGAACAGAAACAGCGCTCCCGCCACGGGGATCACGGTGCGAAGCATTCTGCGGGTATCGTTTTTTCTTGCGACCTCTTTTTCCATAATTTTCTCCTTATATTATAGTATAGATTAGGGCGTGTTGACACTATCCGAAATGCTCGGATTGCAGGCAGATTTTTAGCATTTCCGTGAAATGCATTTTCAACGGCAATTTTCCGCAAAAGCTTCAGCTTTTTGCATACTCGCGTATAGCAAGGAAAATTAACGCAGAAATACGGAAAATATGTCTGTAAGACGGGCGTTGAGCGGTAGTGTCAACACGCCCTAAAACGGCAGCGCCGTAAAGCACGCCCCTTAACACTATTATATACTTTTATCCCGACTTTTTCAAGAGGGATAACGGAAATAGATGAGATTTGACCCAAAAATTTCAAAAAAGCCAAAATTTCAGCGAATTGCACATAATTTGATCAAGATTTTGTATATATGTGTTGGATAATTCCATAAAACTGTGTTAAAAGTCTATAAAAATGGGATCTTATGTGAACAAATGTTTAATTTCGTTGCTCCAAAAAGTTATACTTGCTGTAATATTTGAGGTTTTTATGCAATAAAAAGGGAAATTGTGCTTTTTGCACAAAAAATTCTTGAAAAATTATTTCGGCAAACGGATTTTCAAGGTGAAAATTGTCGATTAATTGAACGAATTCAACAATTATTAGTCAAAATAAACAAAATCGCGACTTGAAATTTTTTTGACATCTTCAAAAAATTACGTTATAATTACAAGTGTGTTCGGGGTTGTAACCGTTTTGAAATCTTTATGACACCGAGTTTTTGATTGATTTAACTTTCCGTAAAATCCATTAAAAGCATTTTGCGGATACTTAGATAACGGCATATCGCGGGCGATACGTGCTGCGACGCGTTATAAAAGGAAAGGTAATTTAAGATATGGGCGGAAAAACAAATAAGAATAGAATAAGGAAAATATACAGATACGCGTCGTCTGCGGCTGCGCTGATCATTACAGGCTCCTTTGCCCTGTATGCGGTGCTGGAGGGCGAGGGTCCGAACACGGACATATCACAGCTCCCCCGTGCGGACGTTCCCGCGCAGACGGATGTTATCCCGGATGAGATACTTCCTCCCGCCGCTTCCTACAGCGATATATTCTTTAGGGCAAGCGCGCCTGCGGAGCAGCCTGTGGAAAACGCCGAGCCTACCGAGATCGAGGGGGATATCCCCGAAGCAGGGGAAACCGCTGAAGGTGATAACGCCTCCGATAGCGGTACGTACGATGATATATATGAGGAAACAGCTCCCGTATATGAAAATGAAACGAATGAAGATGAAATATATTCGGCTCCTCCCGCGCTTGAGGATATCCCCGCCGAGGAAATGACCGGCGGAGCTGCCGCTCTTGAGCTTGAATATCTCCCCGAAGAAGAAAATACCGAGGAGGAAGAAAAATACGCATCCTACGATGAATACGAATATTCCGACGGTGAAGCGTCGGGAGCGCTTGTATCTGCAGCGAACGCTTCCGACGGCGACGAGGGCGCCGAGTACGATCTCCTGTCCGTTGACGCGGGCGCGGCGGATATCGCCTATGAACCGGAATATGACGGGTATGAGCTTTCTCTTCCCGAAGACGATTATGATACATACGAGTATGAGGCGTCAATATCCGAGGAAGAGGATGATACAAACGAAAACGACGGCTCGGAGAACGCTTCGGAGGAGGATCTTGACGAAGCCGATACCGATAACGGCTCCGCAGGCGTATGGGTAAGACCCGAGGAGGATGAACCGGAAGAGCCGGAACCGGTTTATACGGGTATTTCACGGCTTGCTTTGCCGGCGGGTCTTGAGATTGACGAAAACGGCGTTCCCGTAAATTACGTTAGGGTGCTTACGGGAAAATCCTGTGCCTATACGGCTGATCCCGGCGATCTGACCGCCAGCGGCAGAGAGGTTTTCCAAGGATATGTTGCGGTCGATCCGGACATCATTCCCTACGGAACGGCTCTTTTCGTAATAGCCGACGACGGAACGGTATACGGCTACGCCATTGCTGCCGACACCGGCACTTCGGTAATGGCGGGAGATATCCTGATAGATCTCTATATGGACGAATACAGCGACTGCGTAAATTGGGGCGCAAGACAGGTAACGGTATACATTCTCGGATAATGCGCAGGTTTTTCAAAGGTATAAAACGGGAAGTAAGATAAGGACGGTCGGCTTTATCTTACTTCCTGTTTCCTGTTTTTGTACGCCGTTGACTATTTGTATAATATTGTATCCTTTTTACACAATGTAAATAATGCGCCGATATTAACAAAATATCTGTTTGTTTGTCAAAAAATATTGTAGATTTATGTGCGCTTTTGTTCATTTTGGAGAAAAAAAGCAAGAAAATCAAAAAAAATTCGGCACTTTATTTTAATATAATTTATCAATCCACTTGTAATTTTGAAGAATTTGTTTTATAATATAATTATATATATAGATGTAACAGGGGCGTATTGTGTCCTGTCACGAAAGGAGCCGGTATACATATGGGTTTGTTTGACACCGCAGCCATAAAGCTTACAGAGCAGGGACTTGACGCGGCATGGTATAAGCAGCAGGTCATCAGTCATAATCTCTCTAACATAAGCACCCCCGACTACAAGGCGAAAACCGTCGATTTCGGTCTTATTCTTAAAGAAAAGATGAAATGTCCCTATCACGGCTATAAAGCCTGCGACGACGATCTTATTACCAAGAGAGTCATGAAGGAAAGGGAGGAACGGGAGGAAATGCAGTCCGCCACCGTAACGGGCAGCGGAGCAAGCTCCGGAAACGATAAGGATCTGCTGTGGGTGACAACTACATACGAAACAAATACCAATCAGATACTCAACGGCAACAATGTAGACATGGAAAAGGAAGCAAGAGCCATGGCTGACGTTCAGTATCAGTACGGCACAATGATAGACTATATGAACAGTCAGTACAGTATGATACGCACCGCAATCGGAAAATAAACGGAGGTAAGGATATATGTCTTTTTTGCGTTCGCTGGATATCGGCGGCTCTGCGCTTTCGGTGCAGCGCCTGCGAATGGATATCATTTTACAGAATATCGCCAAGCAGGACTCCTATAATACCGAAAACGGCGATCCCTATCGCCGTCAGCTTACGGTCGTTACGGAAAAAAAGGAGTTTTCCGAGGTTTTGAACAAATATACCTCGCGCAGCGAATCATATCATAAAAGAGGCGTTTACTACAGAGCAAAGCAGGATAAATACAGAGATTCGGGCGTTATGGTAGCTGAGGTCATAGAGGACGACGCTCCGTTCGTTCCCGTTTACGACCCGGATAACCCCCTTGCGGACGAAGAGGGTTATATCTATCATACAAATGTCGACAACACCAAGGAGCAGATAGATCTTATGGCGGCGCAGCGCTGCTATGAGGCAAACGCGTCCGCTGTTGAGGCTGTAAAGGCAATGATGTCGAAAGCCCAGTCTTTAAGAGGAACGTGACGCTTCCGCTGTGCTGTCTTAATAAACAAATATCAATAATTATAAAATGAGGAGTTTTTTTAATGTATATCGTACCTTTAAGTCCAAGCATTACTCCGCTTAATATTCTTTCCCAGAACGAGTCGCAGGCGGAGGAAAAGAGCTCTGCGCCTCAGCCGTCCTTTGCGGACGTTTTCAGAGAGGTAATGGGAGATGTCAAGGATACCCAGCAGACCCTTAACGAGGACGCTGCCCGTTTAATTATGGGCGAGATCGACGACCTGCATACCATCTACAATAACCTGACCAAGGCGGAGATCGCCATCGAAACGTTCGTTGCAGTCAAGGATACCTGCCAGCAGAGCTTCAACGAGCTTATGCAGATGAGCGTATAATGCAGGAATAAAGATCAATTCCTATTCAAGGGAAGGGAAATACACGTAATGAATGAAAGAGTTCAAAAAACCGTTACCACCGTTAAGGAATTCTGGGGCAGGCAGAGTAAAAAAAGCAAGGGCGTCTATATCGGCGGTCTTGTACTGGTTCTGCTGATCGCGGTAGTTGCCGTTGTGCTGCTCAATAAAAAGGATTACGTCACCCTTTACGAGGGACTGGAAACCTCGGAAGCTGCGGAAATGGTGGCTATTATCGAGGAAGCGGGTTACTCCTGCACGCTTCAGTCCGGAGGAACGATCGTTGTCCCCAAGGGCACCGAGAACGCTATCGCAATGCAGCTTGCAATGCAGCAGTACCCCAAATCCAGCCTTACATATAAAGTGTATACGGATAATGTGGGAATGTTCACCACCGAATCCGAAAAACGGGAATATGAAAGAATGGCGCTCGAGGAAAAGCTCTCGGCGGTAGTAGCTACCTTTGAGGGCATAAGGGACGCCACTGTCACTCTGAACATACCCAATACGAAAAACACCGTTATAGACGCATACAAGGAGGATTCCTCCGCAGGCGTTACCATATACCTGGACAGAGATGTGGAAACTCTCACAAACGAGCAGATAATAGGCATAACCTATCTCATCATGACATCCGCCGGAATAAAGGAAGAAAATATATCCCTGGTGGACAATTACGGTATGCTGCTGGTTACCAAGGATACGCCCACGGACGTTATCGCACAGGAAACAAGAAAGCATAAGTTCAAGACGGATATGGAAAATCAGATAAAAGCCAAGGTGGAAGAGCTGCTTACCCCCGCTTACGGCGAGGACGGCTTCTCCGCAGCGGTAAACCTTGTTCTCAACTTTGATTCCAAGGTGACGGAGGATACAGTGTACACCCCCTCCACCAACGATGAAAGAGGAATGCTCCAGCATACCGACGCGGAGCAGGCAAGCGGCTATGCCAATACGGACGGCGGCGTTATCGGAGTAGAAACCAACGCCGACGATACATATCCCACACAGGACACTTACGGAAACGGCAACTGGACGGAAAACTCCATCTCCAACACTTACCTTGTAAACACCTATAAGGAGCAGGTGGAGAAGGAGGGTTATGTTGTAGACGACGTGTCCATCGCCGTTATAATCTATACCGATTATCTGCCCGACACCACAAGGCTCAACCTTGTGCAGACCATAGGCAGAGTAGGCTCCGTAAACCCGGAGGTAGTTCAGGACGTGGTGCAGGTCACAAACCTTGCCAAGTACGATCCCAACGTTCCCGCAGCGGCGGAAGCTATACTGTTCGGTCTTACGCTCAATCAGCTTATAATCCTCGGCATAGTGCTGCTGCTGATATTGCTCGTGCTCATAATCGTAGGCGTAGCTCTCGGCTCCAGCTCGAAGAAGAAAAGACGCTCTTTCGAAAAGACGCTTCTGGAAAAGCACGCACCCGCAGACGGCGAGCCGTTGGTGGATACCTTCTACATTCTCGGAGAGGACGGCGAAACGCCGACGGAGATACCCAGCCTTACGGAGGAAAGCGAAGAGGAGTCCAAGGAAGCCATTATCAGAAAAGAACTTTCGGATTTTGCAAGACACAGTCCGGAGATCGTTGCTCAGCTCCTGCGCAACTGGCTCAGAGACGAGGGCGAATGATCCCGTCAGCCTTTGCTTCGGGCTTCCATGTGAAAGGAATGGTATTATAAATTATGAGCGATTTGCTTGAACTTACGCCCAAACAGAAAGCGGCGGTGGTGATCACCGCCCTGGGCGCGGAAAACGCGGCTTTTGTATATAAGCACCTGAGCAACGACGAGGTGGAGAGCATTACCTTTGACGTATCAAGCCTCCCCTATCTCGACGCCAATACCGTAGGCGCCGTACTCAACGAATTCTACGAGCTGTGCCTGACTCAGAAGGTCATTACCGACGGCGGCGTGGAATACGCAAGGGACGTGCTTACCAAAGCGTTCGGCGAGGAAGCGGCTGCAAGGCTTATGGAAAAGATCAACCGCTCCATGCAGTCGAAGGCATTCGAGTTTATCAGAAAATCCGATTACAAAAATCTCCTTGCCATTGTGCAGAACGAGTACCCTCAGACCATTGCCCTTATCCTTTCCTATGCAAATTCCGAGCAGGCGTCCGCTGTTCTCAGCGAGCTGCCTAAGGAAAAGCGCGTAGAGGTCATCGAGAGAATAGCAAAAATGGATTCGGCATCTCCCGATACCGTCAAGGCGGTGGAAAGCACGCTGGAAAGAAAATTCGCCTCCGTTGTTTCCATGGATACCACGGAGATCGGCGGTATCAACACTGTTGCGGATATCCTCAACAAGGTCGACCGCTCTACGGAAAAATACATATTCGACGAACTGTCTGTCAGAGATCCCGCACTGGTGGACGAGATCAAGAAGAAGATGTTCGTATTCGAGGATATCCTTTCTCTCGATTCCATGTCTATACAGAGATTTATCAGGGACTGCGATACAAAGGATCTGTCTATCGCCATCAAAGGCTCCAACGAAGAGGTCGCCGCCGCTCTCTATGCGAATATGCCTCAGAGAATGCAGGAAACCATTCATCAGGAGATCGAATATCTGCATAATATCCGTATGCGCGATGTTGAAGAAGCTCAGCAGAGGATCGTCGGAATTATCCGCCATCTCGAGGAAGAGGGCGAGCTTGTTATCGGTAAGGGCGGAGATGATGAAATAATTGCTTAAGATCGTAAAATCAAGAGTATATAATTTCGACGGCACAAACGCAGTCCCTTTGGGAGAGCCTGCGCCGAAGTCGCCGACTGAACCCGAAAAAACGGAGCCGGATGAACCGGAGATCTCCCCCGAGGAGCTTGCAAGGCTTGAGGAGGAGCGGCTTGCAAAGAAAGCCGCCGAGGAGGAAGAGCGGTTTAACCGTGCGGTAAGGGAAAGGGTGGATTATATAATCGCCCAAAAGCGCGCCGCGTTGGAAGCCGAATACAACCGTGTGGTAAGCTCCGGCGAGGCAAACGCGGAAAGAATGATCGAGGACGCCAAAACCAAAACAAGAGCAGTGTTCGAGGCAGCCGACGAGGAATGCGCGAGATTAAAGGAACGCTCTCGCCGCGAGGGCTTTGACGCAGGCTTCGACGCAGGCAGAAACGAAGCTATGAAAACCTGCGAAAAGTATCTTGAAGCGGCAGCCAAGCTGCTTTCGGATATCAATGCAAAAAAAGAGGCGTACTACATTTCAAACGAATATGAAATGTGCCGTACGGTAATGGATATGGTCAAAAGGATAACCTTTGAGGAGATAAAAACCGATCCGGGGGTTATCGACAGGATATGTGCGGACGCCGCAAAAAGTTTCCGCAACTCCGATTATCTGAAAATATCCCTGTCGCAGGGAGAAGCGTCAAGAGCAATGGTCACCGACAAGGAATTTGTCAAGTCCATAATCTCCTTTATCCCCGAAATAGAGGTGGAGGAGCTTGCTCCCGAGGACGCTCCCGCGGGAACTATCGTCCTCGACAACGGTTCGGAGATCATCGACGCGTCCATTCCCACGCAGCTTGAGTTCCTAAAGGAGATCATGAAAAGCTCGCGGGGAGAATCGGAGGAAGAACAGCACCCCTAACCACTCAAAGCAATAAGGAGCGTCACGCTGATGAATTTTTCAGCCGTCAGAGCAGCCATAAGAACTGCGGAGCTTTACCGTTCCCAGGGCAAGATAGAAAAAATAATCGGAATGACCATAGAAGCAAGCGGTCCCGTGTGCAACATCGGCGACGTTTGCAGGATATACAAAAAGGGCAGAACGGGCGAATTTATTTTCGCCGAGGTAGTGGGTTTCAGACACGGGACCGTAACTCTCATGCCTTACACCGATATCGAGGGAATAGGTCCGGGGTCGGTGGTGGACAATACGGGAGATAAACTGACCGTAGGCGTTGGCGACTGCCTTATCGGCAGGATAATCAACGCCGTGGGAGAGCCTATCGACGGAGGCGCGCCCATAAAGACAATGGAAAGCTATTCCATTGCGGGTGAGCCGGTAAACCCCCTTACCCGTCCCGCGATACACGATATTATCCCTTTCGGGGTAAAAGCAATAGACGGTCTGCTGACTATCGGAAGAGGTCAGCGTATAGGCATTTTTGCGGGTTCGGGCGTCGGCAAATCAACGCTTTTGGGCATGATAGCAAGAGAGGTTCAGGCGGATATCAACGTTATCGCCCTTGTGGGAGAGCGTGGACGCGAGGTTCTGGAGTTTATCCAAAGGGATCTGGGTCCGAAAGGCATGGCTCGCTCGGTGCTTGTGGTAGCCACATCCGACCAGCCGTCAATGATGAGGAATAAATGCCCCATGACTGCCACAGCCATTGCGGAATATTTTAAGGATCAAGGCAAAAATGTCCTGCTGATGATGGACTCGCTGACCCGTTACGCCATGGCGCAGCGTGAAATAGGTCTTGCCACAGGCGAAGCGCCCATCGCAAGAGGCTATACTCCCTCCATTTATACGGCAATGCCAAAGCTCCTTGAAAGAGCGGGCAATTTCGAAAAAGGCTCTATTACGGGCGTGTATACCGTTCTTGTGGAAGGCGACGACACCAACGAGCCTATTTCGGATACGGTAAGAGGTATCATTGACGGTCATATCATTCTTTCAAGAAAGGTAGCCGCACGAAACCATTATCCCGCTATAGAGATTCTCGAATCGGTTTCCCGTCTTATGTCGGAGATAGCGCCCAAGGATCAGAAGGACGCAGCCGCAAAAATGAGAAATCTGCTTTCTACCTATTACGCCAATGCCGATCTGGTAAATATCGGCGCATACAAAAAAGGCACCAACCGCGCCCTTGACGAAGCGCTTCGAAAGATCGACCGCATAAACGCGTTCCTGCAGCAGGCGACCGATGAAGCGTACAGCTTTGAGGACACCGTAAAGATGATGAAAGAAGCCGTTTCATAATGACGCGCCTGATAATGGGAGGTCTTTGATTTGAAAAAGTTTCAGTTCACTCTGGAAAAGCTGCTTGATTACAAGGATCAGGTTCTTGAAAAGGAGAAAAACGACCTTGCTTTCCTTCATGCGGAAAAGAATACCGCTCTCGAGCATGAGCAGGAGATCATGCGGAATATGAAGGACGCACGGGACGACTTCAATTACCGCGCACAAAAGGGCATTTCCCCCATGGAAATGTTCATTTTCAAGGAATATCACAACTCCCTGCGCCTAAGCCTTGAGGAAACTAAGCAGGAGATCGAAAAGCTGGACGTTTCCATTGAAAAGCAGACGGGCGTGGTCACGGAGGCTTCAAAAGAGGTCAAAAGCCTTGAAAAGCTGGAGGAAAAACAGCTTGAGGATTACAGGTTCAGGCTCACCAAGGCAGATGAGGCTTTTATAGAGGAATACGTCAACAGCGCTTCTGTAAGAGCGGCTCTCGCGGAGCTTGGATAAGTTCGGTAAATAAGGTCATTACGCCGATCGGCGTTTGACATATATCATTTTATCGGGAAAGGAGGGAAAGAAGATGAACACAGTTGCGATGCCTGCCGATATCATGAGCTTTATTGCGGCTCAGAGCGGAGGAGAAGCGTTTTCGGCTGACGGTATACCGCAGGAAAGCGGAGCTTTCGGTAAAATGCTCGGAGCTCTTATGAACGGCAATGCTGCCGTGAACGCAAAGGTCGATGTAAGCGAAAGCGTTTCCGACGCGGAATATGTGCAGACCGAGAATTTACAGGCTGCGGATATAAACGGCGGAGAAGCGAAGCCGCTTTTGGATGTTATTTCCGAAAAAGGCTTGAAAGCGTTTGCCGAAACGGTATGCAGATTTCTTGAGGGCAATTATTCTCCCGAGGCGACGGAGCAGATATGGCAGAACGTGCCCGACAGGGAAAAAGAGGCGTTTGCGGAGCTGCTGAAAGCGGTTTTTCCGACCGATACCGAAAGCGGCGAGCATACAAATGTCTATGAGGCAGAGCTTGCCGATACGCCCGTACCGACCGATACGGCACAGGAAAAAACACCGGAGGAAGATATATTACCCGATGTGAAAAATCTTGATATTATACAATATGTATATATATCGGCGGAAGAAGAGCCTGTTTCGGCAGAGAATATCCCGTCGGTCAAGGACATTGTAAGAACGCTCCTCAAAGCGGTGAGAAACACCCTTAACAAGACCAAAGACCGCAGAGAAGAGGGCAAATCCGATAACTCGGCGGTTTACGACGCTATCGCGGCATTCGGGGGCGTAAATCCCATTGCAGACCGCAGCGTACTGCGCGCGGATATTCCGACAGAGGCAAAAAATACGGACGAAACCGCGGACGGCATAATCTCCGCCCAAGTATCCGTTCGGTTTGAGCTTTCGGGAGATAAAGCCGAAGCGCCGGCAAGCGCGGAAGCAAAATTACCCGAAGTTGAATTGGAAAGCATTATACAAAACGTATATAACGCTTTGGAAACTGCCGACGATACCGAACTGAAGGATTTCTGCAGGGAGCTTTCTCAAGCTCTTGAAAGCCGGCTTCCGGACGAAGCGAAAGCCGCAGAGAATGCCAAACCGGCGCATACCGATCTGCCGAGGACTGATATGCCAAGCTCGGAACGCCATGCCGTAAACGTATTTTCCGGCGCAAGACAGGCTGTAATGTCAAGAGCAAGAAACGTCTTTGCCGAGGAAACACCCGTAATTTCGCAGTTAAGCGGTCTGACGGACGTAAAAGCCGTTCTCCCGCAAGCGGAAACGGAGATCTCGCTTCCGGAGGATTTCGATATTTCACAGCAGATCATCGAAAAGATAGACCTGTACGAAAATATCGCGGAGCTTACGCCGGGCGGCGAAAGGGAAATAACTCTGAGCCTCAGTCCCGAGGAGCTGGGTGATCTTGAAATAAAGATCAAACGGACAAACGACGGCATAACCGTTGCCTTTGCAGCGGAAAATTCGGAAGCCGCAAGGCTTATCGGCGAAAAGGCAAGCATGCTTGCGGACGCTGTAGCGTCAAGGGGTATGCGGATAAAGGAAATGTCCGTTACACAGCAGATCGTTACAGAGGAAAGCCGCAACAACGGTATGTCCTATTCGGGAATGAGCAGCGGAGAACGTTCCTACAGCGATTCAAGCAGCCGGAACGAGCCGCAGAGCTACGGCAGGACATTCACCTTTGACGCCGACGGAAACGCTGTCTTGACCGAGGCGGACGGGTCGGAAAGCGGCAAAGAGATCTATTATAATAAGGAGGCGAGGCTATGGCTCTCAGCGTAGACGATTACTCATCAAAAAATCTTATCGGCGCGGTATATTCAAAGTACAGCACCGACTCCATCGATACCGATATGTCGGCGGATGAAACGGGTTATCTTGATTTTGACGGCTACTTAAAGGTTCTTGTGGCGCAGATGTCCAACCAGGATTTCAACAACTCCATGAGCGATTCGGAGTTTATCCAGCAGATGGCGTCCTACTCCATGATGGAGGCTATAAAGCAGCTCAGTCAGCAAACTGCGCTCAGCTACAATTCCTCACTTATAGGAAAGGCGGTCACTGTTTCGGACAGCAGCGGCAAACCCGAAACGGGCATAGTCGAGGCGGTCACGGTAACAAGCAAGGGCTGTATGCTGCTTGTAAACGGCAATCAGTATTCGTCCGATACGGTCACCGACGTGGTGGACGGCACCGTTTATTCACAGCTCAGACAGTTCATAGGTCACAAAGTCGAGGTACAGTACACCGACGACAAGAAAAATGAGATCACGACTTCGGGCAAGGTAACAAGCGTTGTTGTAAAGGGCGGAAACGGTTACGTTATTCTTGACAACAAGAATATGTACGATATGTCTTACATAACAAAACTTCTTGACGGGGAGGACTCAAGCGGCAGCGGCACCGAAAACGAGGACGGCGCACCCGAAGCTGTTGTATCGGATGAAAACGGCGGAAGCGGCTTGATCGGCGGAAATATCGGCGATACCGAAACCTCAGAGGACGCAGCGGCGGCAGAGGCTGACGGTACCCAAAGCGCAGAGGTGGACGAAAGCGCGGCAGCTTCGGCATATTCGGTTCAAAGGCACGAAACAAAGGGCGTAACGGCCGATTCACAGTCCACATACGATACTCTTATGCGTATGCTTGACGAAACAACGGAAAACAATGCCCGCTACAAGAGCGCAAGCGTGCTTTCGCAGTTTGCAAGCGCCTCGGTAAAGTCAAACGCGGACAATATGAGCTATCTTCTGGCTCAAGTGGACGAACCCGTTGCAATGTCGGGACTTTCAAGTGATTCCGGCAGAGTACCCGCTCCCGTTTCATACAATCAGTATAACAGTAATGATAATTATACCGAAAGTAATAATTATGCGGGCAGCGGCACACAGGAAAGCGTTATCGACGGCGACTATGTTTACAGCGATAACAGCATAAAAACCTCCGCAGCATCCACAGGCTACGACAGCGGAGAGGAATACGGCGTAACAAGCGTATCGGACAGCAGAGCTTCATCTGCAAGCCTTGATACCTACAGCTCGTCGGTATCCTATGAGAACGTACCCTCCAGCAGCAGAAAATACGCCGACAGCTATCCGGTGGAAGCGGCATTTGCCGATTCGGTGCGTACAAATATGATCGATATCAGATTTATCGGCAACACCTCCGTAAACTCCGTTATCGATACCTCCGAGATCCTTTGCTACAGCGCCAAGGGACGCGCGGTTACCGATCTGGGTTTCAGCGGCAAGGGCAGACTGGGAGAAGTTGTAACGTTCGCGGACGGCACGCAGAGAGTTGAGATCATAGGACCGCATCAGAACGGCTATCTCTTTACGTCGGGAAAATACACTCTCGATGAGATATGCAATCCTCATGCAGCTCCCGGCTCGCTGAGAGATCTTACGGATTTCGAGATAGCTATCCGCCATTACGCAAAGGAATACAGCGCTGCCGAGGAAGCCGAAATGAAGCAGTTTGAGCAGTACGCGGTACGCCATGCGGCAACGTACGGACTCGGCTGATAACAAAAAAGAGGTGAGAGCTTATGCTTATCAGCGAATACCTGAGTTTGCGGGGCGCTCAGCCTGCCGAAACGAAACAGGAATTCACCGTTGGCAGTAACAACGCTCCCTCCGAAAGTCCTTTTGCGGAGGAACTGAAAAGCCGCATAGCACAAAGCAATCTTGCTGCGGGGAATATCACCCATGCGCCCACCACGGCGGAGCAGCTTGAAATAATGTCGGGCGTGAACTTTTCAAGGCACGCGGTAGACAGGATCAATCAGCGGCAGATAGATGTTCTTTCCTCGGATAAGCCGGCGCGTCTTTCAAAGGGCGTGGAGCTGGCAAAGAGCAAGGGTTCGGACGACGCTCTTGTTATTGTCGATAAAACAGCGTTTGTTGTGAACATTCGCAGCAACAAGGTCATCACAGCGGTTGACTCGGGCGATATGCAGGGCAATGTCTTTACAAATATCGACTCGACGGTCATAGTGTGATTATACAATAAGTAAATTTTAACGGGTATTATACGCTTGGACCATTTATGGAAAGCTCCCCTCCCGACCGAATGACGGAGGGTGTTACCCGCAAACCTGTAATTATTATAAGGAGCAAATTTGAAATGGTTAGATCACTTTATTCCGGAGTATCCGGACTTAAATCCCATCAGACCAGAATGGACGTAATAGGCAACAACATCGCAAACGTAAATACATACGGCTTCAAGGCTTCAAGAACGGCTTTCGCCGATATCTACTATCAGTATCAAAGGACTGAAACGGGCGGTACAGCCACAAGAGCCGGCAACAACTCCTCCCAGGTAGGTTACGGCGTTGAGGTAAAGTCCATTGACAAGAACATGGAAATTTCCAACTTCCAGACCACCTCGAGAACCTTTGATATAGCTATCGCGGGCGATGGCTTCTTCATCTGCGGAACCATGGACAGAAACAAGCAGATCGACAGCGTAAGATATACCAGAATGGGCAACTTCGGAATCGATTCCGCGGGCAATCTGGTAAACTCCTCCAATCAGTTCATACTCGGTACGGTAAACCGCTCCAGACTGGACGGAGGCGACTACAGCTCCACCTATATGGAAGATGAGGAGCCTGCGGACAATCCCAACGATCTCGATCAGATCAACATCAACGATCTGGTATGGGACGCGTTCAAGCCGGAATGCCAGATGGATTATGACGATGTTCCGCCAAAATACCTACCTTCCGATGATGAGGACGCCAATCCCACGATCTTCAGCGGTGTGAACCCCTACGACGCTACCCAGCAGATCGCTTACGATTACCACCTTAAAGAGGGCGAGGAAGGCTTTGAGATCAAAGGCGATTCCGATCTTCTTGCCGCTATCGCAAGCGGCGAGCAGGAGGATACCGAAGAAGCGCTGCAGGTACAGCAGGATTACATTCTCTACAGCGTAAACGGAAAGTATGTCAACGGACAGGGCGTGGAGTACGATCCCGATACAGGTCACTATCTTGACGAAAAGGGCAACCATTATCTGTATACCTGCAACAACTATGTTGAAAACGGCAACCTCAGAAAAGAGCACGTTTACACCCTCCTTACTCCCGAAGTAGACGAAACCACCGGAGAGCTTACATACCCCGATGAACCAGATGAAGGTGCTACCGTGTATACCTACAATCCGACCAACAAAAACTATGAGGCAACGGACGCAAGAGGCAACACCATTTATGCCGATATGACAGACGGCTCTCTTAAGTATTCCGACCTTGACGCATTCTCTATCGGTCAGGACGGCGTTCTTGCGGCGCAGTACGCAAGCCAGATACGCTCCCTTGCAAGAATAGAGCTTGCTACCTTCGACAACGTAGAGGGTCTTTCCGAGGTAGGCGGCACCCAGTTTATCCAGACCACCGCTTCCGGAACCGCAAACATCAAGCGCCCCGGCGACGCAGGCGCGGGAAGCACTCAGTCCGGCAAGCTGGAAATGTCCAACGTAAACCTTGCCGACGAGTTCTCCGACATGGTAGTTACTCAAAGAGGCTTCCAGGCAAACGCAAGAATAATCACCACCTCCGACTCCATGCTTGAGGAGCTTGTAAACCTCAAGAGATAATTAACTTTTTGTAATTTATTCTGTGTATATTACCCGTTGTATATATCAAACGGTACTTACTTCGGGTAATATACCTTAATAAATATACTTACCGTATAATAACAAAGGGGGATACACTATGATAAAGCTGACAAGAATGAGCAGCGGCACAGAGCTGCTGGTAAACGAAAATTTTATCGAAACAGCCGAGGAAACGCCCGATACGGTCGTCACCATGCAGAACGGTCACAGATATTTCGTCAACGAAAAGGTAAACGAAATACTTGACAAGATACTTGATTTTGAAAAGGAAAAGACAGCGCTTGACGGCGGCCGCTGACCGCCCGCGCATTGACATAGATTAAGCTTATAGCAGAGAAAGGATGCTCATTGTATGAATTTGACCCTTATTATAGGATTTGTTATCGCCATCGGCTTTACGGTTTTCGGAATGGTATCCGGCGGAGAGCTTGGCTGGTTCGTGGACGTTCCCTCGATTGCTATCGTTGTGGGCGGTACTTTCGGTGCGGTTATCGCAAACTTCCCCGGAAGCACCATGAAAAACATCGGCAAGCTCATGGGTCTTGCCATTAAGTCCCCGAAGTACGATCCGGAGGACTACATACAGCAGATGGTCGATTACTGCAAGACCGCCCGCCAAAAGGGAATACTTGCCCTTGAAGAGCAGGCAAACGCCTGCACGGATCAGTTTATGAAGTCCGCCCTCATGCTTATCGTCGACGCCAACGACTCCGATAAAGTAAAATCCATGCTGGACGATTCCATAAACTTCCTTTGCGACAGACACGACGCCAACAATGCCATTTTCACCCGCGCCTCGGGAGTTGCCCCCGCTTTCGGTATGATCGGTACTCTCTGCGGACTTATCGGAATGCTTAAAAAGATGGATCCTACAGACCCCACCTCTGCGGCAAGCCTGGGCGGAGCTATGGCGACCGCGCTGGTTACAACGTTCTACGGCTGTATCCTTGCCCACTGTATCTTCACTCCCATAGGAAATCAGCTAAGCTATTCCCATAACAGCGAGGTTCTTTGCCTTCAGATAGTGGAAGAGGGTACTCTTGCCATCATCTCGGGAGCTAACCCCAGATACGTTGAGGAGAAGCTGAGAATGATGCTCCCCATGAACACAAAGGGCAAACCCAAGAGCGGCGGAGCGGCAGCCGAATAATGCGTATTTTCATCGGAAATGCGGACAGGCTGTGTTCCGTTCCATAAAAAACCTCACGGCTTGACATTTGTGCAATTTCTACAAAATTCCCGAAAATTTTAGCGAAATATTTTTAATTGTATAATGAAAATATATCGGAAATGACAGTAGAAAAAAATAAAAAAGTATGTTATAATAATTTAGATAGGGGCAGCCGTATCGGTTTTGCATTGTATGCGGCTTTCCTTTGGAGGTGAGCTGATGGCACGCAAAAAAGGAGGCGGCGGCGAGGGCGCGAACTGGATGGATACCTACGGCGACCTTGTAACGCTTCTGCTTTGCTTTTTCGTACTGCTTTACTCCATGTCGACCATGGACGAAAAAAAATGGCAGTACATCGCACAGGCTTTTTCGGGAAGCACGGGCGAGATCATAAACGTAGTCGTCCAGAACGAACCGAACCCCGAAAACGATCCTTCGGCTATATACGTTGACGAAAAACAGGACGAAAACGCGGAAAACATTGACTTTGACGAATTTTATATGTACCTCAACGAGGTAGTGGCGCAGGCAGGTCTGGAGGACAGCGTTTCCGTTGAGCTTGCGGACACCGGCGTTTATATGAAGTTTCGGGATAACGTTTTCTTCGCGGGCAATTCATATGCCCTGCTTGACGAGGGGCAGTATATCCTTGAAATAATCTGCGACGGTATAAGAGCTGTAAACAGCCATGTGCTTGCCATAAAGGTAAACGGACACACCGCGCAGAGCAGCGTTTCCGACGCCAACGAATGGGAACTTTCTTCGGGAAGAGCCAATTCCGTCATAAATTATATGCTCAGCCTCGACTGCTGCGAGCCGGAAAAGTTTTCCGCCGCAGGCTACGGCAAATACCGTCCCGTCAGCGACAACGATACCGAGGACGGCAGGCGGCAGAACCGACGGGTCGAGATCGTGTTTATCCGCAACGACGTGGATTTTGACGATCCCGCAGTCGTAAAAGAGCTGCTGGAGCTTGAATTCGGTCAGAGCTTTATAGAATATTCCGACGCCGACGGCATAGAAAAGGATGATTCCGCAGCGGCTGATATTCCCGAAAACGACGCGCCCGACGAAAATTATCTTTCCAAGGCGGATTACGCCTCGGAGCGCAGGGAAATAGCGGAAAGCGGACGCGGAGGAACAGAATAGCCTTTTCATTGTCCGAAAGCAGATAACGCATGGTTACAGTAAAACCTGCGGTTTTGCAAAAGCGGAAAAATATAATCCCCATATGAATGAAGGTGAATATTTTGGCTGACGTTCTGTCTCAAAAGCAGATAGACGAGCTTCTTAACAGCTTTAGCAACCAGGGTGACAAGGCGTTTGAGGAGATCGAAGAAAACAAAAACGATAAAAAGATCAAAAACTACGATTTCAACACGCCCAAAAAGTTCACAAAGGAACAGCTCAAGGTCATAGACAGTATTTTTGAAAACTATGCCAGAGTGCTTTCATCGTACCTTACGGGACTTATGCGGCTTTACTGCAAAGTAGAAGTCCTTCAGATCGAGGAGCAGAGATATTACGAATTCAACAACGCTCTTCCGGATTATGTAATGATGTCGATGGTCAATATGGGTATTCACGATGATGATGTGCTTGACACAAACGGCATCATACAGCTATCCAATCCGATCACCTTTACAATGCTTGACAGACTGTTGGGAGGTCACGGCGCGTTCAGCGAGGTAAACCGCGACTTCACGGAGATCGAAATAGCTCTGATGTCGGACGTTATGCGGAAGATGGCGGAATCCCTGAAAAACCCGTGGGGACAGTACATCGACCTTGATCCCGTCATGACGAACGTGGAAACGAATTCACGCGTGATGCAGTCTATCCCCCCCGACGAGGTCATAATCCTTGTGACCCTTGAAATAGAGATCAAGGATATCAAAAATATTATGGCTTTTTGTATCCCTGCCACCAACCTTGAATCCATAATGAGCAAATTCGGGGACAGGTGGGCAAGAAGTACAAAAACGTCCAACCCGAGAAAAGAATCCGAGCGCAGAGAGGCTATAATGGCGGCGCTGAAAGATTCCGATGTCAATGTACGGGCAGTGCTGTGCGATACAAAGCTGGATCTGTACGATCTTCTGACGCTCCAGGTGGACGATGTAATTCCCTTGAATGTGCCTATCTCGCGCAATATTGACGTTAAGATCGGCGGCAGCGTCTGGTACGACGGCAAGCTGGGAGTCACAAATAACAGGAAAGCCATTAAAATAGATAATATCTATAAAGAATTGAGGTAGGACGAATGAGCGATGAAAACATTGTAGTCGAAGGCTTCGGGGACGCCGAAAAGGACGCCATAGGCGAAATAATGAATATTACGATGGGTTCTGCCGCAACGGCTGTGTCAAATATGCTCAGCGCTAAGGTGTGGATCACAACGCCTACAGTGTCTCTTACTAAGGCAAAGGAGCTTGTTTATCCCGAGCTTGAGCCGTCTATTCATGTAAAGATCAAGTACATTCTGGGCGTAAGCGGCGATAACGTTCTTGTGCTCAAGCAGGACGACGTGCAGCTTATACTCAATCAGCTTATGGGTATGCCCCTTGAAGTTACGGACGATTTTGAGTTCGACGAAATGAATATATCCGCCGTGTGCGAGGTAATGAACCAGATGATGGGTGCGTCGGCAACAGCTTTGTCAGAGCTTATAAGCACCCCGATCGACATATCCACTCCGGAAGCGCAGGTCACCAAGGAGGCGGCTGAAGGCGTCAATCCCTACGGTCTTGCTCCCGATGACGAGGTCTGCGTGATCAAATTCAAGCTGACGATAGAAAACGTTATCAATTCCGAATTTATATCGGTTTTGTCGATCCCTTTGGCAAAGGAGATGGCAGATAAAATGATAGCAAGCTTTGCCGGCGGCGAAGAGGAAGAAACTCTCAGCCAGGATGATGTACAGGCGGCTCTCAGCAACACGGGAGGCGCTGCCCCCGAACCCCCCGCTTCAAGCGGCGGCGGTGCATTGAGCCAGGACGAGATAAACGCAATGCTCGCAGGAAACAGTCAGCCTGCGCCCGCCCCTGCTCCGGCAGCTCCCGCTCCGGCGGCGCCCGATATGAACGCATATCAGCAGCCGGTGCAGCAAACGCCTCAAATGCCGCCCATGCAGGGTATGCCGCAGATGCAGCAGCCCATGCAGCCGCAGCAAATGCCCATGCAGGGAATGCCTCCCCAAGGAATGCCAATGCAGGGTATGCCAATGCAGGGAAATCCCTACGGAGGATACGGTATGCCGCAGTACGGCTATCCCCCCGTTCAGCCGGTCCCGAGAGGAAGCTCGGTCAATGTTCAGGCAGTTCAGCTGCAAAGCTTTGATAATTATACCAACAAGGATCTAACCGCCGATCAGAACGACAACTTGAGACTCCTTATGGGTGTTCCTCTGGACGTCACCGTTGAAATAGGCTCGGCAAAGAGAAAGGTCAAGGAGATACTCGACTTTGCTCAAGGCACTATCATCGAGCTTGAACGGCAGGCAGGCGCGCCGGTTGATATAATTGTAAACGGTCACCTTATAGCCCGCGGAGATGTAGTGGTCATTGACGATAATTTTGCCGTTAGGATCACGGAAATCATCAAATCAAAATTCTTGGATAATTTAGGTAAGGAGTAATTTACTATGGATAAGAAGATTATGCTCGTTGACGACGCCGCTTTCATGCGAATGATGATCAAGGATACCCTGACAAAGAACGGCTATACCAATATTATAGAAGCAGCAGACGGCGAGATCGCCTGCAATACATATGCTGCCGAAAAACCCGACCTCGTTATCATGGATATCACCATGCCCAACAAAACAGGTATCGAGGCTCTTAAGGATATCAAGGCGTCCGACCCCGGCGCAAAGGTCGTAATGTGCTCCGCTATGGGACAGGAGGCAATGGTCGTTGAGGCGATCAAGCTGGGCGCTCTGGACTTTATCGTAAAGCCTTTCAAGGCAGACAGAATTCTTGCTACCGTACAGAAGGTTCTCGGCTGATCAAGCTGAGAGAGCCTTATGATCAAGCAAATATGAGAAAGGCAATGTCCGATGGCTGAGATCGTTTCCGTAATATTCGCCCTTATCCTTGTGATAGCCGTGATGATCGGGGTAATTTTCCTGATGAAATGGCTGCTTGGACGTATTTCGGGCAGTACAGGCACAAGCGCCGGTCTGAAAATGATCTCGTGCATAAGCGTCGGACAGGACAGATCTGTAGCTGTGGTAAAAGCAGGGGAGCAGTATCTGCTGCTGGGGATAACCCCCGGCGGTATCAGTATGCTGTGCCGTTTGGAGGACGAGGACATAGTCCTTATAGAAAGCGGAAGTCCCGAGACGCAGGCAAAGCGGATGCAGGGAAAGAGCTTTGCGGAGTGCCTGAAATACAATATCCGTAAAATGGGAGGGGAATTTATTACTCCCAGCAGCGGCTCGGACGAAAATAAAAAGGATCTGTGAAAGGCGGTCATATCTGTCAGATGAAAAGGAAAATATGCTTATCTTTTCCGGATTGGCTGAAAAAATCAGCCGTTATAGGTATGTGCTTTGCACTGCTCCTGTGGGGAGCTGCGGGAACAAACGTCCTTGCGGTGGACGACGCGGGAGAGGAAAGCGGAGTAGTAACTACCTTTATCACGCCTATAGAAACGGATATCTCAAACTTCACCACAAGCGTCCCGGAAACCGTCCAAACAACCAACCCGCCTCAGGCGGTCACTGTTCCGGATACTACCCTGCCTTACAACGAACCGGTGATCCACGATGAGGACGACGAGGTTGAAAGCATTCTCGATCTGTTGGATGTAAACACAAACACAAGCACTATTGATATCATAATTCTTCTCACAATTTTGTCGCTTGCACCGTCAATACTGATTATGATGACCTGTTTTACACGGATCATTATTGCATTTTCTCTTCTAAGAAACGCTATGGGCGTCCAGACAACGCCCCCTAATCAAGTAATGATAGGGCTTGCGCTTTTTCTTACGCTCTTTATAATGTCGCCTGTCATCGACGAGATGAACGAGGCGGCTTACGTGCCGTACAAAAACGGAGAGTATACCTCCATAGAGGCGGTTCAGGCGGCGTCCGTGCCGCTGAAGCAGTGGATGCTCAGAAACACCTCCAACGAAACGATGGCATTCTTTATAAACCTTTCGGGAGAGGATTACTCCGCCGAAACCGCCGAGGAGTTCGCGGAAATAATACCGTTTCGTCTTGCGGCTCCCGCGTTTATGCTCAGCGAGATAAAAATAGGCTTTCAGATCGGCTTTCTGCTGTTTATACCTTTCCTTGTCATCGACCTTGTGGTATCTTCGGTGCTCATGTCAATGGGTATGATGATGATGCCCCCGTCGACGGTGTCAATGCCCTTTAAGATACTGATGTTCGTGCTGGCGGACGGCTGGCAGCTCCTTGCGGGCAGTCTGGTATCGGGATTTAACCTATAGCGGAGGTGTTAGAGGCAGATGAACGAGGATCTGGTAATACAGATATTCAAGGACGCCATGATACTTACATTCAAGCTGGCGGGGCCGCTGCTTATCATAAGTATGCTGGTAGGTCTTGTCATCGCGATAATACAGGCGGCAACGCAGATACATGAGCAGACCTTGAGCTTTGTGCCGAAGGTGCTGACCATCGCTCTGCTGCTGCTGATACTTGCGTCCTTTTATATAGCAAGCACTCAAACCTTTATGTCGGAAATAATGGAGCTTATCGAGCGTATCAGCACTCAGACCGTATCGGGTTGATAACGGAGGCTTTATATGGATTTCTGGGAACTGCTGTTGGACAATTTCGATACAAAGCTGCTGATCTTTGCAAGGATACTGGGTGTATTTGCTTTCAACCCCATGCTTTCGAGGCGCAACGTCCCCGTAAGAATGAAGGTCGGCATAGCTTTGCTGCTGTCGGTTACGGTTGCGCTTGCAATGGATCCGGAGCCTGCCGATATGGGCAGCACCATGGGCGAATATGTCCTGTGTATCGCAAGAGAGCTGCTTATAGGTCTGGTACTGGGTTTTGTGTGCGATCTTTTCGTCTATATGATATATGTTGCGGGCGATGTAATGGACGCTCAGGCGGGACTTGGCATGGCAAAGGTGTTCGACCCGTCAACAAGCATACAGATGTCCATGTTCGGCTCTTATGCGGGCTATATCACATATCTGTACTTTTTCGCGTCTAACGCTCATTTAACGCTTATACAGATATTCGTGGACAGCTTCGAGGTCATACCCCTCTGTTCCGGATATGTAAACGCCGATCTTGGCTGGACGATCACCGAGATGTTTGCTCACATATTTGTGCTGATGATGCAGCTTGCAATGCCCGTAATAGCGGCGGAGCTTATAGTGGAATTCTGCGTGGGCGTGCTGATGAAAGCTGTGCCGCAGGTGCAGATAATGGTAGTCAATATCCAGTTGAAAATGGTTTTCGGCTTTATCGTGCTTTTTGCGATAACCTCCCCCTTAGGAGAGTTTATCGCGGAATATATAGCAAAAATGCTCAACACCTGCCGTGAGATACTGCCCATAATATTTCTCACGGAATAAAAATCCAACCTGAAAAGGCAGGTGGTCACAAGTGGCGGAGAACGAAAACGGCGAGGAAAAAACCGAAGAAGCCACCGCCAAAAAGCGGCAGGACGCAAGAAAAAAGGGACAGGTGCTCAAAAGCCAGGATATCGCCATAGTCGTGTCCCTGTTCCTATCCTTTTTTACCCTGCGGATAACGGCGGAGCTTGCATATACCACTCTTAAAAATTACATGGTAAGATACCTCTCCATGGCAGGGGAGGGAATAGGCGATGTAAATATCATAGGCACCGAAAATTTCGCAAGGACTCTTGTCATAAGCATGGCAGGAGCGTTCTTCATAAGCTGCGGAGCGATACTTGCGGTATCCTTTGCGGCAGCCGTGTTTTCCACGGGTATCCAGACAAAATTTCTCGTATCCTTTGAAAATCTGAAATTCAAGCTGGATAAAATGAACCCGATCAACGGAATAAAGAGAATGTTCTCTTTGAAGTCCGTTTTTGAACTTGCAAAATCCGTACTCAAGATGGTAATTCTTGTAGCCGTAGTATACAGCGAGATCGCAGGAAGTTTGGACGAAATATCGAGGCTTCTTATGACCGAGCCTATAGTAGGCGTTATGTATATCGCCAAGTCAATATTCTCCATAGTCATGACCATAGGCATAGTATTCGTTGCCGTTGCGGCGGTGGATTTCCTTTTCCAGCGTTACAGCTACGAAAACGATCTTAAAATGACAAAGCAGGAGGTAAAGGACGAATATAAGCAAATGGAGGGCGATCCCAAGATCAAAGGAAAACGCCGCGCCATACAGCAGCAAATGGCAAGTCAGCGAATGATGCAGGAAGTGCCAGGAGCAGACGTTGTTATCCGTAACCCTACCCACTTTGCCGTAGCGGTAAAATACGATCCCGATAAAAATTCCGCCCCCGAGGTCGTTGCCAAGGGCAAGGACGTAGCCGCGCTGCGTATCGTCGACGTGGCGGCTGACAACGGCGTCCCCTCCGTGGAGAACAAACCCCTTGCAAGAAGCCTTTACGAAAAAACGGAGGTTGGCAGGGAAATAGCTCCGGAGTTTTACCAGGCAGTGGCGGATGTTCTCTGGTTTGTGTATAATCTGAAGAAAAAACCCATACCCCAAAAGCTGCTGGGGCAGAATACCAATACCCCGTACAATTATTAAGTTGTACGGTTATCCTTAAAAAGCAAGAGGTGACAGTACCTAAGTGGATTTCTTAAAAAAAGTCGTAAGCAAAAACTTTGTAACGGTATTTGTCATCGTTGCCATATTTCTGATAGTTATCCCGCTGCCCACATGGCTGCTCGATCTGCTGTTCGCGGTCAATATCGCCCTGTCGGTGTATGTGCTGGTAACGACCATGTATATCAAGGAATCATTGGAATTTTCCATCTTTCCGTCCCTGCTGCTGATAACCACGGTTTTCAGATTGGGTCTTAACATCTCCTCGACCCGTTCCATACTTCTCAGACAGGGTTATGCGGGCGAGATAGTCAAGGCGTTCGGCACGTTCGTCATGCAGGGAAACGCCGTAGTCGGATTTATCGTGTTCATACTCATCACGGTAGTGCAGATGGTGGTCATCACCAAGGGCGCCGAGCGTGTAGCGGAGGTAACAGCCCGTTTTACACTGGACGCAATGCCCGGTAAGCAGATGGCGATCGACGCCGACCTTAATCAGGGAATAATAGACGACCAGGAAGCCAAGCGCAGACGTGAAAAGATACAGCGGGAATCGGATTTCTTCGGAGCAATGGACGGTGCCGCCAAGTTTGTAAAGGGTGACGCCACATTCTCCATAGTAGCGGCTATCGTAAATCTGCTGGGCGGAGCGATAATGGGTCTTGCCTTTAACGGCATGGAATTTATGACAGTGCTCCAGACCTACTCCATCTCCACCGTAGGCGACGGTTTATGCTCACAGATACCATCCCTGCTCATATCCGTGGCAATGGGTATGATAGTTACCCGCGCAGCGTCGGAGGAATCCCTCAACGACGATGTTATAGGACAGTTCACCGCTCAGCCGACAGTTCCCATCATAGTCGGAGCGGTAATGTTCATCATGGGACTTATCCCGGGATTCCCCACACTTACCCTGTTCATACTCGGAGCGGCGCTGGTGGCATTGGGAATAGGCCTTTCAAGAAGCATGACCGCGGCAACGGCGGCAGCCGAGCATGAGGACGCCGTAAGGGAGATGGCGGAAAATCAAGACGCCATTTCCGAAATGGAATACTATAAAGACATCGACAACGTTTATAAGCTGCTGAGCGTGGAGCCTATCGAAATGGAATTCGGATATTCCCTTATCCCGCTTGCCGATGAAGCGGCGGGAGGTACGTTCATTGAGCGTGTCGTTATATTCAGAAAGCAGTTCGCGGTAGATATGGGAATGGTTTTCCCCTCGGTGAGAATGCGGGACAATCAGCATATCAACCCCAATCAGTACGTCATAAAGATAAAGGGCGAAACCGTGGCGGACGGCGAGATACTTATGGATCACTACCTGGCTCTTGACAACGGAAGCATAATGCGTGAGGTAGACGGTATCGACACCATAGAACCGGCGTTCAAGATACCTGCCAAATGGATAAGCGAGGAAAACAAGCTCAAAGCGGAAATCGCAGGCTATACGCTTATAGATCCCACATCCGTAATGATAACCCACCTTTCTGAAATAATAAAAAATCACGCCCATGAGCTGCTGAGCAGGCAGGACGTAAAGACCATGCTTGACAAGCTGAAGGAAACAAACCCATCCGTAGTGGAGGATATCGTTCCCTCCGTAGTACCCGTGGCATATCTGCAAAAAGAGCTGTGTATGCTGCTCAAGGAAAATATCCCCATAAGGGATCTCCAGACCATACTTGAAACTCTTGCGGATAATCAGCACAATATGAAGGATCTCGACATAACCAACGAATATGTACGTCAGGCGCTGAAAAGGACGATAACCCACCGTTTTTCCGACGGCGGTCAGATAAGGGTCATAACCTTGGATACGGAAACGGAAAACAAGATCGTAGCGTCGGTAAAGAAATCCGAGCAGGGCGCGTATCTTGCGCTCGATCCTCAGTCCATACAGGCAATAGTCGCCTCTCTGAATGCGCAGATAGAGAAGATAAGGGACGTTGTTCCCATGCCCATAGTGCTTACCTCTCCCATAGTGCGCATATATTTCAAAAAGCTCATCGACCAGTTTATACAGAATATAACCGTGCTTTCCTTTAATGAGATAGACAATTCCGTGCAGATACAGGCAGTGGGCAATATAAGCCTGTAAGAAAACAACGGACGGTTTCAAGTCTTTGGCTTGGGATACCTTTATTATTTGCCTCTTTTGCGCGGTCTATTATATAAATGTCAGGCGGTGATGATGTGAATACACCCGAAAATGTCCAAAACCGAGCGGACGTTTCCGCCATGCTTGAAAAATACAAGCAGACAGGAGGAACAGACAAGGCTCTGCGCAATGATATAGTTATGAGCTGTATGCATATCGTCCGCTTTGCGGTCATCTCCACCCGCAATATGTTCAGACGCTTCACAAGCGACGAGGATGTAACGAATGAAGCAGTCCTTGCCCTTATGTCGGCGGTAGAGTCCTTTGATCCGGAAAAAAAGGTAAAGTTCGAAACGTTTGCTTCCATAAAAATACGGGGAGCTATAATCGACTACATAAGACGAATGGACGATATTCCCCGGTCCGTCCGCAGGTTTGCAAGAGATTACGACGCGGCGTATTCCGCTTTGTATATCAGCCTTGACCGGGAGCCGACCGCCGACGAGATCGCCGCCCATCTGAAGATATCACCCGAAAAAATGAACGCCCTCGCCCATAAATCGGCGGCGTCGCAGGCTCTGTCCTTCGAGGAGCTGGTTTTCGGAGGCTTCGATATAACCGACAGCAGCCAAGCGGAGGATAATATCCTTCTGGAGGAACGCAAGACCGTGCTTGCGCAGGCTGTAAAAAAGCTGAACGAAAAGGAACGCACCGTAATTACTCTCTATTATTACGAAAAGCTGAAATATTCCGAGATCGCCGCCGTGCTGGATATCTCCGAATCGAGAGTTTGCCAGATACATTCAAAGGCGTCGAAAAGGCTGAGGGAATATTTGGAGGAATATATGTCGGAGGAGTAAAAATTACGGAAAACGCTCTCAAATTTGCAATATATGTCTTGAAATTTTCCGCAAAATATGATATAATATTTACCGGATATAAATTTGGATCCCGATTAAGGAGGAGAACAAATGCTAAGAGGCTATTATACGTCCGCCAACGGAATGATAAACGAGGAGCGTATCCTCAATGTCATTACAAATAACCTTTCCAATACAAGCACCGCCGGCTATAAAGCGGATACGGCTATCCCCACCACCTTTGAGGAAAAGCTGCTTTTGCTTTACAGAGGAAAAAGAAGCCAAACCGGCAATATAAGCTACCGCACCATAATGGAAACTTATACCGACCTTGATTCCGGCACTTTTGAGCAGACTCTTTCCCGCCTTGATATGGCGATAATGGGTTCGGTGTATTTCAATGTGCAGAAGCGAACAAACGGAGAGATACTTCTTACCAAAAACGGGCAGTTCAATATAGACGACGAGGGTTATCTGGAGCTCGGCACAGCGGGCAGGATAATCGACGACAACGGAGATCCCATATATCTCGGCACAGCCGATTTTTCCGTCAGCGAGGAAGGACTTATAACAGTGGACGACGGCAGGCAGATACAGCTTGCCCTTACATTCGTTGAGGACGAAGCCGACGTTGAAAAGATCGACACCAATATGTTCCGTCCCTATGAGGATCTGGGATGGGGAAATATCCCCGAGGATATGGTCTACCGCGTAAGGCAGGGGTGGTTTGAGCGCTCCAATGTAAACATAGCTCAGGAAATGACAAAGGCAATGGACGCCAACGCCATATTCAGAGCCAATTCGCAGGCGCTTCAGATCATCAACTCGGTAAATCAGATCGCAGCAAATAATTTAATGAGAATAAACTGATAAAACTCCTTTGAAAGGAATGTGATGCAATAATGGGAAGAATAGGCTTTTTCACCGCCTCATCGGGCGTTATAAGCTATCAGATAGGCATGGATATCACCGCCAATAACCTTGCAAACGTCAATACATACGGTTTCAAGGCGGCGCGCCCGTCCTTTGCGGATCTTATCTACACCAAGCGCAACAATAATATTGAGGAGGTTCAGACGGGACACGGCATAAAGATCGACAAAACCGATCTGATGTTTGAGCAATCTCAGCTTCGCCATACCGAGAGAGATCTTGATTTCTCCGCCCTTGACGAGGGTTTTTTTGCCGTTGAAACTCCGTCGGGCAACGTAGCCTACACCAAGGACGGCGCATTCTACATGACCGATACCGACGGCAACGGAAACTGGACTCTCTGCGACAGCAAGGGAAGCTATGTACTCGATTACGAGGGGAACCGAATCACCGTGCCGTTCAACGACGATATGCAGGTCATATACGAGGAGCTTATCCCTCAGATAGGCACCTACCGTTTTGAAAACCCCTACGGACTTGATCAGTTCGGAGATAACTACTACATAAACACAGGCTCCAGCGGGGAGGCCATAGCGGACGACAGGATAACCAAAAAACAGGGTTATCTGGAAGCCTCAAGCACCAGCGTGGCAAACGAGATGTCAAAGGTCATCGAATATCAGAGAGCCTTTCAGCTAAATATCAATATGGTAAAGCTTCATGACGACCTGACCAACACCGTCAACAATCTTAGGTCGTGATGCCGCCGCTTTGCTTTTACTTTAGGAGGTCAATGCCAATATGTTAAATAATATGGAACAGCTCAATCCCATGCATTTTGACGTACTCAAGGAAATAGGAAATATTGGACAGGGCAACGCCGCAAACTCCCTTTCGCAGATGCTCAACGTTTCCATCGACATATCCGTGCCGTCGGTAAAGCTGCTTGAATTTAATGAAACGGTAGAGTATCTGGGCGGATCGGAAAATATAGTTTTGGGAATGCTTGTTACCCTGCGCGGCGATATACAGGGAATGATGCTCTATGTGCTGCAAAACAGCTTTGCCGCGCGAATGATACACTCGGTATTCGGCAAAGAAGTAAACGAGCTGACCGATCTTGACGAAATGGACGTGTCCTTTATCCAGGAAATAGGAAATATCCTTGCAGGCTCATACGTAAACGCCATATCCTCTCTGACGGGACTTACAATAGATATTTCCGTGCCTACCATCACCGTTGATATGGCAGGGGCGATACTTGCGGTTCCCGCCGTGGAATTTGCCCAGATAGGCAGCAAGGTGCTGTTTATCGACGACAGCTTCATATTCGGAAATCAGAACACGGAAAGCAGCAAGGTAGACAGCAATATGATCCTTGTCCCCGAGCTTTCGTCGCTTGAGAAACTTTTTTCAAAGCTTGGAGTTGAAATATAACCGAAGAGAGATGTCCCCGCCTCGTTCAGCGGCGGGTGCGGCACGTTCTCTGCTTGCTGAAAGCGGAGCTTTGAACATTCGGGAAATGATATAAATTCGACGGCTGAAAGGTAAGCGTTTTTGAAAAAATATTATGAGGCTATCACCTGTCAGCCCGCACGGGAGGTCTTATACAAAAATGGTTAATGTGGGTATAGCAGATCTGAACGTTGTCAGATGTCCCGACGTACTGGCAACCTACGCACTCGGTTCATGCGTTGGCATATGCGTATATGACGCCGAGCTGAAGATCGCGGGACTTGCTCATATAATGCTCCCTTGGAGCAGCGAATCAAGCGCGCCTGCGGATAATATGCGGAGATACGCCGATACAGGTATAACTGAGCTGATACAAAAAATGTGCAATACAGGCGCAAAGAAATACCGTCTTACAGCAAAAATAGCAGGAGGCGCGCAGATGTTCGGAACCAACACGGCGGTTTTCAACATAGGCGAGAGGAATGTGGAAGCGGTAAAAAAGGTGCTCAAAACCTACAATATCCCCATAGTAGCCGAGCAGACGGGTTCAAACTTCGGAAGAACGGTATTTTTTCATTCCGACGACGGGATAATGGAAATAAGAGCGGCGACCAGACCCACTCTTATGATATGAATCAAACAAAAACCGGAAGGTATATTATCAAATATGCTTTGCCGGTTTTTTATTGATATTAAACTCAGGATAAATCTTGCCTTACCCGCTGCGCCGCCGCTTAAAACATATCATGCATATACGGTAACTGTCGGGACTTGACAGGGCAGGTAAAAGATGATATAATTATATCAAGTTAGCTGTCGCTAATAACAAACGAACGGAGGATGAGCTATGGTAAAGCTGACGCTGGGAATAGAGGGAATGGCGTGCGGTATGTGCGAGGCGCATATCAACGACGCAGTAAGAAACGCTTTTGCGGTAAAAAAGGTCGTAAGCTCCCATAAAAAGAAACAGACGGTCATTATAGCGGAACGGGAAATATCCGAACGGGAGCTTGAAAGCGCCGTGAAAAATGCAGGCTACGAGCTTATATCGGTAAGCTGTGAGCCATACGAGAAAAAAAGTCTGTTCGGCGCGGTCAAGGGGTGATTTTTTCGGCGGATTTGTATAATTGCGCCGAAAAAAGCGGTCATAAATACTCACGATATGAGAAAATGAGGAAATTTTCAAACTTTTCCTTGACAAGCGCGGAGATAAGTGCTATAATAAATTTGTTATCCTCGTTCGCAGCATAAGACTGCGGGCGTGATCCAAGAGGAGGTGCTTTTATAATGGCAAAGATCGACGAAACCTATGAGGCAATGGTTGTTTTCAGTCTCAAGCAGGGTGAGGACGGTATCAAGGCTCTTACGGAGAAATTCAAGTCTATGATGGAAGCCGCAGGTACTGTCGAGTCTGTTGACGAATGGGGCAAGAGAAAGCTTGCTTATCCCATTGATTTCCAGACAGAGGCTTATTATGTGCTTTACACATTTACTTCGCAGCCTGCGTTCCCCGCTGAGCTTGACCGTGTACTCGGCATTACCGAGGGCGTTATGCGTTCTATGATCACTGTAAAGTAATGTTTAAGGAGGCTGTATTTTATGCTCAATAAGGTCATTATCATGGGCAGACTTACTGCCGATCCCGAGCTTCGCCAGACCGCGTCGGGACAGAATAACTGCCAGTTCACCGTGGCTGTTCAGCGCAATTTTGCGGGACAGAACGGCGACAGACAGTCCGATTTTATAAATGTTGTGGCGTGGCGGCAGACAGCGGAATTTATATGCCGGTATTTCAGCAAGGGAAGCATGATCTGCGTTGAAGGCGAACTGCGCAGCCGCACCTATGACGACAAGCGTTATCCCGAGGTAAGGCATTACGTTACCGAGGTCTACGCTTCAAATGTGTACTTTACGGGTGAAAAGGCACAGGGCGGCGGACAGGGCGGAAATTATCAGCAGGGCGGATACGGTCAGCCTAATTACGGTGATTACGGTTCACCTCAGCAAAATTTCAATTCACAGTCGGCTCCCGCACAGCCATCCGTTTCGGTGGGTGATCTGAGCGACTTTGAAGAGGTCATCAGCGACAGCGATCTGCCGTTCTGATGAAAATGGAAAACACACTATTATCCTAAAAGGAGGTTTCATCATGGAAAGGGATACTCAAAGAGCTCCCAGAGGCGTTAAGAGGAACCGCAAAAAGGTTTGTATGTTCTGCGCCGACAGAGTTGAGAAGATAGATTACAAGGATACTGCTAAGCTGAAAAAGTGCATGACGGAGCGTTCCAAAATTCTTCCCAGAAGAGTTACGGGAACCTGCGCTTATCATCAGAGAGAGCTGACGGTCGCTATCAAGAGAGCAAGATATGTCGCTCTTCTTCCTTACGTTTCCGACTGAAATAATGATTGCTGCCGCGGTGCAAAGCCGCGGCATTTTTTTATGGGGAGGCTTTTAAATGATAGTTATAAACATTTACTACAGAGGAAAAAACGGCAGCGCGAAGAAATTTGCCGAAGAAATGGAGGCAAGCGGCACAGCGGAGGATATCAGAAAAGAAAAGGGCAATTTGGGATATGATTATTTTATCCCCGCAGACGGCGGTGAAACGGTGCTGCTGATAGATAAATGGGAGGACAGTCAAGCGATAGACCGTCACCATAGCTCGCCTATGATGAAGAAAATAGCCGAGCTGCGGGAAAAATACGATCTGCATATGACGGTCGAGCGGTATCATTCCGACGACTGCGGCGTCACCGACAAGGATAACGCCTTTGTAAGAAAATGAACGTTATCGTAAATTTCAATATTGTTTAGTTCGGTTTGCACTATTTTTTTGTGTAAATTTACATATGCGAACGTTTATATTTGGTTAAAATAATGGTTGAATAGTTTTGTGATTTATATTATAATTATTATAAATAAAAATGTAATCGGTTAACATGATTACAGCTTGTTAGGAGAAATGCAATTATGAAGAGATCGCGATTATTGGGCGGTATCACCGCCGCGGCTTTGGCAGCGCTGAATATGACTGCGTTTGCGGCATTGCCCGTATCTGCCGAGGATGTCGACTTAAACGGAACTTATCATGCTTACATAGGTATTCAGACGGCAAGCTATACCTTCAGAAACGCGTATGACGACGCAACATACGGCTACGGAGTTACCGCAGACGACGGCACTGTCTGGTTCGACCAGCTCACAGGCTGGGACGGTCCTACGGCTCTTAACAAGGGCGGCAGCTTTGTTGACGCGGAGATAGCGGGCAACGGCACATATTCCGTTTCCGTTACCGATTTTGATTTCGGCGACGATGAAACGCTGAATCTGCTGTTCGTTTCCTCCGATATCCCTCTTAACGATACCGTCAAGATATCCGACGTTCATGTCGTTCTGGACGGTCAGGACAAGTATGTATTTGACGAGGCTTATATGGATCCCGACGCAGAGGAATATATGAAATGGCTTGCCATCAATATCTGGAATGACGATCTGGGCAAGGCTGACGGACTGTTCGGATATATTATGCCGGAGGATTCAGTTGAATTGCAGTTCACCGTTTCCGGCTTCGATTACGACAATTCCGGTGCGGCTTCCTCGGAGGAAGAGGGCGGCTCCGATGCCGGCGACGGCTCGTTTGATCCCGACGGCGAGTATAACGCTTACATAGGCGTTCAGTCCGCAAGCTATACCTTCAGAAACGCATATGACGACGCAGCATACGGCTACGGCGTTACCGCAGACGACGGCACGGTTTGGTTCGATCAGCTCACAGGCTGGGACGGTCCCACGGCTCTCAACAAGGGCGGAAAGTTCACCGACGCGAAGATCGCGGGCAACGGCACATATTCCGTTTCTGTTACCGATTTTGATTTCGGCGACGATGAAACGTTCAATCTGCTGTTCGTTTCCTCTGATATCCCTCTTAACGATACCCTCAAGATAACAGATGTTGAGGTTATCCTTGACGGTCAGTCCAAGTACGTATTTGACGAAGCGTTCCTCGATCCCGACGCCGAGGTATACACCAAATGGCTTGCGATCAATATTTGGAACGAGGATCTGGGCAAGGCTGAGGGACTGTTCGGCTACATTATGCCGGAGGATTCCATAGAGCTTAAGTTTACAGTTTCCGGATTTAATTACGACAACGAAAACGCAGCGGCAGATGCTGACGAGCCGGAGGAGGATACTCCCGAGGAAGCCGCAGACGTTCCCGACGAGGGTGCGGACGACGCTTCCTCCGAGGAAGAAACAACAGCGGCGGCTGAAGAAACTCCCGCCGAAACACAGGCTGCTTCCGCTTCCGCGCCCGCTGCCGAATCCTCTTCAAACGGCGGCGTGATAGCTATAGTTGTTATTGCGGTTATAGTTGTGGCGGTTGTTGTGGTAGTTGTTGTCAAGAAGAAGTCTTGATAATATATTAAGATCAAGGAGTATTATTGCCCGCTCTCCCCGAAAATACGAGTTTTCAGTGAGGGCGGGTTACTGTTTCGGAGTATTAACGTATCCTCACCAAAATCACAGGGTAACGAAGCGGATCGGCATTTTTTATTAAAAGATCTCCTGCTTCTTGCCTCCGGAAGGTCTGATGTATTTTATGGCAGATAAGAATGCCGCTTTATCGGCGAACTTCGGGTCTGTCCCGAAGAAAAAACAGGAGATACCCAAGACAACGGGCGAAAAGATAGCTGATAAAATATACTGGCTGCTGCGTATAGCGGTGCTGGTCAATACCGTGGCGCTTTTTTTCCCCGCTTTCAATCCCGCACGGCTCAGCGGAATGATAAATAAAAATCTTTCCCTGTTTTCCTGCGGCGTTTCCTATAAGTCTATCGTGGCTAATTTCGGACGTGCGTTCAGACAGGGCTGGGTAGATGAATCCACATTCAAAGCTCTGAACGTGTGCGCTTTTATCGTTATCCTTTCCATTGTTGCAGCCGCTGCAGGTGGCTGTATGTCGCTGGGAAACAGAAAGCTCAAAAAACTGGGACTTGTTTTTTCCGCCTGCGCGGGAGCTGCGGAGCTTGGCACTATGGTATGGATGAAGAGCCTTTACAACAGCATTGCCGCACTGGCGATCTCCGTTGACAAGGTAGACAGAGTTCAGCCTATGTATCCGAATATAGGATATGTTTATATGGCTTTGGCTGTTATCTATATCGTCTGCGCTCTTGTAATCTTTTTGCTTATCCCAAAAACGGAAAAGGGTGAGATCTATGAAATGGAGCCGAAGTATCAGCTCTTTTTGATGATGCTCCCCATTATCGCTCTGACTTTTGTTTTCAGCTATCTCCCTCTCTACGGCTGGAGATATGCGTTCTTTAACTATAAATCCGGAGAAACGCTGACGGCGGACAAATTTGTCGGCTTTAAGTGGTTTACGGAGCTTTTCCGCTCCTCCGCAACGGTAAAGGATCTTGTTACGGTGCTTAAAAATACCCTTGCAATGAGCGGATTGGGCATTATTACAAGCTGGGTTCCCATGGTTTTTGCCGTTTTCCTTTCGGAAATAAAGAACACCACTTTCAGGCGTTTTGTGCAGACCTTTACCACTATCCCCAACTTCATAAGCTGGATCTTGGTTTATGCCATCGCCATCGCCATATTTTCCACCGACGGCTTTATCAATACCATGATAAACAGCGTTACGGGAGGAAGCGTTACCACCAACTATCTTATGTCCGACGCTCATATGTGGCTGAAAATGCTGGCATGGGGTCTGTGGAAGGGCGTAGGCTGGAGCGCGATCATCTACATAGCTGCCATTTCGGGTATCGATCAAGGACTGTACGAGGCTGCGACGGTCGACGGAGCGGGACGCTTCGCCAAGATGTGGTACATAACCATTCCCGAGCTTATCCCGACCTACTGCGTGCTGCTGCTTATGTCCATTGCGAATATTCTTTCCAACGGCATGGATCAGTATCTGGTATTTTCCAATGCGGTGAACCGTGAATCCATACAGGTTCTCGACCTGTACGTTTACAATCTGGGTATCGACAAGGGACTTATCCCTCTGTCAACGGTCATCGGTATGGTGAAATCAATTATCAGCGTAATTCTTCTGTTTGCCGCCAACGGAGTTTCCAAGGCTGTCCGCGGCGAAAGCATAGTATAAGGGAGGGGAAAAAATGGCTGCTGCAAACACTTTGAAAAAAAATCATGAACAGGGTTCGGCTGACGCCCCCAAGCACATCAAGCTTACAGCGGGAGATATTATATTCAGCATTATCAACTATGCTTTCTTCTTTATCTTTACCCTTAGCTGTATATTCCCCTTTTACTACATTTTCATCAACACCATTTCCGCCCCCGAGCTGGTAACAAGGGGAGCTATCACCCTTATCCCCAGGCAGCTTACCCTACAGAACTACATTTCTATGGGCAGCGTGGGCGATCTTTGGAATTCCGTCGGCATCACCGTGGTGCGTACCATAGCAGGTACGGCAATAATGGTGTTCGTGTCCAGTCTTGCGGGATATCTTGTTACCAAAAAGGAAATGTGGCACAGACAGTTCTGGTACCGCTTTCTTGTAATAACCATGTACTTTAACGCGGGACTTATCGCATGGTACATGAACATGGCAATGCTGGGTCTTACCGATACCTTTGCGGCTTATATAATACCGGGCATCGTTTCGCCCTACAATATTATCCTGGTAAAGACGTATATCGAATCTATCCCTGGAGAGATAGAGGAGAGCGCGTTTATGGACGGTGCGAGCTACTGGACCATCTTCCGCAAGATAATCTGGCCTCTCAGCAAGCCCATACTTGCCACTATAGCCATTTTCGGAGCGGTGGGACATTGGAATTCCTTCCAGGATTCGCTTATCCTCAACGCCAATTCGCCCGACCTGTATACCCTCCAGCACAGACTGTACATATATCTTAACCAAAGCTCCAATCTGGGCGCTATGGTGGCTTCCGGCACAAGCAGCTCCGATTCCTCGGCTCTTGCGGGAGCGGCAAGCACAAAGATAATACAGTACACCATTTCCATGGTAACGATCCTGCCTATCCTTTGCGTATATCCCTTTATGCAGAGATACTTTGAAAAGGGTCTTATGCTGGGCGCGGTCAAGGGTTGATCGTAAGTTATCTATTGCCGCCGTATTGCCTAAAAGCGGCAAAGTAAATATTAATTTCACAGGAGGAAATTTATGAAAGCTAAAAGAATGCTTGCCGGAGTTATTTCTCTGGCAATGATGGGTTCTCTTGCCGCCTGCGGAGCAACGACTCCCGACGTGTCTTCCGGCAGTGATACCCCGGAAGCGGGAGATCTTCAGGCAGCGGTAACGGATGGCGGCGGGGACGCCGGAGATACCGGCGGAGCTTCCGATAACGGCGGAGGCGGCGCGGCTCTTTCCGACCTTTACGGAGATGATACTATCAACCTCACCGTATACAGCCAGCTTGCCAATTACTCCGGTCAGCTTACGGGCTGGTTCGCGGAGGTCATGAAGCGCGAGTTTAACTGCACTATGACTATTATCCCCGATTCGACGGGAATGTTCGATACGCGTATGGAGTCGGGAAATCTGGGCGATCTGGTCATATTCGGATCAAACGGCTCGGATTATCAGAGAGCCGCAAAAGAGGGAATGCTCTTTGACTGGAACGAGGACGATATCCTTACGGAGTACGGTCCTTACGTAAAGGAGAATATGCCCTATACCATCGCCAACAATATGAGGTTCAACGAGTCCATAGGCGCGGGCAACAAGCTTTTCGGCTTCGGTCACAACGTGGCAAGCTCTACGGAGGATCACGAGGCGTTCTTCTATACAATGGATATCCGCTGGGATCTTTACAAGGAGCTGGGTTATCCCGAGATCAACAATCTTGACGATCTGTTCAATGTTTTTGTAAACATGAAAGAGCTTCAGCCAAAGGACGAAAACGGAAACGAAGCGTACGCCATGTCGCTTTGGCCCGACTGGGACGGCAATATGGCAATGTATGTAAAGGCGTTCGCTACCTGCTACTGGGGTTATGATGAAATGGGATTCGGTCTTTACGATGTGGAGAACGGTACATATCATGACGCTCTCGAGCCGGACGGACCCTATCTCAAAGCGCTGAAATTCTTTAATAAATGCTATCAGGCAGGACTTATCGACCCCAACTCCATGACTCAGACCTATAACGAGATGAGCGAAAAGGTACAGGCGGGCGGCGTGTTCTTCTCCATCTTTGATTACGCAGGCTCTCAGCTTTACAACGGCGAGCCTCATCTTGAGGCGGGCAAGGGAATGTACCCCATTATCCCCGCAGACGCCACACCTCTCTGCTACGGCATGAACGTTCTGGGCGGCAACAGACTTTGGACTATCGGCGCAAATACCGAGTATCCCGAGCTTTGTATGGCTATCATCAACTACCTGTCCACTCCCGAGGGTTATATGACCTACTGGTGGGGACCTAAGGACGTTTGCTGGTACTATGACGACGAGGGCAATACCTGCTTTACCGAGCTTGGCGAGCTGGCCTACAAGGACAGAAAGAATACCATGATGCCCGAAGAGTGGGGCGGCGGCAGCTTCAACGACGGTACCTTCCAGGCAAATAACACCACCTGGTCAAAGGACGCTTCCAACCCCGATTCCAACGGCGAAACCTACAACTGCGAAAACTGGCGCAGCAGACGGGTCGACACTCCCTATGAGATTCTCCAGGACTGGAGAGATTATACGGGTTACTTCATTCCCCAGGAATACATGGACAGCGTAAACTACAAGGTAGCGCTGGGTACTTCCTACAGCGAGTCCGACAGAAGCGATGAGCTGAAGATCATCTGGGAGCAGGTAGCAAAGTGCATAACCACTTACTCCTGGAGAGCTATCTATGCCGAGAGCGACGAGGCTTACGAGCAGGTAGTTGCCGAGATGACCGCTCAGTGCCAAGGCTACGATCCCAACGGCGAATGCCTGGCATGGTGCGAGAACGAGGCTTCCATCAGATGTGCGCTTGAGGACGAGATCCGATAAAACGAAAACCTTGCGATTCCGAAAGGCTCTTATGCTTTGCCGCGAATGCGGCAGGCGTGGGAGCTTTTCTTTATGTACATTATATCATGGCAAATAAGTTCTGTCAAGCACAAATATCAACAATGATTAATAATATTTTTATCGCTTATGCACAACAATATAGTATATATTTATGATATACTACTATCATTAAAAGTAGTGTATAATAATCTAAGGAAGTAAAAAAGCCGAAAGGTGGACTTGAAATGATCCTTTTCATTGCAGACCGGATAAAGGTGCTGAGAGAAAAAAGCGGAATGACCCAGACCCAGCTTGCAAAAAGACTGGGTATCTCACGAAGCGCGGTGAATTCATGGGAAATGTCCCTTTCCACGCCGTCGAGCATATATTTGGTGGAGCTTTCGAGGATATTCGGGGTATCTACCGATTATCTGCTTAGCCTTGACGACGGTATAAAGGTGGATATCACAGATCTGAACGACTGTGAACAGGAAATGGTGATGAAGCTGATAGATTACTTTAAGTCGCTTAAGGAGCAGTAACTGCCGACGGAAAATATCCCGCAGGGAGATCTCCGTCCGCAGGGCAAAAAAACAAATCGAAAAGGAAAGAAAATTATGGCAGGTTTTTTCAGTCCCGACAGCAAATTATACAGATTTATGTGCCGATTGACGGATATTGTAAAGCTCAATCTGCTCTGGCTGCTTTTCAGCCTGCCCGCAGTGACTGCGGGGATATCAACGATCGCCGCCTATACGGTCACTCTGCATATGGCGGAGGATACCGAGGGACGCGTCGCCCATGAATTTATAAAGGCGTTCAAAAGCAACTGGAAGCAGGGTCTGCCCATGACCTTTATCAGCATAATATGTCTGTGGGCGGTGTATCTGGATTTCGAGCTTTTTCGGGTCGCCGAAAAAAATGCCATGCTTTTTTTGGTGATAGGCATAATAGCGGCGTATGTTTTCGTTTTTTCCCTGCTGTATGTCTACCCGCTGCTGGCAAGATATGAAAACACGGTGCTGAACTGCCTGAAAAATTCGTTTAGGATATCCATGAAATATTTTATGCGCTCTCTTCTGCTTGTGGTGATAATCGCGCTGGAGATAGCGGTGATAATGTGGAATTACACCACGATTTTTGTGGGATTGCTTATGGGTCCTGTATGCATAATGCTTACCGTGAGCGGATTTGCCATGAAAATTTTCCGCGAGCTTGACGGGATCGAAGAACCGTGACCGGAGCGTATTTGCAATGTTGGAAGAAAAGGCGCAAAGCCGAAGAATTTGATTTTCAAAGCGGAATTGCCGTAAGCTCTTGAAATGCTGCCGCAATTGTTGTATAATATAAATAACAAAAACAGCAAAGGAATAAATATATATGAAAGATAAAATAAAACAGCACCCGTTCCTGTTCAGCGCGTTAATGTATACTCTTCTGTTCGCGGTGTTTTTCATCGTCTACGTAAACGACAGCGTTTATATGTTTGCCAACGATTCCGATGTAAGAACGCAGTTTCTTCCCACTATCGCAGGTCTTAAGAAATTTTACGGTGATCTGCTGAGCGGCAGCTTTGCCGCCGTAGATTATAAAATGCTTTTCGGCACGGAGCTGCTTTTTGCGGGCGGTATGCCGCTCAATCCCTTTAATTTTATCCTGATATTCATGTCGGAGGAGCAGCTTCCCTTTTATTTTAAGATATACTATACCGTATCCATGTATTTTTCGGGGATAGCTTTCATGAAAATGTGTACGGCAATGGATATGAAGCCTTATCCGGCTACTCTTGCCGCTCTGCTGTACGTATTTTCCCCCTACGACCTCAGATGGAATATAATTTACGCGTCGCCCGCCACAATGATAACGGCTCCGCTGATGATAGCGGGCATGGAAAAGATATTCAGAAAAAAAGGCTGCGGTCTGCTTTTTGCGGCTTCCGTTTTGACCGCTGTCACCGGTGGGTTTTATATGTTTGCCTTCCAGCTTGCGGTCACGGTAATTTATGCCTTTGTAAGGGTAATATTTATAAAAGAGGATAATTTTTTCAAAAGACTGTGGTATTACGGCTGGAGAGGGGCATTGGCTGCATTTTGCGGTCTTGCCGTTGCTGCTGCGGCAGCTCTCCCGCAGCTTGTTTCCATTTTATCCAGCAGCAGAATAAGCGAGGTACGGGACAGCATTGTGAAACAGGCGTTTGAACCCGACGCCGCAATGCTTATATCATCGCTTACCAGCAACACCGCATATTTTGCACCGGGCGTCCTTATATCATCTCTTATCATCGTATTTTTCGTACTCAAAAAAGCTCCCGCAATGCACAAGATACTGCTGGGACTATGCTTTATGGGGGTGTTTCTGCCCGCGTTTTCGGCGCTTCTGTGCGCGTTTACATACATAGAACACCGCTGGGCGTTCGGCTTTGCGATGGCGGGCGCATATGCGGCGGGATATGTGATCGAAAATATACGCAAAGCGGATCTTCCCGACAGGATATGGAGCTGCGCCGCATTGATAATCTACCTGTTCCTATATGAATCCATAACGGAAAATGCGGCATTGGCAGCTCTTGCAATATTTATCATCATAATGAATATCCCTCCGGTCAGAAAGCAGCTCGACCGTTTCCTTACGGTTATAAACGATAAGGAGCAGCACATACTGGAGGTGATCGTGTATCTGGTTTTTGCCATGTTTACGGCGATACTCCTTGCGGTAACCAACGATCTTTCAATACTGTTTGCCGTTGTCGTCGTTCTTGTAACAATAACGGTCTGCTGTACGGAAAAGGACGGAAAAAAGCTGAAATATCTTTTCACCGTTTTTCCCGCAGCGGCTTTGCCCGCCGCGATCCTGCTGGAGATCCTGCCCGGGGTGCAAAGGCTGGGCGACAATGCGATAGAACAGTTTCCGCAGCTATATCCTCTCAAGGAGATACAGGCGGAGGATAATGCGGGGGGAGATGAGATAGTACGGTTTGAATCCATTGACAATAAGACCTATTACAACGTAGGCTATTCTCACGGTCTTGCCATGCCGAATATATTTACAAACCTTCTGCCGTCGGGGTATACTCAAATGATGAAAGAAGCGGAATACGATTATTATACCCACGGCTCGGTAAATATCGTTACGGGATATGAACACCGTCTGCCCTTTTTGTCGGTGTGGGGAATAGACTATATTCACCAGGAACCGGATATTTTCACCGGCGAAACGGATATTTTCGGATCGCTGGAAAATGTCTATATAAACAAAGTGCCGAGTACCTTTGACGAGGTAATGAGCTACGAGTTTGAGGGCAGAGAGCAAAAGGTATACAAAAATAACTTCTGTCTGCCTTTCGGCTTTACCTATGACGCTGTGTGCTCCGATACCGAGCGCATGAAGCTCAACGGCGCGGATTACGGCATAAATATGATGTACAGCGCCGCTGTGGATGCAGCGGAGGAAGAGGGAGCGGTTCCTTGCGTTTCTCCCGTAAGCTTTGAAGTGCCGTGCAGCGTTGCCTCGGAGCTTTACAGATATGACGCCGCAGGAGATATTACCTACACCAAGTATACCTTTACGCCCGACGAGCCTATATGCGGCAGCGAGGTATACGTTACCGTAAAAGGAGTAGATCCCTACAGCAACAGATTCGGCACCTTTACGGTAATGCTTGACGGAGATGAAACCGAAAAGATAAACGGCGAGTTCGGAGGCGAGCTGGCGGCGGAATCGTATGACTGGTTCTCTTCCCAGGACAGCTATACTATATGCGTTTCCGACCGCGAAAGGATAGAAACCGTAGATGTTGTCGTTTCCTGCGAATTTGAGGATATCATAGTAACGGCATATCCCGTTTCCGAATATAAGGCGCAGTATGAGCGGCTTTCGGAATACACCATGGAAAATACCGTCCTTGGGGCGGACGAGATCACGGGAAATATTACCGTGCCCGACGACAGGATACTTTGTCTTCAGCTTCAGTACAGCGACGGATGGCAGGCTTACGATAACGGCAAAAAGACCGATATTATCTGCGTAAATACCTGTATGACGGGAATAAGGCTTTCCCCCGGTGAGCATAATATCAGGCTTGTTTATCATGTCCCCGGACTTGCGGAGGGCGTTGCCGTATCCTGCACGGCGATAGTTGCTGTCATCGTTCTGACGGTCATAAACAGGCGCAGGAAAAAACAAACCGCCGATGAATAAAATCAAACCCGCACAGTACCGATCCTGTGCGGGTTTAATACTGATTTTACGCTTTTTGAATATCACAGCTCTTTTCTCTCCAGTATTTTCACAGATACCGCCGCCGAAAAGATATACATCAAGACCGCCGCCGCTGCCGAAATTACCGTAACAGCGGCGGGCGGAACAGATGCAGGACTGCCGACAGCGCCTCCTCCGTTTGTGCCGCCAAAAATAAACAAGGTCAGCACAAACCCCGCCGCCGGTATATACATAAACAGCCTGCCCTTTATATATCCCAGCAGATAAAACCCGGGGAGCTGAAAGACCGTATACAGAGAGAAAAGGAATATCCCCGCGGCGGCGGCATATGCCGTTTCGTTAAAGCCTATGTTTTCCCCCATAAGCGTAAGGACGGTACATTGCAATATCAGCGAGAATACAAGAGCGGTTATTCCCGTAAATATAACAAGTCCGTATCTGCCCATGACCATTTCCCGCTTTTTTATGGGGATAATGCCGTAGAGCCGTTCCATGGAGTTTTTTTCCGTTACGGAAAAGGTATAGCCGGAGGTCATTGCCGCAATGCACATGGCAAAGGATATGCCGTTTATCAGGGAGCGGTTGCCCGCCGCGATAAATACCGGCATTATCAGAGAAAACGCCATGGTTTTCATATACGGCTTTATAAGCGAAAGATCCAGCTTCAGCGCGTTTAGTGTACCCGTCATGTATTATTCCTCCCTTTGCTTGTAAAGACGATTATTTTATCTATAGGCGCAGGCTCCGCCGCAAGACCGGTAAAATCCGCCAGATCTTCGGTTTTTATAAGAGCCTCGAACCCCGAGCTGTATTTTCTTACGCCTATCAGCTTATTTTCAAGATCTCCCGTCAGATCTCCGCAGCCGCCCTTTACCAGTCTGAAGCTGTCGGTAAATTCGTCCTTCGATCCCGTAAAGTACATCTCTCCGCGGTTTATATAGGTAATGTAATCGGCGGCGGATTCCAGATCTCCCGTGATATGCGTGGAAAACAAAACGCTGTGCCGCCCGTCCTCAATGTATTCGTAAAGTATCTCCAGAAGCTCGTCCCTTGAAACGGGGTCAAGTCCCGCCGTGGGTTCGTCCAAAATAAGCAGCCTTGCGTCATAGGAAAAGGCGCAGGCAAGCATCAGCTTCATCTGCATTCCCTTGGAGAGAGCGCCGATCCTTGATGAAAGCGGTATATTAAAGCGCTCCAGCAGAGCCGAGTGCTTTTTGCTGTCCCAGTTTTCGTAAAATACCGACAGGGATTTTTCCGCCTGGGGTACCTTCCAGTCGCTGTTGAAGTAATTGGAATCAAATACCACACCCACGTTTTTCTTTGCCTGCTGCTCGTTATTGATGTTGTCCAGTCCCATTATCTTTATTTCTCCCCCGTCCCGCCGCAGCATATTCAGTATCAGCTTTATAAGGGTGGTTTTTCCCGCGCCGTTGGGACCTATAAGTCCCATGATATACCCTGCCGGCAGTTCAAAGGAAATGTCTTTGAGTTCAAAGCGCTCAAAGGACTTGCAAAGGTTTGTTACCTCCAAAAGACTATTCATTTTTCTCCTCCTCTATTATAACAGACAAAAGCTCTGCGATCTCCCCGTCGGTCAGTCCTGCCATGCGTGCCGACTTTACCGCCTCGGACAGATGCTCCTCCGCCTTGAATAAAAGCTGCTCGTGCAGAAGCTCCGAGCCGCTGCCCAGAACGAAGCACCCCCTGCCTTGTATATTTTTCACAAACCCCTCCTGTTCAAGCTCCGTGTATGCCCTTGTCACGGTCAGAACGCTTATTTTAAGCTCCTTTGCCAGAGTGCGCAGAGAGGGCAGGGAGTCGTTTTCTTTCAGTTCGCCGGACATTACGGCGGCTTTTATCTGCTGTTTTAGCTGTTCATATATGGGTATTCCCGATATATTGGAAACGATTATTTTCACGGCTTCCTCCTTACTGTTAATGCTGTTTTGGTTATCTGTATAACAGTATAACACATATAAATTTATTTTGCAAGAGTTTTTGAGAAAAAAATAAAATTTTTTTATAAAAAAATCTGCCCGAACCTTTTTACGGGTTCGGGCAGGGATTTGCTATATATAATATTATTATAGCTCCGACCTTATGCCTTAAGCTTACGGTACCGGATAATCAGCCGAAGCGTAAACGGAGGTTGAGTACCTGTTTAGCAAATATTTTGAATAACGTCAACACATATCAATAAGGAAAATCCGGCTTGATTTCAAAATTTATCCCCGCTTCTTCCATTTTTTTCTTGATTTCTTTAACGTGGACGGCTTTGCCTCGGAAAAGATCAATAGGAGCCGATTCAATTTTCTTTTTGGCTTCAATGTAGTTGCAGCCGGCGATTTCAGCAATTAACCTCAAATCATTTACAGACGCCTTGAAAGAAGCAGTCAGTGTAACGATATAAGTGTTGACGTCTGTTTCATACGCATCAAAAAATGATGTAGCTACGCCATTGCCGCAGGTGCTGCAAATCCAGCTAAGCGAATGACCATCCTTGATACATTTCATCTCTGTTCCGCATTTTTCGCAAGTCATTTCTTATTCCTCCTTTGTGGGTAAAATGTTTTGAATTTCCCCGGCTGGCTAAGATCGGGCATAAATTCACCATTAACAATTTTGCCGGCAGCGACAAAATATTTTCCGCTTTGTTCTGCCCATAAAATATTAGTAGGTGCTTTTACAGGAACATTAAGTTTATTTGCTAAATTTTGCGCAAACCCCGTATCAATTTTACCTGTGCTGCATGATAATAGACGAATGCCTTGCCCCTTGTACTGCTTGTTCTGTTTGAATAGCCTTGAAGCAACTCGATGATTAACTGTAATTGTTTGCCCATTATGCTGAATATCTATGCTTATTTCACTCCCGTGTGCAATTATATCATAAAAATCATTTGTATCGACATCGTTTCTGTTTTTTATGAACACGCTGAAATTGTCAGTAGGTTTCATATAGTAGGAACTTCCAAAGTCAATTTTACTTCCTATCGTACCGAAAAACAGTCCGCTGAATCCTTTACTCATCTCCTCTCACCTCCGCAAAAGCCTTAGCCGTTTTGCCTTGGTAGGCGATGATTTTTATTCCCTGTTTTTCAAGCTCTTTGAAACACGGATAATCAACCGAACCGTAAACAATGACCGTATGGGGAGAAAGCGTCCTTATCATTTCGGAAAGACCTTCCGTAAATCTGCGGCGGTCTGTGAGTTTTCTCGGACTGCCGCCCACCGTGCCTATTGCAACTATACTGTTTTTTGGAATGCCCTCAAAGCAGTATTCGTAGGTTTCCGGAGTGCCACAGCGCACGTTGTTGATAACGGCATGGCCGCAAATCGTTCCGTACCAGTATCCGAAAGCTCTCATACGGTATGTATTCCACAGTTTCAATGGGTAAGGAAAATCTTGATTGGTAGAAAAATCCGGCGTAATAATACCCATAAAATGGCTTAATATTTTATATGCGTATTTGCTGCGAAACCATATACCGAAAACTGAGTCAAATTCGCTGTCATATTCATAAAAACAGACATAAGCGAAATGAAGAAAATTATTATTGCCTCTGCGAAACTCCCTGTGACAGATCTCTTTTGCTTCTTTGTATGTAATAAGCGTCATAGGAACATTTTCGGACGTTGTTGGACAAAATGGGATATCATTTGACGAAAATGAAGCGCCCTTGACCATATAGGGTTTCCACCAGATATCCTTGATTTTTTAAAGGTAAAAGCGGGTACGATTTTCAAAACAAATAACCTCCTTGGTATTTAATACGGGATAGCTATCCCTTAGCTTAAATGCCTCCGAGGTATCGTATACGGATCTCCGTTAAAAGCACAACTAAAATAATATTTTAGTTGTATGCCTTTTTGAAATCTTAGTGTTGTGATATGAATTGTGATGATTCGATTCACAGATATTCGGAAGCAATGTGAACAACTGAATTGTATCTCCATAGGCGCCAACCAACGGTGATATCATAAATCAGCTTATATGCGAAAAATTATGCTGTTTGCCGTACAAAAAATTAGTTAAACTTTGTGCAAAACAACAAACTATTACTTCGACCTATTGACAGGTGACCCGAATATCTGTTATAATGTAACTGTGATGATTCGATTTACAGATATTCGAGTCAAGCTGTGCTGACTGCGCCAACAGTTGGTACAGCTTTATTTATAATTACTCCAATCACATTTATACCATATTTGAGAAAATATGTCAAGTGTTTTTAAGAAAAAATGTCCGAACATACAGTTTCGGACATTTCGTCATTATTATAACCGCAGAGCTTTGAATATGTATACTTCGTCACATATTCCCGAAAAGCTGAGTAATCCCCCATTTGTTGTAAATACCGGTGCCGTTGGAGGAAAGATTGGCGGCAGTCTGAAGCTCGGAAGCTCTTTTGAGTACCTTGCCGCCGAATGAATAGCTGCCGTCAAACAGAGATTTTGCGTAATCCGAATTTTCCCTCAGCGCCTTTTCGTCGACCGTCAGAGAATTGTCATCGTTTACCGTGATCCCCGCCTTTTCCAGCGCGCCGGAATAGGAGCGTACGGTATTTATAAGATTAGCGCCGCTGTTTATTGCCGAATAATTGTCCGACGACTTCAGGGTCTTTACCGTATCGTTATAATCGCTTGCAAAGCTGTTTACCGCCGCCGCAAAGCTGTCATTGTCCATTTTCTTGCTGTTTTGCAGCTTAGCCGCAGAAATATAAACGGACTGACTGCCGTTTTTCAGATCGGTGTTCCATTCCGAAAAGCTCTGAGCATATTTGTAATACTTGCTTATGGAATTGTTTGCGGCGTCGGTTTTGGCAAGATAATTTTTTCCCGTGGATTTTTCAAGAGCGGCATAGGCTTTTTTGAGCATACCCGAATTGACCGACGAACGCTTGACAAGGTTTGCAAGCTGGTTTGAAGCGGAAGATGAACCGCCGTATATATTGGCTTTGTAAGAAGATATACCTCTGAGCGGCATAATAAATTACCTCCTTGGTGTTGACCGCGCGTTTTTTCTACCTATATTATACACCTGCATTTCCCATATGTCAAGCATTATTTTTGGCGTTTGACAGCATGAGCTTAATGCGGTTTTCCTGATTGACCCGTGTAGCGCCGGGGTCGTAGTCTATGGGAACGATGTTAGACTGGGGGAACGTTTCCCTCAGCTTTCGTATCATGCCTTTTCCGATGATGTGATTGGGCAGGCAGCCGAAAGGCTGAGCGCATACGATGTTGTTTATCCCCATGTGTATCATATCCACCATTTCCGCCGTCAAAAGCCAGCCTTCGCCCATTTTATTTGCGGGGGAGATAAACGGCTCAACGTCTTTTTTGGCGTGCTCAAAGGGTGTGGGACCGAAAAATCTTGAATCCTTTACCGCTTTGATGATCTTGTTCTGCATCATCTTGAAAAATCCCTTTACAGCCGTGGAAGCGACGTATTTCTTGTATTTAACGTGATAAAGCTCCGTTTCCACCACATGGTGATCTCCCATAAAAATAAGGAAATCTATAAGTCCCGGGCAGTATACCTCGCAGCCCTCGCTTTCAAGGAATTTTTGCAGATCGTTGTTGCCCAGCGGAGAGTATTTGATGTATATCTCTCCCACAATGCCCACCTTGGTTTTTTGGGGGTCGGGGGTATAGGGAACGTTTTCAAAATCCTTTACTATCTGCGCGGACACCTTGTCAAAGGCGGTGTAGCTGAAATTTATCTCCACCAACCGCTCCACCCATTTGTCGATGAGCCTGTCGCAGTCGCCCTTGTTGTTTTCATAGGGGCGCACCTGATTTGCCAGCAGCATTATCACGTCCGCGTAGCATATTCCCGTAATGAGCTGTGCAAGCAGAGGAGGTGTAAGGTGAAATCCGGGATTTTTCTCAAGATTTGCAAGGTTGAGCGAAACCACCGGCACCTGTTCCATGCCGCACTTTATAAGAGCCTTTCTTATAAGAGAGATATAATTGGAGGCTCGGCAGCCGCCGCCGGACTGTATCATCATTAAAGCGGTCTTGTTCACATCAAACTCGCCCGATTTGAGCGCGTCGATAAACTGACCTATGCACAGCAGGGCGGGATAGCAGGTATCGTTATGAACGTAGCGCAGACCCTCGTCCACGATGCGCCGTCCCGTAGTGGTCAGCAGCTTGACGTTGTATCCGTAATTATTGAATATCCTTTCAAGAAATTTGAAATGGATAGGCAGCATATTGGGAATGAGAATAGTGTATTCCTTTCTCATCTCCTCCGTAAAAAGCAGTCGTCCCTGCTCGTTATAAACCAGTTCAGCCATAGAAAGATCTCCTTAAAAAAACAGATAATCGTTTAATATATCATAATTATAACACATTTGAATTTTTTTTGCAACTTCCGTCCCGTAAAATTTTATGCGGACGTCCGCTGCAGCATTTGACCTGTTACAGCCAAACTATGCCGCGGACTGCCTGCAGGGGTACCCTGCTTATTTCAGCTCTACTACCGTAACGCCGTTTTCGCCCTCGCCGTAAACGCCGTCCCTGTAGCTCCTTACCGACGGGTGGGATCTGAGATGCCGCTGTATGCCTTGCCTGAGCAGTCCCGTACCCTTGCCGTGGATAACGGTTATCAGGCTCATTCCGCCCATTACCGCGTTGTCTATGAACCTGTCAACCTCTATTATGCCCTCGTCGACGGCGCAGCCTCTTATGTCAAGCTCCATAGAGCCGCTGCGTTCGGTCTTGCCGCTGACCTTTGATCTCGATACTCCGCCTTTTTTCCCCTTTGCAGTCTTTTGACCTCCCACTGTGACCTTCTCTTCCTCCGCAAGACGGAGCCTGCTTATGTTGGTCTTTGTTTTCATTATCCCAAGCTGTACCATAACATTTCCCGAAGCGTCGGGATTGCCCGCAAGAACGCCTTTTTTGCCTATGTCCGTAAGTATAACGCTGTCGCCCTGCCTGTAGGGGCGGGGAGGGGTGTATTCCGGCAATTGATTTTTTCTGACGGGGTTTGCCTCATTGTACATTTTGTCAAGACTGCTGCGGCTGAGAGATTTAGCCGCAGCCGCCCGCTTGTCGAATTCCTCTCTGCTGTGTTCCTTGCGGATATCGCCCAGTTCTTCAAGGAGCCTGTCCGATTGATAACGGCAGCTTTCAACTATGCGCATGGCTTCGATACGCGCTTTTTCAAATTCTTCGTCCTTTTTCGCCTCGAATTCCTCACGCTGCTTTTCAAGAGCCTCCCGCATTTCTTTCTGCTGCCTTTTGAGCTGTTCCAGCTCGGCGCTCTGTCTTTCAAGCTCCCGCCTTGACCGGTCCAATCTCGACACAGCCTCTTCAAGTCTGCGGTTGCCGTCGGAAACAAGGCTCTGCGCCTTTGATATTATGCGGTCGTCTATTCCCAGCTTTGACGAGATGGAAAATGCGTTTGATTTTCCGGGCGAACCCATTATCAGCCTGTAGGTGGGCTGAAGCGTTTTTATGTCAAATTCGCACGAGCCGTTTTCGACGCCCTCCGTTTCAATGGCGAACAGCTTTAATTCTTGATAATGCGTAGTCACAAGGATCCTGCTGCCCTTGCTCATAAGCTCTTCTATTACAGCCGTCGCAAGAGCCGCGCCCTCCACGGGATCTGTTCCGGAGCCTAATTCGTCTATCAGAATGAGAGAGCTTTCGTCCGCTCTGTTTATAATATCCGCCACATTGCTCATATGCGAGGAAAAGGTGGAAAGACTCTGTTCGATACTCTGCATATCGCCTATATCTACAAGGATATTTTTAAATACCGGTATTTTTGTACCGTCCGAAGCGGGTACCATAAGACCGCACATAGCCATGGCGGTCAGCAGCCCCGCGGTTTTCAGCAGCACCGTTTTTCCGCCCGTGTTCGGTCCCGTAACGATAAGCGCGGAATAATCCCCGCCCACGGTGATATCCACGGGAACTGCCTTTTCGGGGTCTATAAGAGGGTGACGCGCTTTTTTCAGCTCCAGTATGCCGTTGTCCGATATTTCCGGTATGCAGCCTTTCATTTTTGCGCCCAGATTTGATTTTGCAAAATACAGATCAAGCTCGGCGCAGGTCATAAAGTCGTTTATCAAGGTTTCCCCGTAGGCTGCGCAGTCGGAGGACAGTTCCGCGATTATTCGTTCTATCTCCTCCTGCTCTCTGCCCTGGAGAACTCTTATGTCGTTGTTTGCTTCCACCACCGCTTCGGGTTCGATAAACAGGGTCGATCCCGTTGCGGAGGACGCGTGGACGATACCGCGGACGTTTCCCTTGTGTTCTGATTTTACGGGCAGCACGTATCTGCCGTCCCTTACGGTAACGATATTTTCCATAAGGGACTTCTGTATCTCCGAGGAGCGGATCATTCTGTCGAGATTTTCCCGTATCCTAAGTCCCGCACGGGCGATCTTCCTGCGTATATCCGCAAGCTCCGCGCTGGCGGTGTCGGCGATCTCGTCCTCGGACAGGACAGCGTTCTGTATTTTGTCCTCCAGCCATTTGTTGGGGGAAAGAGAAGTAAAAAGGGGATCGAGGGAGGTTTCCGTTTCGCCCTTTGATACGCTGTAATCGTAAAGTCCTCTTATTTGCCTGAGCATAAGGCAGATATCCAGCAGCTCACGCAGAGTAAGGCTCGCTCCCGACTGCGCTCTTTTAACGCTGTCTTTTATGTCCTTGAAATTGTAAAAGGGAGGAGTGCCGAGCCTTACGGACAGTTCGAAAGCGTCCTCGGTTTTTTTCAGTTCCTCTTTCACCCTGTCCGTTTCCGTCCAAGGGGACAGGGCGGATATCATTTTCTTTGTTTCCCCGTTGCAGGCAAGCTCCGAGAGCATATTCATGATCTTATGTAATTCAAGTGTTTCGCAGTGCTTGTTCATTGGTAATTCTCCTTGTTTTTACCGCCGATATAACGGCGCTGAAGCGGTTTATTCGGAAGCGGCGCTCGGGTCGCCGGTCATCTGCTTGTAAAAATCGAGGGTCTTGAAGCGCCTTTCAAGCTGTTCTCTGAGATACATCTCGCTGATCTCTCCCAGCCGTTGCAGCGCATCCTCCGTGAGCTTGAAGCTGAATATTTTCTCCGGTTCGGACAGGCAGACAAACCGCAGAGCCTCGAACATTCCCCTTGTAAGCAGGGGAGCGGATACTTCGGGCAGGCTGTTGGGATCGAAATGCTCGCTGCACAGGAATATTCCCTTGTTTATAAGAAAATACAGCGGCTTGTCAAAGCAGAAGCATTCTCTGCACCCCATAAGGTAAGGCATATGCCCCAGCTCGGAGGTTATCCGCATTTCGAATACGAATTTTACAAAGCCGCAGTCCGCCCTCTTTTCCGAAAGCATATACAGGGAATTGAGAAACAGCCTGTATATGTCGTTTGCGGACTGACTTGACGTTACCGTCCAGCGGATTATCTCCGCAAAATAGGAAGCGAGAGCAAGTCTTTGCATATCCAATCTCAGACCGTAGAAGATCTTGACAGGACTGCTGCTGTTGAGGTAATACCGCCCGCCGCGCTCGTTGAAGCAGAATTTCGCCGCGGCAAAAAGCTGGACAGCCGCCGTATTTCCCGAGCCGAGCTTTTTCACGCCCTTGACGGTTATGTCAATAAGTCCCATTTTGGGAGAGAGTACGGTAATAAAGCAGTCGTTATCCTTCAAATCTCTTACCGAGATCACCGCTCCTTCCGTTGTTATCAGCATTTTCCGCTTCACCTCTTGTCGTAGGCAGGGATCTGCCGCCGACGCCCTTGTAATAAAGGTAATCGGCAACGCGTCCGCTGTTTTCAAAGACGTTCCATCTGTTTTGAGAAAAATTCTCGGTCATAGCAAACCTCCGCTGTTATCGGCAGAAAACAGGGCGAAAGCCTTGAAAACAAGCGTTTTTCGGCTCATGCTCTCCTTGTTGCCGGTAATGATGTTTACTATGATTATTTCCCTCTGCGCTTTTTTTATATGTGGAAATTAGAGGATAGAAAAATGAAACCTCCGGCGCAGTATTTTCAAAAATTCCGATCAGTCTTGCCGTCACCTTATTTTCCTGCCGCAGTACGGGCAGTAGGTGATCTCGTCGTCGGGGTTTTTGTCGATAAGCTCAATAAATCCCGCCGATATGATGCCTGTGGGAACGGCTACAAGTCCGATCCCCAGGATGGCGATTATGCCGCTTAAAAGTCTTCCCAGCGGCGTAATGGGATAAATATCTCCGTACCCCACGGTGGTAAGCGTTGCGATCGCCCACCACAGGGCGGAAAACGCGTTGTTGAACTGTTCGGGCTGGGCTGCGTTTTCAACATCGTACATGATCACCGAAGCCATGATCATAAGCAGCATTACCACAAATACCGACGACAAAAGCTGTGATTTTTTCTTTGCAAATACTTTCCCTATATCCGTCAGCGCAGACGTATATCTGTTTACCTTGAATATTCTGAACAGCCGCAGTATGCGCATCATACGCAGCGCCCTGAGATCCACGGAGATAAGAAAAGGTATGTAAAACGGCAGTATAGCAAGCAGATCCATGATCGCCATAAATGAAAAAATGTAGCGCATACGCGCTTTGAAGGGCGTCAGCTCGGGAAACAGCATATCGGAGGTGTATACTCTTACAATATATTCCGCAGTGAACAGTATTACCGAAAATATCTCGATATAGTTGAAAATACGGTTCAGCCAAGCGGGTATGTTAAATGTGGCGGCAATAATTATTATCATATTTATTATGATAAGCGAGATTATGCTCATATCAAATATTTTGCTTGACATATCGTCCTTTTTAGCAGCCTGGACTATTTCAAACAGCCGCCGCTTCATCTTTGCTTTTGCCATAACAGCCGCAGCCTCCTTTCATCGGTCTGTATCTTCCGCAATGATTATTTTATCATAAAAAAACGTCTTTGTCAAATCACCGTTAAATAAGAGCGGAACGAAAAATTTTTCTTCCCGGCGCAACTTTTTGCCCCTTTCACGAGTATTATTAACAGAGGCAAAAAACGCGGCCGCCAAGCCTCGGGTTCAGAGCAAGTCATAAAATCGGAGCAAAGCACGGAACGCCCCGCAGTCAGGGGAAAGATGCAAGAATCTTCATCCATGTTATGTTTTGATATGATTTATCGGTTTGCTGCAATAATAAACGGGAAGTGATATGATGACCAACAGCGAGCTTGAAGAAATAATCGGGATCCACGGCGATATGGTTTACCGCATTGCCCTGACCCATACTCTTGACAGATTTTCCGCAGAGGATGTTTTTCAAGAGGTTTTTCTGGAGCTTTTTAAGAATTATCCGAAGATAAAAAGCGGGGAGCATCTGAAATACTGGCTCATACGGACAACGGTCAACGAAAGCATAAGCCTTGCAAGGAAACGCCGCAGATACGGGCCTGCGCCGGCGGACGGCGAAGAGTTCCGCGAAAGCGACGGTACTTTGGCGGCGGATCTGAAAATGGCTGTGGAGGATCTGCCCGAAAAATACAGGGCGGTGATCTATCTTTGCTGCTATGAGGGTTACACCGCCGAGGAGGCGGGAAAGATATTGGGCAAAAGCGCGGGTACGGTAAAATCGCTGCTGCACCGTGCAAGGAATATCATAAAAAACGATTCGGAGGTAATTATATGAATATGCGTTTATACAAAAATATCATGAAGGAAGCAAAAGCTCCCTCGGAGCTTAAGGAAAGGACGCTGAAAGCGGCGGAAGGTTTGACCGGCGGCGAAAAAAGAGCGGCGGTAAAACGGCTCGGAAAAATTTCCCCGTATGTTTCCGCGGCTGCCGCTTTGCTTGCGGCGGCGTCGTTCTGCGCGGCAGCAGGCGCGGTATCGGGAAAAATGGATCTGTTTTTCGGTGCGCTGTCCGATTCGTCTTATTCGGACAATGCCGGCGGTGAAAGGCTGCCTGCGGGCGGCGAGCCTGTTTCGGCGGCGCGGCTGTATTCCTGCCCCGAAGCGGAGATATCCTGCGCCGACGGTATTTCCTGCGAGCTGCTGGGTGCGTACAGCGATCGCAGCGCGGCTGTGGTAAGCCTGAAGCTCACCGTTCCCGACGGACTTTCCGCTCAAAGAAACATTGCTGCGGGATATTTCTCCTTAGAGCTGCCTGACGGCAGCGCGCATATGACCGTTCAGAACGGTATTGCCGACTCATGTGAAACGGTACCGTCGGAGGACGGAGAAAACGCATATACTCTTACATGGTGCATTACCGACCCCGATATAAGCGGCAGCATACTTAACATGGATATAGCGGGACTGTTCACTGCCGACGAAGCTGCGCTGGCAAGCGCCGCCGCAAGAGCGGAGCAGGACAAGCTGCGCGGAGAGTATGTTTCCGAGGGCGATATTGCGGGATATAAGGAATATTGGAACGAAAACGGTCTTGACGCGAAAACTCTCGGCGCGGAAAGAGCCGCGCTTTCACGGACAGAGGGAGCGGCGTATGCCGTGACGGTCAGACTGAGGCTGCCCGACAGGGAAACGGAGGCTGTCCGCAGGGAAAATAACGGTGTTTCCGTTTGTCTTGACGAGCTTTCCCTTTGGGTATCGGATATTCCCGAGGATATCCGCAAAGACGGCTCGGCTGTTCCTGCGGTGATACTTAAAGACGGCAGCGTTATCTCATCGGAGGAGTTTGTGCTTGACGGACTTGGGGCGGACGAAGAAAAATACCGTCCCTTTGCATACAGGCGCGGCATGGGCAAGGGAGCGGGAATGATATACTGCTTCGATACCGTTACAAAAAGAGAGGATATTGACAGGATCGTCCTTTGCGTTAGGTATTACGACGCCGGCTGGAACGAGCATATCGACAGTATTGATATAATGTGACCGCATTTTACGGTGAAAAAACCCGATCCCCTCGCAGCTCTGCGGAGGGATCGGGTTTATTCTTTTATAAATTTTCCCAATCTATTTTTTCCGATCTGAAGAAATATTCGCGGTCGTGTTCGTTGGCGTACCTCAGCACCCTGCACGGAACTCCCGCCGCAAGAGCGTTGTCGGGGATATCCTTTGTCACAACGCTGCCCGCGCCTATGACCGCGTTTTTTCCTATATGCACGCCCGGGACGATAATAACTCCCGCGCATATCCAGGCGTTCTCGCCGATGTATACGTCCTTGTTGTATTGCAGACCTCTGCTTCGCAGCTCGGGGTCTATGGGGTGATTTGCCGTTGCAACGGTCACATTCGGTCCGAACATCACCTTGTCGCCCACATAGATGTGACCGTCGTCTACAAGGGTAAGATTGGAATTGACGTAAATTCCCGAGCCGAAATGAACGTGTCTGCCTCCCCAGTTTGCCCTGAACGGAAGCTCGATATAGCAGTTTTCGCCGCATTCCTCAAAGACCGTTTTCATATATTTTTCCTTTTTCTCATACTCCGAGGGTCTTAGGCTGTTAAATTCCCAAAGCATATCCTGAAAGCCGGTCTGCTCTTTCATTATCTCCTCGTCCGACGGGTCGTATATAAGACCTTTTGCCATTCTCTCGTACTGCGTCATTTCGGATCACCCTTTTATGTATTTTTCCAGCGCGGCAATGAGCATATCGGTCTGTCCGTCCGTTCCCACCGTTATCCTTAAATGGTTGTCTATCCTCGGCTTGTTGAAATATCTTACGTAAATATCCTTTGTTTTAAGATACGCTCCGATATCCGCCGCCTTATGATGGGGATGAGAGGCAAAGAGGAAATTCGTGCTGCTGTTTTGAACGTCAAAATCCATTTCGCGGAGCTTTTCGGTAAGGCGTTCCCTTGTGCGGATTATTTTTTTGACCGCTGCGCAGAAATACTCCTCGTCCGATATTGAAGCGCAGCCCGCCGCTATGGCAACGGAGTCTATTGGATAGGAATTATACGAATCCTTGGCAGCGCGCAAAGCGGATATAAGCTCCTCTCCCGCAGCGCAGAAGCCTATTCTCATTCCCGCCATGCTCCGCGATTTGGAAAAGGTCTGCACCACCGCAAGGTTGGGATATTTTTTCAGCAGCGGCACAGCCGATACGCCGCCGAAATCCACATATGCCTCGTCCGCTATGACCACGCTGCCGGGATTTTCCGCCAGTATCTCCTCAATAAGGTCAAGTCCTCTTCCTATGCTTGTGGGAGCGTTGGGATTGCAGATAACTATTCCTCCGTTGGGGATACTGTAATCCGCCCCGTTTATGTTAAATCCGCCGTCCGTGGGTACGGTCCTGTATGGGATATTGAGCATACTGCACCACACGGGATAGAACGAATAGGTTATATCGGGATAAATCACCGGTTTATCCGAATTGAAAAAGGCTCTGAACGCAAGGGCAAGAACGTCGTCCGAGCCGTTGCCTATGAAGATATTTTCCTTTTTCAGTCCCAGCCTTCCGGCAATGCATTCCGCCAGGGGCGCTGCGTTTGAATCGGGATAAACGTTCAGCTTATCTGCGCCGAACTCCTTTATCGCCTTTATCACCAGCGGGGAGGGGGGATAGGGGTTTTCATTGGCGTTTAGCTTTATAAAATCCTTTTTATCCGGCTGCTCTCCCGCCGTATAGGGGGTTATTTTTATAAGATTGTCCTTCCAACCGCTCATTATCGGTTCTCCTTTTTTATCAGTCAAAAAAGCTTAGCTGACTGTTTTTATATCCCGTGCGGCTTGCGGCGACGATATCGCGCATTTTGTAAAGAATGCCGAAGCGTTCGCATTCCGCCGCAAAGCTCCGCCTGAGAGCTGCGGCGTTGGAGCATGCGCATTCATAGGCGCCGCCGTATCGGGCGGTATATTTTTCACGCAGTCCGGGGAAGCTCTCGTCCAGCTTTTCGTAAAAATACTCTCTGTTTCCCTCCCGCAGGGTCATTCCGAAATCGGCGTAGATAAATTTTATTCCCGCCTCATGCCCCATGCGGACGGTACCGAGTATATTTTCCGCGCTGTCCTCTATAAACGGCAGTATGGGCATCATAACAATACCCGTGAACAGACCTGCGCCGCTGAGCCTGCTCAAAGCGTCAAACCGTTCCGAGGACGGGGAAACGTTAGGCTCGGCAATGCGGCTGATATTATCGTCCGCAGCCGTTACAGTCATCTTGCATATCATGGGGGAGTGTTCCTTTATCGCAAGAAACAGGTCGATATCTCTGGCAATAAGCGCGCTTTTGGACAGTATCGCGCAGCCGAACTCATATGCGTTTATCAGCTCCAGTGAATGCCTTGTAAGCAGCTCTGTCCTTTCATACGGGTTGTAGGGATCGCTCATCGCTCCCGTGCCTATTACCCCCGTGCGTACCTTTCTTTTCAGCTCGTCACGGAGTATTTTCAAGCAGTCTTCCTTGCCTCTTACCTTGCCGAAATCCTCTATACCGTAGCATTTGCTGCGGCTGTCGCAGTATATGCAGCCGTGGCAGCAGCCTCGGTAAAGGTTCATATTGTAATCCGTGCCGAACCATTCGGTTGATTTGGTTTTTTGCAGTATGGTCTTTGCCTTGACATATTCCATATGTTACATGACCTTATCCAGCGTATCGAACAGGATATTGACGTCTATGGGTTTTGCGATATGACCGTTCATTCCGCATTTGAGCGCGGCTTGCTTATCCTCCTCGAAAGCGTTTGCGGTCATGGCGAAGATGGGTATTTCCGCAAGCTGTTTGTCGCTCAGCGCGCGGATAGCCATTGACGCTTCCAGACCGTTCATAATGGGCATTTGCAGATCCATAAGTATGAGCTTGTAATACCCGGGAGCGGATCTTTTGAGCATATCCACGGCTATTTTGCCGTTTTCGGCTATTTCCACGGTAAAGCCTGCCTCGTTGAGTATCGCCTCCGCGATCTCCTGGTTGAGCATATTATCCTCCGCAAGCAGTATGCGCCCCGAGTAGCTTTTTCTTTCCGCCGAGGCGGAGGACTGCTTTTCTCTGACGGTTATCAGGCTGTTCCTGATCTCCTCAAGCAGCGGCGGCTTGCTGCAAAATGCCGATACGCCCGCGTCCAGAGCTCTTTCCTCAATGCCGGAGCAGTCGTAGGCGGTCATTAATATAATGGCGTTTTTTTCGCTGAACATATCCTTGATAAGGCGTACCGTTTCAATGGCGTCAATGCCCGTGTGCAGATCGGAGTCGATGATAAAGACATCGTAGGGTCTGCCGGCTTCCATCGCGTCCGACGCAGATCTTACGGCGTCCTCGCCCGACAAAGCCTGTTCCGTGTGCATTCCGAGCTGCTCCAGTATATAGGACAGCTTTATGCAGCTTGAGGAATGGTTGTTGACGATAAGCGCGCTGTGACCCTCAAATTCCCGCGATTCTCTCTCCGCGTCCTCTTCGCTGTAAATGGCGAACGTAAAGCGGACCGTTACCAGAGTACCCTCTCCCTGCTTGCTTTGCACGTCGATCGCTCCGTGCATCATGTCGACTATCTTTTTGGTGATAGCCATGCCCAGACCCGTGCCCTGTATTCCGCTGATGGTGGAGTTGCGTTCTCTTTCAAACGGTTCGAATATTCGGGAAACGAACTCGCTGCTCATGCCTATGCCCGTGTCCTGTATGGAGAATTCATATACCTCGAAGCCCTCGTTTGCCGCGGGTCTGCTTGTGACCTTTATTGCTATGCTGCCGCCGGGATTGGTGTATTTCACCGCGTTGCTGAGCAGATTCAGCAGCACCTGGTTGAGCCTCAGCTTGTCGCAGCAGATCATGCTTTCGGCGGAGATATCCGAGCTGTCTATGATAAGGTCGATATGCTTTGAAACAATATCCACGTGAACTATGCCCGCAAGTCCGTCGAGAATATCCGAAATGCGGCAGGGAGCGTTTTCAAGATGTACCTTGCCGCTTTCTATGCGGCTCATGTCCAGAACGTCGTTTATAAGGCTGAGCAGATGCTGCTCGGATGCGAGTATCTTTTTCAGATAGTCGCCGACCTTTTCCTTGTTGTCGATCTGATTGATGGCAAGCGACGTAAAGCCTACAATGGCGTTCATGGGCGTGCGTATATCGTGGGACATATTTGAAAGGAAAACGCTTTTTGCCTGGTTTGCTCTGTTTGCCTGCAAAAGAGCGTCCTCCAGCAGGCGTTTTTTCTCTATTTCGTCCTTCATCTGGCGGTCAACGCTCTTAAAGCCGAGCACTATCGTTTTGCTCTCGTCCCATGAGCCTGCGCGTACGACCTTCATCTGGAAATATTTCGTTTCGCCTCCGCATAATGTACGGTAGGTGATATATGTGCTGCTTTTATCCGAAAGCAGCTTCTTCAGATTTTCGGCGCTGCACGTATTCAGCATTCTTTCCCTGTCCTCGTCGTAAACGCAGTTGTTTACATAACGCTTGATACCGTCCTCAAGCGTCGGCTTTCCGGTGAATATGCTGTCGAGAACGCCCTCGCCGCAGTCGTTTATGCGCAGGGAATAGCCGTTGCCCGTGTCCAGATCGAAAAAGCACACGAGATTGTAGTCTATGCTCAGTGCGTGTATCAGCTCTGTCTGGCGCCGTTCATGCTCCATTCTTTTCATATTTTCCGTCAGCTTCTGGGCGGTGCAGTCAAGCAGGAAGCGCTGATATGACAAAATCCCGTTTTCATCCAGCAGCTTTATATTTCCCATGACATGGCGTATTTCTCCGTTTTTGTGTTCTACGCGGTACTCTACGCTTATGCTGTCGCCGGGCTCGTGCAGCTTGCTCATCGCGTTGCGCAGCTTGCCCTTATCCTCTTCAAGCACCGAAGCGGCGACCATGTTAAAGCCTTCGGCGGTAAGTTCTTCCTCCGAGCTGTAGCCTAAAATACTCAAAGCCGCGTGATTTACGTTCAGTATTTTCGAGCCGTCCACGGTATGGCACAGGATGCCGCAGTCCATATTTGTAAATATGGCTTCGAGATTGTTGTTTCTTTGGGTTATATACTCCTGATAGGTCCTTTCCTGTGTAATGTCTATCGCAACGCCCACGGTACCCATAATGCTGCCGTCGATATCGTAAAGAGGGGATTTGTAGGTAGCGAGCAGCTTTTCTCCCTCGCTCGATCTGACCTTTTCCTCGGATACAAAGGTTTTTTTCGTGTTCATTACCTCGGCTTCGGATTCGATACAGGAGGGATCGTCGGTAGCCACTCCCCATATGTACGCGTGGGTCTGTCCCTCGATCTGCTCCATGGTCTTGTTGACGGTTTTGCAGAAGCTGGCGTTCACCTTTTCATGCACGCCGTTTTTATCCTTATACCACACAAGGTTCGGGATATTGTTGATGGTGGCGTCAAGGAACTGGCGCGTTTCCCACAGATCCTTGTCTTTTTTCTGTTCGCGCTGCCATTTCAGGAAACGGAAACGAAGCTCGGTACCTGACAGAGGAAGCGTCCATATATCGCTTATCTCCGAAAGCTCGCCGTCCGGCAGGGATATTTTATCCTTGCCGGCAAGCAGTATCAGCTCTGCGGAGGCTTTTTTGCCGCGGATAAGGCTCTTCAGCTTATCTCCCGAAGCGTCGGTAATAATAACGTCCGCGTTTTCGGCGGAGATATTATCGGAAAAATCATGAGTAAAATTTTCAAGGGCGGGCATTTGCTTTATTATCTCAAACAGATCTTGCCGTTCCCCCGCCAGGTAAAAACCGATATGGCAGTGATACATAACTGCTTCCTCCAAAACATTTTATATAATATTACGCAGCGCGGCGAAATTTTTCCGCGGATATTTCTTATCTATACCATATTATTAACATTATAATACTTTGACAAAAAAAAGTCAACACATATCGAAATAATTTAACGCAGGCAAGGACGATAAAAATCAAGCCGGAGGTCAAAAGGAATCATTTCCGTACCGGCTCGGTGATTTTTTCGGAAAAATGTCTTGACATTGCCCGTATCCCGTGCTATAATATAACCATAAGGAAAGCAGTCCGATAGACGGTGCGCTTTTCCCCTGTTTATCGATTATATGTCACTAACATGATGTTAGTAACTAACCGCACAAGGTTAAGGGCTTGGGCGGTTAGTCTTTTTTGTTATTATGTACGTCATGAATTACGTCACGAACAAATCGTGCAATGTTGATCAGTAACCCGACCAACGCGATAATATCATTGAACATACTCTAACACCCCCTTTCGCAAGGGAAAGGGGAAAAGCACAACCGCCTACCGTTATGGACTGCTTTCGCGCCGGACTTGCATTGCTTGTCCGGCTGCTTTTATTATAATACATTTGTTTTTACGTGTCAATATTTTTTCGGAAAAATGTCTTGACATTGCCCGTGTGCCGTGCTATAATATAACCATAAGGAAAGCAGTCCGATAGACGGTGCGCTTTTCCCCTGTTGGTTTTTATGTCACTAACATGATGTTAGTAACCAACCGTCCAAGGGTTCAGGCTTGGGCGGTTAGTCTTTTTTGTCGTTATCGTGATGATCTATGTACCATGTCACAATGACAAACAATGCCATTACTATTGATAAGATAGTATCAACACTCATTTCAACACCCCCTTTCGCAAGGGAAAGGGGAAAAACGCGGCCGCCTACCGTTATGGACTGCTTTCGCGCCGGACTTGCTTTGCTTGTCCGGCTGTTTTTATTATAATACATTTGGCGGCTTATGTCAATAATTCCCCAAAACCGCCCGCCGCAAATGCCTATTGTGCAAAATGACTATTTTTTTTTTTTTTTTTTTGTTTAATATTTTTGTAAATTGCTATTGTGCATTTGTTAAAGGTTATGTTATAATTTAATTAAGTATAGTACAGCCGCAATGCTGCGCGGCGGTGCTGTAACGTTATTTAAATTTTACTTAAAAGGAGGATGTTTTTTACAATGAAGCTGAAAAAAATTCTTTCCGCTTTGACGGCGGCTGCTATGGCTTTGTCTTTGGCTGTTGTTCCTGTCAATGTCAGCGCAGAGGTAAGCGTTGTTGACAACACTGTTGTTGATATTGATTCCGAGCTGATCGGAACTATAGCTACAAACCTTGGAGCTGTTGCGTGGAACAATGACAACGGCGACGCGGCTTGGATCGACAAAACAGCTTTGACTGCATATGCCGATTATGCTGACAATGCGGTGATTGCCGTTACATTTACTACGAGCGGCGGTCAGTTTTATATTGCCGACCAAAGCGATTGGACTAAATCTGCAACATGGTACAACAGCGGCGGTACGGTATATGGTTTATTTACGTCTGCTATGGTTGAGAACGGTATAATGTTCAACGGCGGCGACGTGAACATTACAAAAGTAAATCTTTATTCTGCAACTGTACTGGAAGAAATCCATACATGGACAACAGGACTTGGTGCAGTTGATTGGAGCGGAAAGGTCAAGATTACAGATGTTTCCAGTTATGTTGAATCGTCCGAAAATATATATGTTAAAGTAGAATATACTTTGGCAGAACATGAGGGCGAAAATAACAGTACATACCTGTACGGTCAGTTCTATATTACCGATGGCGGCACATGGGACGCGTCCGCAACAGGCTATAACGCAAACAGTGCTATAGCTGTAGAATTAACAGATGCAATGATTGAAAACGGTATCATGATCAATGGTGATGGTGCTACCATCACAAAAGTAGGACTTTACAAAATGCCCGCAAAGTTCGTAGAGATCGAACCCGTTCTCACCGTTCCCGAAACTCTCACCGTTTACACAACGGACGTTACGGAACAGGCAAATCTCGTGCTTGAGGAATCCTCCGTAACGGGTATTGACGATCTCACCGCTGCAGACTACGGTCTTTCCGCAGTTTCCGACGGCTCGGCTGTTACCGTGACCTTTGCCCTTACGACGGCAGGCGCGGAAAAATACGTTGTTAAAGAGGGTACGGCGACTTCCGCTGTCTGCACTCTTAACGTTCTCGACTGGATACCCGCAGTGTACGACAGCTACACCGTAAGCGGCAGCTCCTCGATCAGCGTTGACTACAACGCCGATTCCTCCGTTATCTCGAGCAAAATAAAGTCCGAGATAGCAGCACGCACCATCCAGCTTAATCTTGCCGCTTCCAACAGCGAGCACGCTAAGCTCCCCGCAGTTGCACTGAGAAACTGCGCGACCGTAGTTCTCCCCGAAATCTACACTGCCGAAAGCACGGTTACCGTTCCCGTAACGGTCGATCTGACCAAGGTAATGAAAGAGGGAGATACCTACGTTCCCGCAGGCGGCGCTACTTTGGGATACACATTCGACGAAGCGGCAAAGACCATTGAATTTGCCCTTACCGTTAATATCGGCGCAGATACCTCGGTAACTCCCGAGCCCGAGCCCGAGCCTACACCCGAGCCTACTCCGGAGCCGGAGCCTACACCTACGCCCGAACCTACACCCGAGCCCGAGCCTACGCCCGATCCCACGCCCGTACCCGCAGGCACTGCCGTTCCCACAAGAACAGGCGGCAGCGGTACTCCCTCTAACGCCTACACAACGGGCGGAGCGGTAAATTCCGCACAGGCGGCAGGCGCGGTAAGGAACGCTTCTTCCGGTGAAACGGTAACTGTTGTTGCCGATCCCGACGAGCCTGTTTCCGGCGATCTGCTCAAGAGCCTTGCAGGCAAGGACAATGTTACCGTTGAGTTCCGCTACAGCGGCTACACCGTTTCTGTTAACAGTGACGACGTAGACGGCTCAAAGGTTGCCGATATCGATTTCTCGAGCACCGGCAAGTTCCTCACCTCTAAGGAGCTTAAGGAATTCGCGGGCGCAGCCGAGGTAAGACAGCTCGGCATTGCCCATAACGGCAGCTTCCCCGGCATAAGCAAGGTGACTGTTACCGTTACCATGAAGGGCGTTTCCAAGAACAAACCCGCCAAGGCGTTCCTCAGAACCGGCGAGGGTGCGTTCTCGCTCATATCCGAGGGTACTGTCGGCGACGACAGAGGCTTCTCCTTCGATCTCACTCACGCTTCCAACTACGTTATCGCTTCCGGCGACTACGACGTTGCGTACGCGGAGGATATCGCGGCGGGCGCAGGCCTTGAAGCCGAGGGCGGAGAGAATTCTTCCGCAGCTCCCGTCATGGCGGTTTCCGTGATACTTCTCGCGGCTCTTGCTGCAGCATTGAAAAAAGCAAGAGAATAAACCGAAACAAACCTAACAGCTTCATGCGGCAGGGATAAATTCCCTGCCGCTTTTTTATTTCCGCACGCTCCCGCCCCTTGACATTTCGGCGGATATGTGCTAAAATTTAAGGCAACACCGCAAAAAGGCTGTGCGCGGTATTGCTCAAAGCGGTACAGCCTTTTGAGAATATTCAAAGGAAAGCGGATATTATTATGAACGAACGCCTTGATTATCTAAGAGAAAAAACCGCCCTGCTCACAAGCGCCCCCGGCGTGTATCAGATGAAAGATGTAACGGGGCATATCATATATATAGGAAAAGCCAAAAACCTGCGAAACCGCGTTTCCTCCTATTTCGCCAGAACTCCGAACCACACCCCCAAGGTGGCGAAAATGGTGGAACAGGTGTACGATTACGACTTTATCGTAACAAAGAGCGAGTACGAGGCTCTGGTGCTCGAATGCTCCATGATAAAGCAGCATTCCCCAAAATACAACATTCTCCTGAAGGACGACAAGGGTTACAGCTATATCCGTATATCCCCGCCCCCCTATTCGCGGATAACCGCCGAAAAGCAGAAACCCAAATCGGGAGAGGTGCTCGGACCCTATACAAGCTCCTTTGTGGCTAAACAGACCGTGGACGAGGTAAACCGCGTTTTCATGCTACCCTCCTGCAAAAGGGTTTTCCCCCGGGACATAGGCAAGGGCAGACCCTGCCTTAATCATCACATAAAACGCTGCATGGGCGTTTGCTTGGGCAATATCTCACAGGATGAGTACGCAAGGATCGTCGCCGAGGCGGAGGGATTTATCCGAAACGGCGCGGGAGCTTCCGTGGAGCGCATGAGGGAGCAGATGGAACGGGCGGCGGAGGCTCTCGATTTCGAGCTTGCCGCACGCTTGAGGGACCGCATAGCCGCCGTAGGCAAAGCGGCGGACAGTCAGAATATCATCGCCGAGAAGCTGCCCGATACCGACGCCGTGGCGATAGCGCGCAACAACGGTCAGGTGTGCGCCGCAGTGATAATGTACCGCGGCGGCAGGCTCTTTGACAGAGGGGAGTATTTCCTCGGCGACGACGATTCCGAGGAGGCTCTCACCGAGGATTTCATCACCCAGTACTACAGCTCCGGCAGAGAGATCCCCCGAAATATCGTCTTAGGCTCGGATATCGAAAGCACCGAGAACGTGCAGGAGCTGTTCCGCAGCCGCTGCGGCCATGCCGTGGACGTCCTCACCCCCAAAAGAGGGCGGTATATGCGCCTTGCGGAAATAGCAAGAGCCAACGCCGAGGAATACCTTGCCGTCAAGGTGGGGCGCACGGCTAAGGAAATAGCCGCCCTCGAGCAGCTTGCGGATATTCTGGGAATGAAAAATACCCCCGAATTTATCGAATCCTACGACATCTCCAACTTAGGCTCGGACGATATGGTTGCGGGCATGGTGGTATTTGAAAACGGCAGACCCGCAAAAAAATATTACAAGAAATTCGCTATAAAGGAGAACGTCACCCAGAACGACCTTGCCTGTATGCAGGAGGTCATACGCCGCCGCTTCAAGCGTTACCTCGACCCCGCCGAAACCGACGAGGGCTTTAAACGCCTGCCCGATCTTATCCTGCTCGACGGCGGGCATAATCAGCTTGCCGCCGTAAATCAGACCCTTGACGAGCTGGATATCTCCCTGCCCGTGTTCGGCATGGTCAAGGACAATAACCACCGCACAAGAGCCATCGCCGCAAACGGCGGAGAGCTTAGCATAAGCGAAACCAAAGCGGCTTTCCTGCTTGTAACGAGGATACAGGACGAGGTGCACAGATACGCCATATCCTACCAGCGGAAAAAGCACAGAAGATCCGCTTTCGAGCTGGGCATAACCAAGGTAAAGGGTATCGGCGAAAAAAAGGCGGCAAAGCTGCTCACCGCTTTCAGGACCGCCGATAATCTGAAGAAAGCCACCGTAGAGGAAATAGCCTCCGCCGCAGGCGTTGCCAAAAATGTGGCGGAGGAAGTTTATGAATTTGTGCAAAATTCTCTGTAAAAATTCATTTTATGTTATAGACAAAAACATTTATTTAGGGTATAATAGTATTATATGTGTAATCGTTTTGTAATTTTTGTTGTCGAATAGTAATTTTTGACGAATTATTTTGATAATGTTATCACGATTTTGAAAGGAAATTCTTTTTATGCGGGTAATTACAGGGTCTGCAAGGGGAAGAAAGCTGAAAACCCTTGAGGGAAACGACGTCCGTCCCACCACGGATATGGTAAAGGAAGCTGTTTTCTCCGTAATCCAGTTTGATATAGACTGCGCGGCTGTGCTGGATCTTTTCAGCGGATCGGGTCAGCTCGGGATAGAGGCTCTTTCAAGAGGAGCGAAGTACTGCCGCTTTGTGGATAAAAGTCCCGCCTCGGCGGAATGCACAAGGGAAAATCTTGCCGCCTGCGGATTTATCAAAGACAGCGCGGTCACGGTTTCCGACAGTATAGATTTTGTAAGGAACGCAAGAATGACCTTTGACATAGCCTTTCTCGATCCGCCCTACAAAAGCGGTCTGATAGAGCAGGCTCTGCCCTTTCTGTCCGGGAAAATGTCGGACAGGGGCATTATCGTGTGCGAACACGAAAAGGGACTTGTCCTGCCCGATGAAACGGGCAGACTGAAAAAAACCAAAACCTACAGATACGGCAAAACGGAAGTCACCGTTTATCGGGTCCCCCTGCCCGACGACGGAGAGGAAGGGGAGGATATTTTGTGAGAACGGCGGTATGCCCCGGCAGCTTCGATCCCGTAACGTTCGGACACAGGGATATTATACACCGTGCGTCCATACTGTTCGACAGGGTGATAGTGCTGGTGGCGGTAAATCAGCTCAAGACCCCCTCCTTTACGCCCGAGGAAAGAGTGGATCTGATAAAAAAAGTCACCGCAAAGTTCGATAACGTAGAGGTGGATATCTGTCACGGACTTATTGCCGACTATGTAAGGAATGTGGGAGCGGTGGCTATAGTAAAGGGTCTGAGAGCCGTTACCGATTTCGAGTACGAGTTCCAGATGTCCCTTGTGAATAAGAATATCTACGACGGAGCGGAAACGGTTTTCCTTACCACAAGCTCGGAAAATATGTATCTGAGCTCCAGCGTTGTAAAGCAGGTGGCGTATTACGGCGGAGATATAAGCCGCTTCGTGCCGCAGTGCATATTAAAGGATATAGAGGACAGGCTGAAAAGAAACGTGTAATGCTGTACCGTCAGGACGGCGGAAAGGAAGTATAAATATGGCAGAAGTAATGATGGAAGATTATCTCGATACGATGGACGAGATCCTCGACAAGGCTCAGACTTTTCCCCTTTCGGCAAAGAAATCCCTTGTTGACGTGGATCAGCTTAGAGATTGTATCGACCATATAAGAATGAATATCCCCTCGGAGGTCAAGCAGGCAAAAAAGATCGTACAGGAAAGAAAATCCATTATCGACGACGCCAACAAGCAGGCTGACGAGATCGTTACAAGAGCCGAAAACAGAGCCGGCGCGCTGGTGGCTAACCACGAGATCACCAAGGCTGCCGAGGCAAGGGCGCTGGAAATAGAAAAGCAGGCTGTGATGAAAGCAAAGGCGGTCAAGGATGCAGCCGACGGCTACATTACGGACGTGCTGTCAAAGACCGAGGAAACTCTCGCCGCAAGTCTTACGGCGGTGCGCCGCACAAAGGGCACTATCAAGGCTCCCAGGAGCTCCGCCCCCGCGGTCAATCCCAATATCCCGGTACAGCAGATACCGCCCCAGCAGTAATACGGCATAAGCGGCGGTAAATATAATTGCAGAGAGATGTTCCCCCCGCCTCGTTCGGCGGCGGGTGCAGTACGTCCTCTGCTTGTTTAAGGCAGAATATTCCAAAGGAGGATCATATCAATGAATGTAAACCTTTACAATGTACACATGGGCAGAGCGAAATGCGCCGTTGACCTGGGCGACGGCTCGGAAAGAGGCGAGTATGTAAATCAGGATTACATACTGCAAAAAATGGGCAGACCTCACAGAAGCATAAGCCTGATGTACTGCTACTATCCCAACGACAAGGAATGGCCGGGCAGGATATCCGAGGTTATGAAAGACGCGGAGGTGTCCTTTCAGTGGGATTACCCCTACGACGATTATTTCACATATAAGGGCGGTATAGGCGGAGATCTGAACGATGAGCCTTTCACCTGCATGAGAGATGTGCGCCGCCACGGTCAGGACGTTACCCTTACCCTCACGGTGGATCCCAAATGCACCGACGAGCAGCTTATCGCCATCGCAAAGGATCTGCGCACCTTCGGCAGAATGATGCTCAGAATAAACCACGAGGCGACGGGGGATTGGTTCAGCTTTACCAAACGTGCGGGCTATAAGGAAATAGGCGATTTCTTCGTGCATTTTTCCGATATTATCCACGAATACGCGCCCAACGTAAAGACTGTTATCTGCATAGGCGGCATTGAGGATCTGAATAAAACGGAAATGGAAAAGGAAGAAGAGTTCAAAGCGACTATTCCCGCCGCCGATATATGGTCGGTTGACAAATACATGGCGCTTCACTGGGGATGGCCCTTCGACATTGCGTTAAAGGGCGGAAATTCCTTTTCAAGGAGCAAGGTTTCCGAAACCTACGAAAAGACAAAGGCAAGCTACGAGCGCTACAAATTCCTCAACGGCGGCGAGGGCAAGCCTATGGTAATGAGCGAGTTCAACGCCGACGGAGATGTTACCGGAGCGTACGATCAGGCGGATATGGTAAAGGAATTCTGTGATATCCTCGTTAAGGACAAGGCGGAGTGGTTTTCCGGCTTTACCATGTACCAGTTCAGGGACAGAGGCAGACTGGGCTTGGAGATAGAGGATCCCAACAATCCCGATGTGGGCATTGAGCAGCCTGTTATGAAAACATACAAGGAGATAATCCATTCCCCTTGGTTCATGCCGGAGATCACCGAGGAAAAGGCTGACGCGGAGCTGCCTGCTACTCTCAGGTGGGGCGGCGCGGAGGACGCCGACGGAATAGCCATACCTTTGCATTTTGACAAAGCTCCCCATTTCTGCGAGGTCACTTTTGAGGACGAGGGCAATTATATGATGGAGATAAACGGAAAATGGTTCTACAGATCCCCAAAAGCAAAGACCATTGATCTGATGAGCGCGTTTTACGAAAAGCCTCTGACGGGAGAGTGCGATATGACCTTGAAAATATTCGCTCCCCCCGCAAGCGGCGAGAACGATCCCTCACAGGGCGAGGACTGGGCGGAAAATTATTATTACACCATGGAAAAGCTGCCGCAGGTAAGGCTGGAATTCGAGCCTGTCGTTTGCGGATGATTTGCGGATATGAAAGACGGGAACTGTCCCGTCTTTCTTTTTTTGCAATAATATACAAAGCTAAGTCAAAGCCGGTTGTAAAAAAATGTTTACAATGTTGTCGACCGAGCGCCTTTTTGAAAATTATCGTTTTTTGACGTTTTTTTGCAATTTTTTGCATTTTTTGACCGCTGCCTTGCGGATAAAACCGGATAATATGTAATTATATGCAATAAAACGCAAATTAATATGAATGAAATATCGGGGATTATCCCCCATATCCCGCGATTGTGGACTGCGGATCTGCGGGGCGGCAATTTTTCTGTTGACACAGACCCGATTACGTGGTAATATATGACTTAGACGAAGGGGCGCCGTCGGGCGGAAAATATTACGGAAAAGGACGTGCATAAAATATGGTCAATTTCGGGAACGATTGGGACGGTATCATGGCGGGAGAGTTCGATCTGCCGTATTACAGGCAGCTTCGGGAATTTCTGAAGCAGGAGTATTTTACCCGTCAGATCTATCCCCACATGGACAACATTTTCAACGCAATGAAGCATACGCCGTACAGCAGCGTAAAGGCGGTCATAATAGGGCAGGATCCGTATCATGAGCCGGGTCAGGCTCACGGCCTTTGCTTTTCGGTGCAGAAAGGCTGCTCCATACCTCCCTCGCTGCAAAATATTTACAAGGAGCTGCAAGCGGATCTGGGTATACCTCCCGCGCCTCACGGGGAGCTGTACAAATGGGCGGACAGCGGCGTGCTTATGCTCAACAGCGTTCTCACGGTAAGAAGAGGTCAGGCGAATTCCCACAGGGGAAAGGGCTGGGAAACTTTTACCGATCACGTTATAGGCAGGCTCAACGACAGGGAGGAGCCGATAGTGTTCCTGCTGTGGGGCGGAAATGCCAGGGCGAAAAAAAGCCTGATAACAAATCCCGCTCACCTTATACTGGAGGCTGCGCACCCGTCGCCGCTCTCGGCATACAACGGCTTTTTCGGGTGCAGGCATTTTTCAAAATGCAACGCTTTTCTGGAAAAAAACGGGATCGCCCCGATAGACTGGGAAATATTGTAACGGTACTGCCTTGAAAACGGTTTGTAAAAATTACCCCGAACTGCGGCGTATTCAGTATTATTATGCTCAAAAATACATATAAATTTAACATTTGCTTCGGAATTGTGTGATATAATTAATATGATTATGGCAAAACGATAAATTATCCCGAAGCAGGGGAAAGAGGAAGGCTTGAAGCTCTTGCCTTAAAGAGAGGAGAATAGCGCGTGCCGGACGGAAAAGCAAAAAATACCAGCGACAGCAGGATCGCCTCACTTAAGCTCCACGACAGGGAATATAACGAAATGTACCGTAAATGGAAGATAAATCACAAAAATGATTACGGCTTCTATTTCGAGGGCGGCGGGGGCGAGCTTACATACCGCGACGGAATGGGTTTTATCACGGAATATCCCGAAGCGGCGGAGAGAAGCGCTATTACAAGAACTCACACGGTTATTGCAAATACGCTTATAATATATACGGCAATGAATATCCTTGTGAGTATTTTTTTCAGCGTTCTGCCCATCGTGTGCAGCGTGGATTTTTCCTACGATCCGGGAGGATATTTTACGGGGAACGAGAAAACCTCGATCATACTTATATATATCATAAAGCTGGCTGAGATAATCCCCTCGGCGGTCTATCTGGTAAGCAGGGTGAAAATGCCCGTCAAGGTAATGCTGCCGGTGAAGATCTTAAACAAGCCGCTTTTTTACGAGGCTATCCCCATGGCTGTTCTTATATGGGGCATAATCACACTGCTTTCGGATATGAGATTTTTCGGCAGCATAAAGCTTTTGGAATACGTTCCCATAAATACCATGTGGCTGCCGGAGAACCGTGCCGCTGCGGTGTTTTATGCGGTCATGACGGTCATACTTATCCCTGCGGGCAGCGAGCTTATATACAGAGGCGTTTTTATGCAGATATTCAGACAGTTCGGCGACGGGTACGCGCTTTTTATTACAAGCGTTCTGTCCGCCATAACCGCCGGAAGCGCTTACTCCTTTTTGGTGGTGCTTATATGCTCTCTCGTGACGGGATATTTCACCGTCCGCACAGGCTCCGTGCTTACTGCGGTAATAATGCGCGTAATAATGCGGGTGGGCGAGTTTACCGACGATTATCTGAGATTTACCGGCATTCCCGACGGCATAAGACAAACGTTTTTGTGCTTTGCGGTGGTGGTAAGCCTTATCGTCGGGATAGTCAGCCTGGTATTATTTATGAAAAAGCACAGCAAAAGGATACCTTTGCCGCTGTACAGAATGTACCTTACCAACAAGGAGAGGATCATGTGCTTTGTGACAAATCCCTCAATGCTGATATGGCTGGCGCTGATATTCCTGCGCTCGGCGGTGTCGGCGTGCGCTTTGTGACCGGAGGCGGCGGTATGTCAGCCGAGAAACGTTATATGGCGCGGGCAATGGAGCTGGCGGAGCTGGCGGCTTCGGAGGGAGAGGTGCCTGTGGGCGCGGTCATTGTACGGCTGTCGGACGGCAGGATCGTAGGAGAGGGGCGCAACAGGCGGGAGAAAAAACGCTCCCCCCTTGCTCATGCCGAAATAGAGGCTATCGACGCCGCAAGCAGATATCTTGGCGGCTGGAGGCTTACAGGCTGCGAGATGTACGTTACATTGGAGCCGTGTCCCATGTGTGCGGGAGCGGCGATAAACGCGCAGCTTGACAGGGTGGTTTTCGGAGCGTACGACAAAAGATACGGCTGCTGCGGCTCAGCCGCCGATCTGTTTTCCGTGGGATCGGTCCGCTGTCCCCTGACGGATGGCGGGGTCATGGAAGAGGAATGCTCGGAACGGCTCAAAATTTTTTTCAGAGAAATGAGGAAAAATAAAATGGACGGTATCAAGCTCGTCAAGGCGGAAACGGACGATCAGCTCAGACGTATCGCCGAGATCGCCGACGGTATATGGCACGAATTTTTTCCCTGCATTATATCGAAGAGCCAGATAGATTACATGGTGGAGAAATTCTGTTCCTTTGAAGCGTCGAAGGAAAACACAGAAAAGGAAAATTACAGCTATTATTTTATAAAGCGGGGCGGCGAGGATATAGGCTACACCGCCGCAAAGCCCGACGGCGAAAGGCTTTTCCTGTCGAAGCTGTACCTCAAAAAGGAGGATCGGGGGAAAAAATACGCGCGCAGGGTAATGGATATCTATAAGGACATATGCCGCAGCGAAGGCTATAGGGCGGTGCATCTGACCGTCAACCGCCATAACGAAAATACCATAGCCGCATACAGGGCGCTGGGTTTCGTGATAACGGGCGAGGGCGTTACCGATATCGGCGGCGGCTATGTTATGGACGATTTTTACATGGAGCTGAAGATATAACCGCAGAACTTTGAAAGGAACCGCCGGTTCAAGGCTTTCGTCCCGCGGCGTTTCCGCGGGTATTATTATAAACCGAAAAGAAAGGAACGTGCAAATATTATGAACGGATACTACATTGACGAGCAGACGCTGAGAGAGGTCATAGAAACGGTGGGAAAAACTGCGGCGGCAGCCTGCATTTCCGCTTTTTTGAGCGAGGTGGTGCTGAGGACCATCGTAAGTCCTCATCCCACAAAGATAATCGTTGAGGACGGCATTCCCGCCACTCTGTACACCATAGGGGCAAAGGACAAGCAGGCGGCGGTATACGTTTCCTCAAAAAGCTCGAGAGCGGACTGGAAGCCGGTTATTTTCTTCGGCGCGGTTTTCGGACTGTGCAAGTATATTCTCGATTACAGGGAGAAGAATATCTCAAACGTTAAGCCTACCGTCGAGGTGTGATACCGGAGCGGCGCATTCAAAATTTCCGGAAATATTGCAAATACGACCGAAAGAAAGGAACATCTTAAATAACTATGGCAGCAAAAAAGAAAAATTACGACAACGAAAGCATAAGCATTCTCAAGGGTGCGGACAGAGTGAGAAAACGTCCCGCCGTTATCTTCGGCTCGGACGATCTGGAGGGGTGCAAGCACTCGGTCTTTGAGATAGTTTCCAACTCCATAGACGAGGCGAGGGACGGCAACGGCGACAGGATAATCGTCACCCGATACACGGATAAGTCGATAGAGGTCCAGGACTTCGGCAGAGGCTGCCCCGTGGATTACAACAACACCGAGCAGCGGTGGAACTGGGAGCTTGTGTACTGCGAGCTTTACGCGGGAGGCAAGTATGAAAACGGCGATTACGAATATTCTCTGGGACTCAACGGTCTGGGCGCCTGCGCCACGCAGTACGCTTCGGAATACATGGACGTGGAGGTCGTCAGGGACGGATACAAATATAATCTTCACTTCGAAAAAGGGGAAAATATAGGGGGACTGAAAAAAGAACCCCACAAAGGCTCCCAAACAGGCACCCGCCAGCGGTGGAAACCCGATTCCGAGGTGTTTACCGACATAGACGTTCCCCGCGAATATTTCGAAACTACTCTTAAAAAGCAGGCTGTGGTAAACCCGGGCATTACCTTTATTTTCAGGTGTGAAAGGGAAACGGGCGGCTTCGACGAGGTGCGTTTTTTCTATGAAAACGGCATTACCGATTACCTTACGGAGATAGCGGGGGAGGATATGATATCCGCCATGCAGTACTGCTCCTGCGAAAGAAAGGGCAAGGACGCTCCCGACCGCCCCGAATACAAGATGAAGCTGTCATGCGCGTTTGCGTTTTCAAAGAATGTCAGCTTTCAGGAGTATTATCACAATTCCAGCTTTCTCGAATACGACGGCACGCCCCAAAAGGCGGTGCGGCAGGCGTTCCGCTCGTCCATAGACAACTACATCAAGGCAAACGGGAAATATCAGAAAAGCGAAAAATCCATAAAGGACGACGATATATCCGACAGTCTGCTGCTCATATCCTCGACCTTTTCCACATACACCTCCTATGAGAACCAGACAAAAAAAGCCATCAACAACAAGTCCATTTACGATAATATGGTGGATTTTCTCAAGCATCAGCTTGAGGTATACTTTATCGAAAAGCCGGACGACGCGGCAAAAATAGCCGATCAGGTGCTTATAAACAAGCGCAGCCGCGAATCCGCCGAAAGAATAAGACAGAACACGAAAAATAATCTTACAAAGCAGATAGACCTTGCAAATATGGTGGAAAAATTCGTGGACTGCCGCACCAGAGATAAATCCCGCAGGGAGGTCTATATCGTGGAGGGAGATTCCGCCCTCGGCTCCTGCAAGACCGCAAGGGACGCGGAATTTCAGGCGATCATTCCCATCAGGGGAAAGATCCTCAACTGCCTTAAGGCGGATTACGAGAGGATATTCAAAAGCGAGATAATCACCGATCTTGTAAAGGTGCTGGGCTGCGGCGTGGAGGTCAAAAGCAAAGCCAACAGGGAGCTTTCCAGCTTTTCCATGGACAATTTCCGCTGGAACAAGGTCATTATCTGTACGGACGCGGATTACGACGGCTTTCAGATACGCACCCTGCTGCTGACCATGCTCTACCGTCTGACGCCCACTCTTATCGAGGAGGGGTACGTTTACATCGCCGAATCTCCGCTGTTCGAGATAACCACCAAAAAGATGACCTATTTTGCCTACAACGAAAAAGAAAAAACGGAGATACTCGCCAAAATAGGCGATGAAAAATACAAGCTGGAGAGGTCTAAGGGTCTTGGCGAGAACGATCCCGATATGATGAGCCTTACCACCATGAACCCCGAAACAAGGCGGCTTATCAAGGTGATGCCTGCGGACGCGGAGGAAACCTCAAAGAAATTCGATCTGCTGCTGGGTAACGACCTGGACGGCAGAAAGGCGTATATCGCCGAAAACGGCAGCGCGTACCTGGAGCTTGCGGATATCAGTTAAAGTCAAGACCCGGGAGTTTTTTACGGGCGTAAAAGGGTTTAAATTATATTTCCGAAAGGATATTTTCCGATGAATTTAGATGAAATGAGAAACGAGATAAACGACATTGACGGCAGGCTGCTGGAGCTTTTTCTCAAAAGAATGGACATTTGCAAAAACGTTGCGCTGTATAAAAAGGAAAACGGTCTGACCGTTATGCAAAGCGGCAGGGAGCGGCAGATAATAGAGCGCGTAAGAAGCGGTTCGCCCGAAAATATGGCGGACGCGGCACAGGTCTTTTTTACCGAGATAATGGACATAAGCAAATGCCTTCAGTCGGAGGAGCTTACCCGCGGCAACGTTTATCCGAAGCCGGACGTTTTCCGTCCGGAGGAGGCTCAGGTCGTTGCCTGCCAGGGTACTGCGGGAGCGTATTCCGAGGCCGCCTGCGTAAAGCTGTTCGGGGAGAACAAACCCATAAGATTTATGAATAACTTCAAGGACGTTGTGGGACTTGTGGAGAGCGGACGGGCGGATTACGGCATTCTTCCTCTGGAAAATTCCACCGTAGGCTCGGTGGAGGAAACGTACAACCTTATGGCGGCTCACGATTTTTACATAAACAGCATAGTCAGGGTGGAGATCACCCACTGTATGGCGGTAAAGCGGGGGACTGACATAAAAAACGTCTGCCGCGTTTTTTCAAAAAAGGAGGCTCTCGCCCAGTGCACCTCCTACATAAGAAGCAAAGGCTTCGAGCCTGTGGAGTACCTTAACACCGCCCTTGCGGCGGAGATGGTGAAAAACAGCACGGACGATACCATCGGCTGCATATGCTCGAAAAAATGCGCGGAGATGAACGGTCTGGAGATAGTCTGCGAGCACGCAGCCGACGCTTATCCGAATTTTACGAGGTTTATTTGCTTTTCAAAGCATTTCGCCGTTCCGGAGGGCGCGGACACCATTTCCGTATCTTTTTCCGTTCCCCATACGCCCGGCGGACTTTACAGGACGCTGACAAAGTTTTCGGTAAACGGGCTGAACATGAAAAAGCTGGTCAGCAAGATGCTTGCGGGCAAGGATTTCGAGGCGGTGATGTTCCTTGATTTCGACGGCTCCTACGAGAACAGAAAGGTCGCGGCTTTTCTGGACGATCTGAGCTCCGGCATGAATTATTTTAAGTTTCTGGGCAATTTTAAGGAGATATACTGACGCGTTCACGGTAAAATCTCAATATAAAACAAAAGGATCGTTGTTATGAAAAACGTACTTAGCGGAAGCTCCGGTAACGGTGAAAAATATATACGGCTGGGAAGCCTTTTGCTTATGCTGATATTTACCGTTTGCTCCTTTGCCGTGATGTGGACGGCGGTAAGCAGCTTCAAGAGGATAAGCTCCGCCTATGACAGCGCTTCGGAGGGACTTGCGGCCGCTCAGTTCGCCGCGAACCACATACGCAGGGCGGCGGGGGATATTACCGTATACAGCGCGCCCGACGGCAGTCTTGAAAAAATGGTCATATCGCGGGGGGACGGCTATGACAATGTGATCTGCGCGTCCTCCGGCGTCATAAGCGAAGCTCTTGTTCCCGAGGGAACGGAAACGTCAAGAGGACAGGCGATATTCGATGTGGGAAGCGTAGGTATCTATCCTTCGGAAAAAATTCCGCGCACGGTGCGGATAGAGGCGGCGGACGCCGAGGGCAAGGTATGCACGGTATACGCGTACACCGAGAAAAGGGTCACGTTCGTAAATACGGAGGCGGAAAAATGAAAAGATCTATTTTCGGGACCCGGGGAACAGCCTTGGGAGTGACCGTCGATTCCTTTTTTACGGAGCTTGCATTGGCAATGCCGGTGTTCGCGCTGTGCTGCTGCGCCGTGCTTCAGATGCTTGCGGTTTCCCGCGGCAGGGCAAGAACGGAGGAAACAAAGGCGGCGGCGATAGCCTGCGCTCAGTCGTGGTGCGATATATACAGAGGCTGCGGCAGCGCGGAGAAAGCTGCGGAAGAGCTGTTCGGAGAGCTGCCCGCGGAATGCATGGACGGCTCGTCATTTGCGGTCCCTGCGGATATGTGCCGCAAATATTTTCCGGACAGATCCGATATTACGATAAAAATAACCGAAAAAACCGAGGATTCCGGAAGAAACGGCATAGTTTGCGGACAACTGTATACGTCCGATATACAGATACTGTGGCAGGACGGGGAAATATCGGCTTCGTCGGTCTGCTACAATCCGTTTCCCGCAGTTGTCCATACGGAAAACGCTGTAACGGAGGAGGGGCGGTAATGAATATAATAAATAAACGGCGCGCCGGCTTGAAGAGAAGAGCGTTTTCTCCGGGATTTACGACCATTTTGATGATCTTTCTCGCGGTATGTCTTATAACGGCGGGAGCGATGTCCCTTGCGGCGACGGGCAGAGGAGGCAAGCTGACGGACGCAAGCGCCGCCCATATGAAGCTGTATACCGAAGCCTGCTGCGAATCGGAAAAACGGCTTGCGGAGGCGGACGGCATGATCGCCTCGGCGGCAGGCTCGGGGATATTCGATATGAATTTTCCCGCGCTTATCGCCGAAAGAGAGTATTTTGACTGCTCCTTTGACGGAAAAAATTACACCGTGAGCTGCAGCACTCCCATTGACGATAAGACCTCCGTTTACTGGGAAATACTTGTAAACGCCTTTCCGCAGGACAACAGGGGCGGATATGAGCTTATTTCGAGGAGGATCGCCGACAATGACGCCGGATCCGAAGAGGAGGAGCATCTCAACGTTTGGCTGGGATAACAATTATTACGGGCGGTTTCCGAAATTTCTGAAAGGACGTTGATTGAACATGAGCAGTATTAAGGAAATATTAAAAGAAGCGGTGGAGATGAACGCTTCGGATATTTTTATCGTTTCCGGCACGGCGGTGAGCTTTAAGGTGTTCGGCAACGTTATGCGCCGCGACGACGAGCAGATCATGCCGGCAGACGCCGAAAGGCTCATAAAGGAGATTTTCGGTCTGGCGGAGCTGACGGCCGATACGGGCAGCTTGCACAGGGAAACGGATTTTTCGTTTTCCTACGCCGGAGTGGGACGGTTCAGAGTGAATGTCTACCGTCAGAGAGGCACTCTTGCGGCGGTGCTGAGAAACGTGCTTTTTGAGCTTCCCGACAGCTCGGCTTTGAATATCCCCGACGGGATCATGTCCCTTACCGACAACCAGAACGGTATAATCCTTATCACGGGAGCGGCGGGAAGCGGAAAATCCACCACCCTTACCTGCATGATAGACAAGATCAACACCGAAAGACAGGGGCATATCGTCACCATCGAGGATCCGATCGAATTCCTGCACCGCCATAAGCAGAGCATAATCAGCCAAAGAGAGATAGGCATAGACACCGAAAGCTATGCGGACGCTCTCAGGGCGGCGCTGCGCCAATCGCCCAACGTTATTCTACTGGGAGAGATGCGGGACAATGAAACCATGAGCATTGCCATGACCGCGGCCGAAACGGGGCAGCTTGTATTGTCGACCCTTCATACGCTGGGAGCGGTGAACACCATTGACCGTATAATCGATTCGTTCCCCACAAATCAGCAACAGCAGATAAGAATGCAGCTTGCGATGGTGCTCAAGGCTGTTGTATCGCAGCAGCTTCTTCCCGACGTCAACGGCACTCTCCACCCCGTTTTTGAGATAATGACGGTCAACAATGCCGTCCGCACCATGATACGGGACAGCAAGACCCACCAGATAGAAACGGTCATGCAGACCTCGGCGGGAATGCAGACCATGGATACAGCGGTCTTTTCTCTGTGCACCCAAGGCGTGATAACGGCGGAAACCGCTGTGCTTCACGCTTCAAACCCCGAAATGATGAGCAAGAAGATCGCCCTTTTTGCCGAAGGGAAGCTGTAATTTTTATAAGTTTTTTTGTAATATTTTGTTGAAAATACAAAAGGAAAATCCTCTTTGTTGTTAATCTCTCCAAATATTTTATTTTCATAAAAAATTTACGAAATCGCTTGACAAAAGCGGATAAATATGCTATAATTTTTACAATAAAAGAAGTGTATATTTAAGATATATTTTTACACATTTATTGAAAGGAGAGCGATTTTATGAATAACAATTCAACCGATAAAAAGCGTAAGATCATGCAGTCGCTGAGCGCGTTCGCATTTGCGATGACGGTTTTTGCGGCTAATGCTCAGGGCGGCGGCGTTTCCGCCGAGAGCGTTGACAATACCGCTAACGGCTTGATTGTTAAAACGGCGTCTGTGGCTGACGCGGAAAACGCCTCGGACGATCAAGTCCAGACCGACGAGGACGCAAACGGCGACGACGCGGACGACATATCCACTACATACGGTGAAGAAACGGAGAATGCTCTTGAACAGTCCGAAACGGTTGAGCGCGCGGCTGCCGGAACGTCTACAATGCTCGGTCAAGCGGCAAGCTACAACGTTTTTGTTGAAGGCAACTTCAATGTAAGCGGCGCAGACTGCCCCGGCAATTTTGCCGTAGGCGGAAATGTTATTGTTCCGGAGAATTATTCCGCCGCGACTGCTGTAGTGGGCGGAGTTATCGAAGCCGGCAGCTTCAACAACGGCTACGCTACGTCTTATGAGGCGGGAATTGACTTTGCGGCAACCTTTGCACAGCTCAGAATGACCTCTGCGTCGCTGGCTGCAATGGCGCCTACGGGTTATGTTTCCAACGGTGACTGGCAGGCTGAGCTTCGCTTTACCGGTACGAACGAGGATATTAACGTATTTACAATTACCGTTGACGAGTTCAATTCAATGACATCAAAGGGTTACGGAATGCTCAAGTTCAACTTTGACGTGCCCGACGGTTCATTGGCAATTGTCAACATCACAGGCTACGGCGCTGTTAATATGGGCGTAAACGCAGGCGCGTTCTATGCGGGCGGAGCTATCAGCAACGGCACGGCTAACAATGCAAATGTGCTGTTCAATCTTCCCGACGCACAGGCGGTAAGCATTAACGATTCCATGGGTAATCTTCTTGCTCCCAATGCAGATGTTACTTCCATGAATATGGGAGGTCACAATCACTTTGAGGGTCAGCTTATATGTGCGAATTACACGGGCGTGAACGAGTTCGGCGGCACACAGTTGGACGTAACTCCTCTTACACCCGACGCTCCCGATGATGATGTGATCGATACCGATACTTCGGACACACCGGACGTTCCCGATACACCCGATGAACCCGATACACCCGACACACCGGACGTTCCCGACACACCGGATACTCCCGATGTTCCCGATACACCCGACACACCGGACGTTCCCGACACACCGGATACACCCGATGTTCCCGATACACCGGACACACCGGACGTTCCCGATACACCGGATACACCCGATGTTCCCGATACACCGGACACACCGGACGTTCCCGATACACCGGATACACCCGATGTTCCCGATACACCGGATGTTCCCGACGTTCCCGATACACCGGACACACCCGATGTTCCCGATACACCGGACACACCGGACGTTCCCGATACACCGGATGCTCCCGATGTTCCCGATACACCCGACACACCGGACGTTCCCGACACACCGGATACTCCCGATGTTCCCGACACGCCGGACACTCCCGATGTTCCGGATACACCGGATACACCCGATGTTCCCGATACACCCGATACGCCGGATACACCCGATGTTCCCGATACGCCGGACACACCGGACGTTCCCGATACGCCGGATACACCCGATGTTCCCGACACACCCGACACACCGGACACACCGGACACACCGGACGTTCCCGATACACCGGATACACCCGATGTTCCCGACACACCCGATGTTCCCGATACGCCGGATACTCCCGATGTTCCCGATACACCGGATACACCGGACGTTCCCGATACGCCGGATACACCCGATGTTCCCGACACACCGGATACACCCGATGTTCCCGATACACCCGACACGCCGGACGTTCCCGATACGCCGGATACACCGGACGTTCCCGATACGCCGGATACACCCGATGTTCCCGACACACCGGATACACCCGATGTTCCCGATACACCCGACACGCCGGACGTTCCCGATACGCCGGATACACCGGACGTTCCCGATACACCGGATGAACCCGACATGACCGATACCGAGATTGTTGGTACACCCGATACACCGGACACACCGGACGTTCCCGATACGCCGGATACACCCGATGTTCCCGACACACCGGATA
>JAMPAO010000029.1 GCA_023667165.1 Ruminococcus sp. | reverse complement strand
TATGGCAAAGAGTAATTCAAGCAAAGTCGGTGTTGCCAAGGGACTGGATTCAACTTCAAGCGTGAGTGAGATTGCTCTTGATATGCTGATACCTTACAAAAATCATTGTTTTAGGCTTTACGAGGGTGAACGCCTTGCCGATATGGTATCGAGCATTTCAAAGAACGGCGTTATCTGCCCCATAATCGTGCGTACTATGGAAAACGGCAAGTATGAGATACTTTCGGGACACAACCGTGTGTATGCGGCAGGGTAGGCGGGGCTTATACAATCCGCTACAGCAAATTGACCTGTCCTCCGCCTGCAAAAACCATATATGCAAATTTTTGCAGGCGTTTTACAGCAATTTGCTACAGCGGATAGTATACCAAAGTCCCCGCATACATAAAGTACAATTTATCGGATGAGGACGCATTGTTATACGTTATCGAGTCTAACATATGTCAAAGGTCGTTTTCCGAATTGAGGGTCTCGGAACGGGCTTATGCCATTTCTGTCAGGTACAGCAAGCTGTTTGATGAACGCAGGCTGAAAGCCATTGAGGAGGAGCTTTATTATCTTGAAAACGGCGGCAGGAAACCCGACGGAGGCTCGGCAGGTACAAACACAAGGGGAAAGACCGCAGAGGAGTACGGCATAAGTCAGGCTACGGTTGCAAGACTGCTCCGTATAAACACGCTTATTCCCGAAATAAAGGAGCTTGTGGACAGCAATAACATAAAGATACGCTCTGCCGTTGATTTATCTTATTTGTCGGAGAAACAGCAGAAAATGCTTTGCGGGGTTATGAGCGAAATGGGCGTGACCGATATTTCGATGAAAACTTCAAAGGAGATTCGGAGTTTGGTTAAAACATGTGTTAATGTTACAAGAGAGCATTTTCAAGATGCGTTTTCGGGTAGGGTGAATGAAGGAAATCCCAAAGCGGAAAAGGGAGAGAAAATCACGCTGCCGAAGGCAACATACGCGCGTTACCTAAGCAAATACCCAAAGAATGAGGTAAACAAAATTATTGAAAAGGCTCTTGCGGCTTATTTTAAAAATTTGGAATTGGAGGAAGTTTGAGTATGGAAAAGATTATTGTACAAGGCGTTGTGGATAAGGTGTATATTGCCGAAAAAACGGGGCGTATGCTTGATATTTACGGCGTGGACGTGAAGAAGGACAGCGGAGAGACCGTCACGGTTCTTTGCGAAGCGGCGGAAGGTCTTGATGACAGGTTACGCTCCGGAATGAAAGTGGTAAGTCTGGCGTACCGTGTTACCGAGGAAACAGACGGAAAGCCTTGCGATAAGATCATCGTAAAAACTCTTAACTATTGAGGTTTATGCTTATGATGTATTGTGTGAACTGCGATAAGGAGATACCCGTGGGGGAGACGTATTTTAAGCACAGCAGCATTGACGGTGCGTTCTGCTGCGGGGACTGCATCACCGATTATATGGTGTATAGAAATATGATCGGTATTGAGACCAATACGGGGGAAGATGAAGAATAAGGAAAACCTCTGCTGCTCGGGATTTTGAGCGGCAGAGGTATTTCTTTATCACGCTCGGATAAATTTTTTTCAAAAGCTCTTGAAAAAATCCTGCGGATATGGTACAATATTATTAGAGGAAGATATTTTGTTTTCACGCAAAGGAGGTTCGGCGGGTGGCGGAAAAAGATATTTCGGAAAAGATGCTTGAGGCATATAACGACGTTTTTGCGGACATTGTAAACGTACTGCTTTTTGACGGCGAGGAAGTGATAAAAGAGGACGACCTTGCGGAGCATTCTCCCCGTTCCGCATACAAGGCAGACGGGAAACTTAGGGAGATAGAACGCGATACCGCAAAGTATGCGCTTCATCAGAATGTCAGGATAGCTTGTATAGGTATCGAAAATCAGACAAACACCGACCCGGATATGCCGATAAGAATAATAGGCTATGACGGTGCGGATTACCGTGCGCAGATCGGGGACAATAAAAAGGACAGATACCCGGTAATAACTCTTGTGCTGTATTTCGGCAGCGAGCGCTGGAACAAGGCAAGAACGCTTTCGGAATGCTTTGATATACCCGACAGGTTCAGACCCTATTTCAATGATTACAGGATAAATCTCTTTGAAATAGCTTTTCTCGGTGACGAACAGGTAAAGATGTTCAAAAGCGATTTCGGCGCAGTTGCCGAGTATTTTGTACAGACAAGGAAAAACGACAGTTACAAGCCGACGCCTAAGGTGCTCAAACACGTTCAGGAGACTCTTCATCTTCTGGGTGTGTTTACAAAGGACAGAAGATTTGAAGAATACGCATACGATAATTCCGGTGAAGGAGATGTTACTATGAGTGATGTATTGACTAAACTTATAAATGAGGGTGAGATGAGGGGCAACATCAAAGGCTTTATTGAAGCAGCTTTTGATTATGGTGCTTCCGATGAAAATATAATAAGCAAAATAATCAAGAAATTCTCTCTTTCCGAGGAAACGGCAAAGGAGTATATTCAGAAATACAGACCGTCTGTATAATCGGGTCATTGGCTTGATAATGTAAAAGAATCGTAAGTTTCTATTTCCGCCCCGACAGGTTTAATAAATCTGTCGGGGCTTTTCTTGTTTTCGGGGGCTTTTTTTGTTCCCTAATGCTTCATATAAAGTTTATGCAATGTTTAAGAACGCCCGTATTTGTACAATGTGTAAATGAAGTGTAAATGTACTTTCGGTGTTTAATCCTGCTTGCACCTTGTTAAACCTCATTCCTCGCAGGGAGGGGCTGTTCTATTCATATTCTCTGTAATTCCCAATTTGATATAATAATAACAGAAGCGGCGAAAGCGTATAAAACGGGAAAGGAAAACCGAGAATGAAACCGATAAAAATTATGAGTATAATTTTGTCTGCGGCAGTCGTTTTCTATAGGCTGCGCCGTTGAGAATAAATTAAGCTGTTTTCTAAATAAATATCGAATGTTCCGGCAGAACATTCCGAAAGCGAGGGAGAGTAAATGATAGGAGATGACGCTTGCACTGCGTTTGTGGAAATTCTCAAAAAGCTAATGGATATAGCGGGAGATATTGCAAAGGAGCAGAAGTCAAAAGCGTTTGACAAGAAACTGACAAAAACGCCCAAAATCAAAGTCGGCAGACTTTCCAAAAGGGAATTCAATAAATTGCAGTCGGCAGGAAAAGAGTTTAAGTTTATGACAGTTTCCGCAAAGGATATGGAAAAGGTGGAGGAAACGGTCGGGAAAATGGGCGGCTCATATTTTGACGCTCATTTGGGAGAAAACAACACACACGTTATCGCCGTACCCGCAGGACAGCTTGATCTTCTTAATACGGCGCTTAAGTCTGTTTTAGCGGAGGGCGTAAAGAACAGCACGGTGAAGATAAAGGACGGAAACGACCTTACGGAAGCGGAAGATATACGGCTTGTCAGGGACGTTATGAACAGGTACGATATTCCCGTTGCATCCTTTAAAACGGACGAAAACAAGTATATGAATGTTGTTCCCGACGAGTTTGACGGTCAGTATTCAAAGGCTCTTAAAGAGGCTATGAGCGTAAAAAAGGAAATTAAAAATACAGATATTGTATGCTATGAATGTACTGCGCCTTTGGATAATCTTGATTATTTTGCGGAAATAATTTCCGAGGACGAGGCGCAGGCTCTTGCGGGCGAAAACCTTGATATTGAGTTTGTAAAACGGGAAGATGATAAAACCGCAATTCTTTATAAGCCGGAATGTGCCGAAAAGGTTAAGAGAGCCCGTGATGAATATGCCGAAAGCCTTAAAGACAGCGAGGAATACCTTATTGACATAATGGGTAACGTCATAACTCTTGACGTTGAAAAACTGATGATACACGAGCTTTGCAGTGACGGTTCGGTTTTTATGAAAGTCCCGAATACAAATGGGCAGGATCACATCAGACTTGACAGGTCGGAAATTGAAGTGATAAATAACGGGAAAACCGTTAAAACGGAGCTTGATCTTGAAAAAACATATCCCGTATATGATTCGGAGGGCGGCATAAAGCGGGAGGATTCCGGAATGGAGCTTGCTAAATTTTTCAATACAAAAAATCCCCGAGCCAACGACAAGACCGAGGTTATAAGATGCGGCACAAAGGGTGACGAACTGCGCAGGATAGACCTTTACTGCAAATCGAAAAACAAACTTATCTCAATGAAGCTGGACAGTGCGGAAAATATCCGTATCTATCTTGCGGAGCAGAATTTTTCAAAAAAGGCAGCCGAAAAACTGCTTGCTGATATAGATAAAGCGCTTACGGACAAGCAGAAAGAGATTTTTAATTTCACTGCCGTAAAGCCGGATATTGTGTATGCGGACGTACCGAACATCGGCGATTATTTGACGCAGACGCAGCTTTCGCGGGAGGTACTCACTGCCGCAGACTGCGTGGGCGAGCTTCCGAAAGAAAGCGGTCCCGTGTGCTGCGTACACGATAAAATGAAAAATATTTTTGCGGTGATCCCCGCAGCTCCGGTTAATGAGATAATGTCCCGGCTTGCGGATATGGGTTACAGTGAAAACGCTTTGAGAGAACTTGCAAACAGGGCAGCCGACCGCTGCCGTGAAAAGGGTTTTGTTTTAAGCGAGGAAAAGTCCGTTGATATTTCCTATTTGAAGCGATTTGAGGGCAATAATGCGGAGCTTGCTTCAATGGGATATTATAAATGCGGCAGCGCCGCAGTGATCATCCGTGACGATTCGGAAAGTTACCGATATATGCAGATAGAAAAGAACACTCCTGTACCCGATATTGAAAAGGCGCTTCGGGAAGAATTTGAGCTTGCGGACGATATTTCCGTTGCTGCGGCTATACGCCGTATGCAGCGGGAGGGAATTATTCCCGAACCGAAGGTCAAGGAAAGCAGGGAAGCCGAGGTAAGCAAGATCACAAGCAATATCATTGAGGTAAAATGCAGGGAAAGCGGACAGTCGGCAATGCTGAATATGAAAGGCTTTTCGGCAGAAAGACTTATGGACATCGGTTTGTCGGAAAAGGCGGCTCACGATATGAGAAAATCCTTTGACAAAAGTTTTGAGGAGGAAAAGCAGCCCTTTAAACAGACCCTTTCTTTTCTCAAATCCTTTGCGGAAAGAAAGGCAATGGAGAGATCCGATACGGAAAATGTTAAGGATATTTTTGAATTTGATAAAGGAGATGAGCGTTAATGGCGGGAATGGGAGAACCCCCAAAAAAGACGGATACACTTTTGTATTTCATTATTGCCGCTTGCGTTATTGCTTTTCCCGTGATTGTCCTTTTGGGGTACACGTTTGAAATGACCGCAGATGAACAGGGAAATATACAGATATTTGAAGCGGTAAATCACCTTGCGGAATATATGACGCCGCTTAATTTCGGACGTGCTTTCGGGCAAATAATTACCGGTTCGGGAATGACGAGAAAAGCTGCTGTTGTTGGCTTTTTCGGCAGCCTTATTGCGGTTATGTACCGGGTTATGGGAAACGGAAAACGCTATCACCGAAAGGGTGAAGAACACGGCTCGGCGAGGTGGGGGAATAAGCAGGAAAAAGAAATAATCGCAGACACTACCAAAAAAGGATTTTACAATAACGTTATCTGCGCTTCCGATATATTTCTCGTTTTAGACCGCAAGGTCAGAGAACAGAACGAGGCGGCAGAAGAATCGGAGAAGTCCAAAAAGAAAAAAGGCAGGAAAAAATCCGATAGAAAAAAGCCGGACAAAGACCTTTCGGGAACGGAGTTTTCCATAAAAGATGTTACATGCAGAAGCGGCGCGTCCGAAAAAATCAAGCCAATGCTTAATCTTAATATGCTCATTTCCGGCGGCAGCGGAACAGGCAAGTCAAGATTTTATGTTAAACCTAATCTGCTCCAATGCAACACAAGTTTTGTTGTAACCGATCCGTCCGGCGAGCTGGTTGAAAGCTGCGGGAAAATGCTTATGTCGCACGGATATGAGATAAAAGTATTCAACCTTAACGATATGAAACACAGCTCAAATTACAATCCCTTTCACTATCTCCGTGACAGCACGGGAGAGATAAACAGCAATAACGTGATAAAGATGATAAACGTATTTATGACCAATACAAAGGGGGAGGGAAGTTCGGGCGATCCCTTTTGGGACGACGCAGCAAGACTGCTTTTATCCGCAGTTTCCTTTCTGGTAATTGAAACGGGGACAAAGGAAGAACAGAATTTTGCGGGAGTTCTTGACCTTATACATAAGGCAAAGGTGGTCGAAGCAAAGCCCGGAAAACCCGAAGAAAAATCCGAGCTTGACCATATTTTTGAAAAGCGTAAGGAAAAAGCACCCAAAGCGCTTTCCGTGCAATACTACACGGAATTTAAGCAGGCGGCGGGGAAAACTATGCAGTCTATCCTCATTTCCACCACTACAAAATTACAGTATTTCAAGCTGGAAAGCGTGCGCGATCTTACTCACACGGACAACATCCATCTGGAAGAAATAGGCGACAGGAAAACAGCTTTGTTTATTGTAATCCCGTCAACGGACACCACATACAATTTCCTTGCGGCAATGATGTACACACAGCTTTTCGACACACTCTACGACAGGGCAATAAATCTCTATCACGGCAGACTGCCCGAACACGTCAGATTTGTTCTTGACGAATTTCCCAATACGGGCAAGATTCCCGAATTTGAAAAGATACTTGCCACCTGCAGAAAGTTTGAAATTTCCGCACAGGTGATCGTCCAGAATCTCTCGCAGTTAAAGCGGCTTTACGAGAAGTCCTGGGAGGAACTGCCGGGAAACTGCGATACTCTGATATATTTAGGCGGCAAAGATCAGTTCACTAATGAATATCTTTCAAAGGAACTCGGAAAGGAAACTATCGACCAGTTATCCATAAATCAGACCAAAGGCAAGCAGGGAAGTTCATCATATAACAACGCTATACTCGGCAGGGAACTTGCCACCATTGACGAGCTTTCCACAATGGACAACAACGACTGTATTGTGATGATACGGGGATTAAGACCCTTTATGTCCCATAAATTCAATCTGTCGGAACACCCAAGGTATCCGGAACTCGGCGAGGACTGGAAGCCCGATAAAGACAGCGGCGAAACAAATTTGGATAATCCGTACATTTACTGTCTCGATAAAAACGTATCGACAGACCTTGAAACGGAGTATGTGGATTTCAGGGAGTTCGTTTCGGGCAGCGAGGCAAAGGGAGAGGTTCTGAAGCTCCGTTTTGTGACCTCGGAGGAAGATACCGAACCGGAACGGTGCGCCGATATAATGTCGGATATTCCGGAGCATATACGAAAAAAATTTGAATGCTGCAAAGAAATTTACAGCGTATGATAAGGAGAAAATTAAAATGAAGCACAGAAAAATAAACGCAAGCGAGCTGATAAACGTAAACGATTTGCAGGATATGGGTTTTACCCGCACAATGGCGTACAATATCCTTAACCGCAGAGACGTACCCGTTATCAGGATAGGAAACCGAAAGTTTATTAGGCGGGAGAAATTCGAGGAATGGCTTGAAAAGCAGGAGGAAAACACGGAAGATGAGTAATGATTTTTTCTGTCACGATGAGATAAAAGCCATTCGCCGCATTCTTGAAAAGGGAAACAACGTGATGATACGTCAGCGGGGCGGAGAAATCCTGATAATGGAGGAAAAGGCAAAGGTTATCTGCCGTTTTGACAAGGCGCGGTTTGATGAGAAAAGGAAACCAGCAAAAATTTAAATACGCACTCACCAACAAAGATATATGTCCGGCTCGGCGAAATATTTTAAATCTGCGCTTTGAGGATAATCGGAAAATATCGGTGTTTACATAGATTTTCACAATATACTAACCGCAATAGCAAAATCCGCATAAATCGCCCGCAAAAACTTTCATATATGGTTTTTGCGGACGGAGGATGCGAGATTTTGCAGCAGCGGTTTGTATAATAATAATTGCTGCATCGGAGGGCGGTGCGGAACAGCTTACGGAGCTAAAGGATATGATTTTTTTCATATTCTTCAGCTCCGTTTTTTTGTTTGTTATCAGAAGTTTCCGGGATCTAAGCAGAAGCTATCCGCTTATGGATCATTGAAAAAAAGTGCTTGCAGATCCCGAAAACTTTCGGATAAATTTTCAAAATATTTTCAAATCATTTAAGGAGGCAGTTCTGATGAACAGGATCACACAGGCAATCCACACAGCGCAGGACAAGGTAAACGAGGCGGGAGCAAGAGCAATGCTTTACTGCACGGACGCAGTGGGTATGGCAATGAACACAAGAGCCGGCAAAGCGGCGCTTGCCGTTCCTATGGCATTGCAGGTATGCGGCGTTACCGCTTATGCGGCAGATGGCGGAAGCGGCGTTGACGCACAGGGAATGATCGACGGAATTATGGGAGTGTTAGGTCCGGGCATTATTGCTCTCGGTTCGCTTGTAGCCGTGGTAGGCGGTATTCAGACGGGAGTAGGTTTTAAGGACGATAACGCCGACGGCAAGACAAGAGGCTTTCAGACCCTTATCGGCGGTGCGATAATTGCCGCAGTGGGTGCGCTCATACCGTCGTCAATTTCTCTCGGAGGCAGCGGCGCTTGATACAAATCCCTCATTGATTAGTATGATCTCTAAAAAAAGGCACAACCGGCGGGGACAGTATAGCAAACGACATTGAACTATTGTCCCCTGTCGGGAGAAAGGAGGAGTATTATGGCGGGCGATCCAAGCTTTTTTGAACGTGCGTTTGAAGAAGCGCAGAATTTACTGCAGACCGAAGCGGACGGATTTGCGGCGGTTTTGCAGAGTATAGCGGACTTTGATGTTATCGGCAGCGCAGGAGAGGCAATAGGTGTTTTTGAGGGTGCGGGAACGGCTTTGCTTACTTTGTTTTTCTGTATGGAAGCGTTCACCTACTGCGCCAATATCGACTTTAACGGAGGAATAGAGGGGGCTTTGCGGGTGGCGATGAAGCTCGTGGTCAGCGCCCTTATTGTGCAGAATGTGGATAACGTAGTGGGGCTGATTTCGGGGCTGTTCAAAAGCAATGTGAATTTTGCGGAAGCGTTCGGCGGCATCGGTTCGGCGTTCGGAGCGGCAATGACAGCAGGCTCACCTTTGGAAGGCGGGACGCTGGATATTAACTACATTGTGCTGACGTTGATATACGTTATCCTCATAATCCTTATGTTCGTGATGTTTTCAATGATAGCGGTTTCCGTTCTGGGAGTGGTTTTTGAAACGGCGATACTTACGGCAATTTCTCCCGTAGCTCTGGCAACGCTTGTGAGCAGTCAGGCACGTTCTGCGGGAATAGCTTTTATCAAGAACTTTGCAGCCGTTTCAATGCAGTGGGGAGTGCTGGCAATTTGCTTTAAGGCGTACACGGTCGTTACGTCAAGTCTTACCCTTGACCTTACCGCAGGGCTTAACGGTGCGGGTCTTTTAATGCACATTATGAAGTATTCCGCTCCTGTTTTAAGTGTGGTAATGCTTGCGATCACAGTTGCAAAGTCAAGCGAAATAACCAAGAGAGCGCTGGGAGGTTAAATTATGCGGGTATTAAGTTTGTATGACGGTATCTCGTGCGGAATGTTGGCGCTGCTCCGCGCAGGGATACACGCCGAAAGCTATGACGCTTTTGAGATCGACAAATACGCAGTGCAGATAAGCAAGAAAAATTTTCCCGAAATCGTTCATCACGGAAATGTGTTTGACGGAGATTTTACAAAATTCAAGGGCTATGACCTGCTGCTGGGCGGCTCGCCCTGCACCTATTGGAGCATAGCCAAAGCGGGACGTGAAACTACTCCCGACGGTATGGGCGGTAAGCTGTTTATGGAGTACGTCAGAGCCTTGCGCGAAAGCGGCTGTAAGTATTTCCTTTACGAAAACAATTACTCCATACATAAAAATATCAAGGCATTTATTTCGGAGCAGTTAGGCGTTGAACCTATTATGATTAACTCTGCTTTAGTTTCGGCACAGCAGAGAAAACGCTGTTACTGGACCAATATCCCGAATGTGGATCAGCCGGAGGACAAGGGAATTTTGCTTAAAGATATTCTGGAGGACGCTGTTGCCTGGCAGAACAAAAGCTACTGCATAACATCTTCCTACGGCGGGGCGGTTATTTGGAACACTCTTGAAAGAAAGCAGAGAACAATGGTTGCCGAGCCTGTAGGAGCGGCGCAGAGGGGGAGATATACCCAAAGCGGAGACAGAAGTTATAAGTGTGAGGGCGGTACACAGCAGCGTATTGAACTCAGAAATGACTGCAAAAGTAACTGCCTTACCACCGTGCAAAAGGATTCGCTTGTTGCAATTCCCGTTGATACCGAAAGCATTATGCCGGTAAGAGAAGCAACTCAAAAGGGCTATGCAGAAATAAAGGCGGGAGAATGCGTTGACCTTACAATGCCGAACTCCGAGACAAGGCGGGGAAGGAAAATGTCGGAGAAAAGCAACTGCCTTACAACGTCCTGCGAATATTACGAATATTTGGGCGAAATAAAAGGCGAGGCAATTCCCATAAACACATACCGTAACGAGGGCGAAAAATCCCGCACGGTTATGGCGGGATATTATAAATACGGCGAAGCGAATCTGCTTCGTGAAAAAGGGTTCAAGGGCGGCTCTACCGCTGTTGCTGCTCCCGTTCGTCTGGGTCATTTCGGAAATGCAGGTCAGGGACAGCGGATATATTCCGTTCACGGTAAATCCGTAACGATATGTTCCGGTGCGGGAGGTCTGGGTTCAAAGACAGGTTTATATAAGATCGACCTGCCGGACGGCGATTACCTTATCCGCAAGCTCACCCCCGTTGAGGCGGAGAGGTTACAGACCTTGCCCGACAATTATACGGAGGGCATTTCAAAAACGCAGCGGTATAAGTGTATCGGAAACGGCTGGACGGTGGACGTTATCGCACATATTCTCAGTAATCTGAAAGGCGAGGTGGAGTGAAATGATAAAGGCGGATATTCCGCAGGACGTGACCGAGTATAAGGAGCAGTTCTTTTTCGGGCTGACAATAAGGCAGTTTGTCTGCGGTGTTCTGATGATAGGACTTGCGGCCGGCACATTTGTTATCGGAATGAGGTTTATTCCAAAAGACGTGCTGATGTACGCTGTAATTCTTGAAACTGCGCCCATTGCGGCGGTGGGATTTTTAAGGTACAACGGTATGCCTTTTGAAAAGATCGCACAAACCGTTTTTGAATTTTACTTCGGTAATCAGCGGAGGAAAATGCAGTTTTTTCCCGAAGAAATTTCCGTTCACGATGAGATAAGGAAAATACATCTTGCGGGGCTTGAACGTGAAAGAAAAGCGGAGAAAAAGGGAAATAGGAAAAGGAGGAAGTGAAGATGAATGAGCAGGAAAAAGTCACAGCGGTTTCAAATGCGCCTGACGTTCGGGGATCGGAAATATCAAATACAGCGTCCGAAACCGATACACAGGCTGCCGAAAGTGAATTACGGCTCGAAAGCGAAGCGTTTACAGTTGAGACAGTTTCATCGGAAATGACCGTTACGGAAGTATCCGAAAAAACTGTTATTGACGAGAATATTATTTCAAGCATTGTCGAACAGGCTATGGGGGAACAGGCTATGATTGAAGCTATGGAAGAAACGGAAACACAGTCGGTAACAGCGGCGTTTTCCGTTACCGAAACAGCGCAGGCAGTAACCGATGTTCCGGCGGAACAAGTTTATGAAACCGTTACAGAGACGGTCACGGAGGCTGCGAAAATATCCGAAGTACCGGAGACCTCTTATGTAACCGAAGCTGTCATGGAAATGTCCGAACAGCCTGTCCCGGAGGGAACAACATCGCCTCTCACAAATGCTTTGCTTCCCGCTATGGCGGTGGGATTTACGGCTGCTGCGGCGATCATCGCCAAAAAAGCGGGCAGGGCAAAGGGATATAACGGCGATGAGGATATGAACGCCCGTGACAGGGATAATATAAGACTTGCGGCGGGAAAACCTAAGAAGTCCAAAAAGAAAAAGAAGCCGGGTAATTCCGATAAGGAGAAAACCGATTTTTCAAAAAAGGTTCTCTCAACTATCCCGTATAAAAAGGTTATCGAGGACGGTATATTTTTCCTCGGCAAAAAGATGTATTCAAAAGCGTACACCTTTGACGATATAAATTTCAATCTTGCGGACGAGGAACAGCAGTATATGTATCTTGAAAGATATATCGAATTTTTAGGTATTCTTGACGATACTGTGGACTGTCAGATATGCTGCCGTAACAGCCGCCTTAATATGGAAGATTTCAGAAGGAATGTGCTGCTCAAACAGAAAGCGGACGATTACTTTGACCTAAGACACGAATTTAATACCCGTGTTTTGGAGGCGAATATACAAAAGGGTCAGAACGCTATTCAGAAGCATATGTATGTTACCCTCACAATAAAAGCTCCCGATGATGAAGCGGCAGTAAGGCGTTTCAAAACTCTCGATATAACCGCAATAAATACCTTTAACCGTATTGGCAGTACGGGAATGAGAGCGCTTACTGCGCAGGAGCGTATAGAAATGCTAAAGGATTTCTTTGTTGGAACGGACGGTATGCCCGTGCCGAAGCTCACGGAGGAAGATTTCAAAAAGGGCAGGGAAAAGCTGTATTGCGCTCCCGATTATTTTGAGTTTAAGAAAGACTACTTTATGTGGGGCGATACTTACGCCAAAACGATTTACATTCGTGAATTTCCCTCCACCGCAACATCCGATATTCTCACGGGTTTACTCGGCACAGGCGCGGAAATTACGGTGACAACTAACATTGAGACATACGACAGCGCAGAGGCGAGGAAGCTGGTCCAACGGCAGATAACCGCAGTCGATACGGATATGGCAAAGCGTGAGGTCAAGGCGGCGCAGCACGGAAACTTTTCAAGCCAAATGCCCCAAAGGATAAAAAATCAGCGTGACAGTATGGTTAGCGTTTACGACAAGATAACAATGAAAGACCAGAAGCTGTTTATGACCAATGTGCAGATACTCATTAAGGCAAAATCATTTGATGAGCTTAACGAGACTGCGGAGGTCATAGAGAGTACGCTCAAACGCTCCGGCTGTACCAAAGGGGAGATGGCCTGGGAACAGGAACACGGGCTTTGCGACTGCCTGCCCTTAGGGTATCAGCGCAAGTTTGGTTATCTTCGCACAATGCCCTCCGAGTCCGTGGCTATATTTATGCCCTTTAACGTCAAGGAAGTGCAGACGCCCGGCTCGACATATTACGGTCTGAACGTGCTGTCTCACAACATCATTATGTTCAACCGTGTGACGGGGCTTGTGAATCCGTCGGGATTTGTCCTTGCTACCTCCGGCGGCGGCAAGTCGTTCAAGGTCAAGACGGAAATTCTGAATATTGCTCTCGGCGACGAAACGGCGGATATTCTCATAATCGACCCGGAAAGAGAGTATTGGAAAATCGTCCGTGAACTGGGCGGCGAGGTCGTGAGATTTTCCAACGGTTCTAAAAATCACATCAATATTTTTGATTTTGATTTCCGTATGCTGGACGATCCCGAAATTGATATTATCGCAGATAAATGTCAGCTCATAACGTCCTTTATCAGTTGTATGGACGCAAAACACCCGCTGAATGCGCAGGAAAAAAGTTTTGTTGATCGCTGTGTACAAAAGGCTTATGCCAAGTCCGGAGTGCTTAAAACTCTTGACCCCTGCGATATGCCCACGCTTGAAACTTTTCTTGAATGTATGAAAGAGGAAACGGAAAATGTTTCGCAGGAGATGAAAGACAAGCTGATAATTACGGTGGATATGTATGTAAACGGCTCGGCTAAGTATTTCAATAACCGCAGCAATGTTGACACACGAAACCGCATAATCGCTTACGATATCCGCGATCTGAACGGCAACCTTAAAACGCAGTCAATGCTCCTTATCCTGGATTACATCTGGAACAGGCTTGCGGAGAACAAGGAAAGGGGCAGAAAGACTTACGTTTTCATTGACGAGGCGCACCTTCTGTTCTCCGATGAGTATTCTTTGGATTATCTTATGATGCTCTGGAAACGTGCGAGAAAATACGGGGGCATTCTTACGGGTATCACGCAGAACGTGGACGATCTTTTAAAGGATTACAAGTCAAGAAATATGCTTGCAAATTCCGAGTTCATTGTCCTGCTGAAGCAGAACCCGACGGACGCAGCGAAATTACAGGACATCTTGCATTTTACCGATTCGGAAATTCAGTTTGTAAATGACGTACCCGCAGGACATGGAATACTTGTTCTGGGCGGCAAGACAAAGATACCGTTCTATGACGAGTTCCCCAAAGACACAAGGCTGTACAGCCTGATGACCACCAATTTCTCCGAAACGGCAACAATGCTGAACAAAGAGGAAGAAACCGAAAACGGATAACTTTGAAAGGGGAGAGCTTTATGGCAGAAAGCGAAAACAAATACGGCGTGAAGCGCTCCCTTTCTTTCAAGGGAAAGGGAGAAAGCGGACAGCCTGTTATCCGTGAGCATAAAAAGGTTTATCGGATAAGCAGGATAAAAAAGGAAAATACGGTGTATTCGGGCAGGACGGGTGTTTCGGATAAATCGAAAACAGATGATCCGAAAAAAGAAGATCCGAAAAAAACTGCTTCCGTTAATATTCGGAAGAACAAGAACAAAACGAATTATGCAGTTCCTGTTTCAGATACTTCTCACAGTGAAATTTCTCCGGCAGTTACGCAGGAAAATAAACAGCAGAATAACAGAATTTTTTCCAAAGCAGAAAAGGCTATCCCAACCGAGATTGCGGAAAGAATGAAACGTGCGGCTTTTCTTGAAAAGCTCAACGGGGAAAAGATAAAGTTAAATACCGCATTGGCGGGATATGCGGCTGTTTGCGGGGATAAGTATTCGGATTTCGGCGGGGAGACGGTTAAGGATATTCCGAGAGAAATGCCGCCCAAAACCGATAAAAAATCTGCTTTGGAAAATGCGGTGATCCCCATTCCCGAATCCGAAAAGGTCATATCCCCCGAAATGGCAAAACGGTTAAAGCGAGCGGCGTTTATCGAGCAGAAGAACGCCGAAGCAATACGTCTTAGCCGTGTGACAGCTATTCGGGAAGAACAGCAGGAGCATTATGAAGAGCCTGAGTCCCGTAAGGAAGATGAAACTATTTGTGTGACCGTGGCGCAGAGCGGAGATGAAGAAAATCAGAATATTTCCGAACATTCCGAAACTGTCAGCAATACGGTTGATGTTCAGGCTTACCGCAGAGAGCAGGCATATCACGTTTATTCCGAGAGAAAATGCAGTAACCGCAGCGAGGAAAAAGGACTTGAAAGGACTGCAAAAGATTTTCAAACTGTTTCCGAGCTTGCAAAAGGGAATGCCGCTCCTATTGCAGAAAATGCTGTGGGGGATATTTTATCCGACAGCACAAATTCCGCTGTTGACGGTATTTCAACCGTTGGCGGGTCTGTGAAAAATTCGGATTCGGCAGGCAGCACCGTTATGGATCTATCTGCGGCACTTGCGGCAATAGAGGCAAAAAAACTTATAAAAAATCTTGCCGAAACCGATGTAAAAAAATCCGAACGGGCAAAGGACAGGGCGGCGCAAAACGGTAATCGTTACGGCATTGACAAGTATGACGAGGTTACGAAAAAGGAATCGTCATATAAGTCTGCCGAACGGACAATGGCTGAAAAATTTGCCGATGAGCCGAAAGGAAAAGTCAGGGCGGGCAGCAGTCACAAAATGCGTGAAGAAAAAAAGGAGTATTCCAAAAAGCAGAAGTCAAAACAGATCAGGCAGAAAAGGAAAGAAATATTTATCCGTGATAATCCCACGGCGATAAGGGAAGTTGTGAACGGAGTACCGAGCGGGCGGGAATTAGTCAAAGGCGCATTAAAAAAGAAAGCGGCGTCCGTTATCCTGTGCGGCGGCGGGGGACTTATAATTGTACCGATACTGCTGATCATTGTTGTGTTTTTCCTTATTTCGGCGTTCTTCAGCTGGCTTTCGCCGGTTAAGTTTACCCTTGCCGGTGACGGTACGGAGCACAGTGCGGAAACAAAAGCCGAGATAATTGACGGTTACACGCTGATGGTAAAAAACTATATGGATACGGCGCAGGCGCGGTTTTATCTCGATTACGGCGATTGGTACGGCGGCACATACCAATACGAAGCTGCGGGAATTGACTTCGGTACTTTTTTGTCCGAGTACACTTCCAAATTAACGGTGCAGATACAGTCAATGTATATGCCCATGATCGAGGCTTCGGAAAATCCAATGGAAATTCAGGCTCTTTACAATGCTATGCAGACTGCGATCGCAAATGCCGTAAATAACGCTTACGTTCCTGCGCTTGCGGAGTATAACGAGCTTATGGCAGCGTTGGACGATTCTATGACAGCCGAGGAGACACGCCGGCCTTATGAAGTTACGGCAGTGAGAGGTGAAAACGGTATATCCGATTCGGCGGAGTTTGACGGAAAACCTGTTGCGGGTACTAACTTTTTCGGAAATACTCAAATCAGCAGCGAGCTTTCCGCAGAGGAGCTTTTAGCGTATATTGCATTGTATAAATCTATGAGAACAATGGATATGTCCGATGATGAAAGCGGGGAAATTTCCCTAAATATTACGCCGCAGGATATAAACGGATTTTTTAAAGATACGGAGTTTTTCGGCATCACAGCGGAAATTACGGACTGTCACGCCTGTACGGGCGGCAACTGCAAACGTATACTTTCGGGAGATTCGGAAAGCGGTTATAAGTGGGAATATTACTGCGACAGCGGCCACAAAAATCTCACGGGAGAAGTCGGTGAATGCAAGTCGGGAGATGAGCTTCTGCAAAAAATACAGGAGCTTACAAATGCCGACAGTATCGGAGTGAGCGAGGAGGACTGCAAGGCTTTGATCGATTCCTACATTGATATGTTCAAAAAAGAGCTTGACATTACGGAGGATGATTTTCGGAAATTCGGCGCTGATGATAACGGAAAAGTGCAGGAATTTTATGAGGCGTTAATTGACGGAACGCTCACTAATGCGGATATATGGGAAATTGATACATTCTTAACGGAGGAATGATAATGAATATTTTCGGGAAAATAAAGGATTACATTCGGGAACACAAGGGGGAGCAGTGGTTCAGATACACGGTAATAATTGTATCTCTTACCGTGATTGCCGTCGGTGCGAACCGGTGGCGGGAGTGGGAGGACAGAAAAGAGAATGCACGGCAGGAAACGGAGGTTGTTCAGCCGGAGGAAAAACGTGAGGGAAGTTTTCTTGAAGAAATTTTGGAAAAGAGCAAATTCCATCTTTTTATGTTCACGGGACTTACGGCTGCTCTTGCTGCCGTAAGCAATTTAAAATCAATGGAACCGGAACAGACCGGGAGAAAGGAGAAAAAGTAAAAAACAGCACCTCCTTTTGAAGGCGCTGCATATAAGACAGGCGATTTGTTTATCGGGATATTACGAACTGCTGCATTTCCCGTAAAGTCAAATCTATCGGCTCAATATTGCGTTCTTTGCAGTATGTGAGGATGGAACGGTAATCATAATGCGGACTGTCGGCGCAGCCGGGAAAACTGCTGTCAACAAATCCCCCCGCTTCATCTGCAATGTAATCAAGGCTGCAAATATCGTGAAATTCTTTTTCAGACATACATTTACCTCCCAAAATTATAGTATTTTACCAAATTTGCTGCTGCGGTTTCATCAATAATCATTCTGTAAGGGTGCGGAGTACCGATAAGAACAGCTCCGAGCGCTTTGGAATAGTGCATAACAAGATGTGTATTTTTGGCGTCCATATATGTGAAACCGCCGTAGCCAAGCTCAAAGGAGCGTTTGACGGCAATGGCGAACAAGTGACCGCCGACGCCGAGATATTCCTTTTCTTTTCCAATGTTATGAGGTGCACTTTCCGCAATTTTCACATATACCGCTTTATCGGGTTTTACATCCGATATTGCAACAAGCCCCTGTATCCTGTCATCATCCTCAACGAACAGCTTGTAGATCTCAAATTTATCTGCCGGAAGCGATGACCATTTAAAATTCCAGCCTTTGAGATCTTTTAAATCTTCGGGCGGGATCTGCAGATATTTTGTATTTACGATCTGCCCGTCGGAAACTTTTTCAAGGCAAGGCGTCAGCTTGTCGATCTCAATATTCACCGTATCACATCCTTTATAACCATTATACCACATCCGGATAAAAAAATCAACAGAAAGGAAAAACTTTTATGAAACTCATAATAACCGAAAAGCCAAGCACAATGAAAATAATCGCTCATTCCGTGGGCGCAAGGGAGAAGATATATTCCGGCAGAGCGTATTGCTTCAAGGGGGGCGGATATTACGTTGCCGGAGCAAGAGGTCATCTGTACGGTTTGGGTAATCCCGATGATTACGGATTTTCTAAAACCTACAAAATAGACGAGCTGCCTATGCTGCCCGATTTCAGGATTTTTCCCGCAGGAGAAGATACCGAGGATCTGCGAAGCCTTATATCCGAGCTTATGAACCGTGAAGATGTGACGGAAATAATTGCGGCAACAGACGCAGGGAGGGAAGGCGAGCTTATCTTCCGTCAGATTTATGAGGCGAATAACTGCAAAAAGCCTGTCAAGCGTTTATGGTGCAATTCTATGACGGACGAAGCAATACGAAAATGTCTTGATGATCTTCCTCCCGACAGCGATTTTGACGGTGAGTATATGGCGGCGTTTATCCGTCAGCAGGCAGACTGGATCATCGGAATGAATTTATCCCGTCTTTACAGTGTTTTGGATAATTACCCCCACCGCATAGGCAGGGTAAAAACTCCCGTGCTTTGGGTAATCGCAGAGCGCGACAAGGAAATTTCCGATTTCAAAAAGGTCATTACATACCGTCTTGAAATGCCGGGCGGCGCACTTTCCGACAGTGTTTTTAAAACCGAGGAGGAAGCGGAAAAGGCGGCGGGTGAAATAAACGGAAAAGAAATAACGGTCGTTTCCGCAGAGTGCGAAAATAAATCAAAGAACCGTCCTCTCTTGCACAGTCTTACTACATTACAGCAGGAGGCTAACCGCATTTACGGTTATACAGCCAAGCAGACCCTTGAAAGCGCACAGCGACTTTATGAGCGCAGGCTCATAACCTATCCGAGAACCGACTGCAATTATATTTCCGAGGATATGCGGGAGATTGCTTCACGAACGGTAATAAAACTTACGGAACGTGCGGAGTACGCTGAAAGAGCCGGCAGCCTTATAGGACAGGGGCTTATGCTTGACGAACGTGTTGTGAACAACGGCAAGATGGACGGTCACGACCATCACGCTGTTATTCCCGAAGCAAATTCGGAAAGCATTGATGGGCTTTCCGAGCAGGACAGTAATATATATCACCTTATTGCAAACCGTTTCCTTTGCGCTGTGGATAAGCCGTATAAGTACAGGGAAAATCATTTTGTGTTTAGATGCGGCGATGTGATTTTCGGACTTAAAACGGAAACGCCCACGGAAATGGGCTGGAGAAAATATGATACGGAGTACAAAAATCCCGAAAATAATTCTTCTGCCGAATATACCGCAGACAGTACGTTTACAGCCGAGGACATTAAAGTCAAGGTATGCGAAACACAGCCGTTAAAGCATTTCACGGACGCAAGCCTTTTGTCCGTGATGAACAATATCGACAACCGCATTGACGATAAGGAGCTGAAAAGCGCAGTCAGCGGAAAGGGCATTGGCACGGAAGCTACAAGAGCGGACGTTATCGAGGAGCTTATAAAGGCGGGATATGCCGAGCGTAAAGGCAAGACCGTTATTGCAACACAGTTCGGAAAGGATTTTATTGCGTCTGTTCCGGACAGTGTAAAGTCGGTGGAAAGAACGGCAGAATGGGAAAAGATATTTGAGGATATTTGCAGGACAGGCAGGACTCCCGAAGATTTTATCCCGAGTGTGATACAGTTTGTAAGGTCTGTAATTCAAACCGAAACAAGCCCCGGACATCACAGAACGCCCCTTAGCTGTGAGAACCCCAATGCTCCTAAGCGTGAACCGGTGGGCAGGTGTCCCAGGTGCGGAAAGAATATTTACGAGGGTAAAAATAATTTCTATTGCGAAAGCGGGCGTTTCGGAACAAAACAAGCCGGCTGCGGGTTTACGCTTTGGAAACAGGACAGATTTTTAAAGAGCGAGGTCACAAGGGCAAAGGCTGTTAAGCTCCTGAGCGGCGAAACGGTTAAAATGAAAGCCGAAAACAAAAAAGGCGAGGTATACGAAGCAGATTATGTTCTTGAAGATACGGGAAAATACGTTAATCTCAAACGCATAGCGGGAGAGAAGAAGATAGTCGGAGTGTGTCCAAGATGCGGAAAAAATGTTATCGAGGGCAGACAGAACTTTTATTGCGAATCGGGCAGAGATGGCTGCGGGTTTGCGATTTGGAAAGAGGATAATTACAACGGGATAACCGTTACTGCGGACGACGCAGAGAATTTTCTGAAGGGCGGGACAGTTGAAAAGACAAAAGAAACATTAAGTGGCGAAAGCGTAAAAATGCGATACAGGCTTGTTGATACGGGAAAATATGTAAATATCCGTTCGGAGGTGCAGGGCAATGAGTGAGAACAAAAGAAAAACGGTTTACGGCTATTGCGGCGCAAGCAGCATTGCAATAAACGAATTTTGGCGCAGTGCTTTTATTTCAGAAATATGCGGTATGCGGATCCCCGAAGATATAGAGATAAGGCAGCTTTCAAGCAAGCAGGCAGACGACATCCGGTTTGAAAAATACACCGAAGCTCTTGCGCATGTCCTGATACTTTTCGGTGCGGGATATGTGGATTATGACGTTCTTTCCGATATTGCAAAAGATTCGGAAAGGTACACCGACCTTATTTTCGATACCGAAAATTTCCTGATAGACAAGGCAAAGGAAAATCCCGACGATCGGGTTTCCGATGATATTGTCAGAAGTGCGTTTATGTGCGCATATAATTCTGTTCGCTATGAGCAGATTCAGCAGGCGGATTTCAAAACGGCGCTGAAGCTGCACGGAAATACGAAACTTACGGTAAGCGGAGGTTTTGTGTTTCCTAAAGATAAAGAGTTCCTTATGTTCCTTGTAAAATCCGGAGAACCCGCTGCGCACTTTGACAGAAAAGCAATTGAAATTCTAAGCACGGAAAGCATTGAATGTGACTTTAAGGACGAAAAGGAAAGCTATATCAGCCTTATAAAGGACGATAACAAGGAATTTCCGAGGCTGCCTTTTATTCCGAATATCCTGAATGCAGTGCAGATAGCGGAAATTTACGGAAAGCCTTACGCAGCCGATTATATAAAGTATGTAAGGGAAAACCGTATCCCTTTTGATGAAAATTTTCCCGCAAAATATGAGGAATACATCACCAAAGATAAGCTGCATTTCACTGTTTCGGTTATCTCAAAAAAGCGGAATATCTGCGGTGATGTTATCAACTGGTTTGATTACGGTGCGACCGAGTATGAAAAAAATCTTATCAGACTCGGTGAGGAATTTGACAGGACCTATGAAACAGACCTTGATATTGAGATATATCCCCATAACGAACCGAGCGAGGAACAGCTTATAAATATGGCGGCGGTCAAATTTTTAGATGGGAAAATTATTGCGGATAAAACCGTTATCGAAATAACCCACAGCGGTAAAAAGTATCTGTTTGCAGCTTACGAAAACAACAGACTTGAACCGCTTGACAGCAAAACATTCCGCACTGTTCCCTTTGATTACAACAATCTTTGGACGGTCATTATGGAGTGGTCGCATTCACGGAAGATAGTCAAGAAAAACAATAAGATAACCATTCCCCCGGATGAGTGGGAAAAAATACCCTTGAAAGACCGTGAATATGCCCGGCGGCTCATTGAAGAACAGTACAGGCAGCAGCGGGGACAGAACGGTATGATACAGCACCTTTCCGACCTTAAAGCATACGCCGCAAAGAAGTACGGCAGCAGGGAGGCAAGGGATAAAGGTCAGGCAGAACTCAGAGCCGAACATCAGAAGGGAGAGAATAACAGTGAAAATTCTGATCCGTGAAACGGGCAATACCGCTCGGATATTTGTTTACGCCGTTAATGAGCGTGAATGTACTTATGAATTTTTCCTTAAACATTTTTCCGACGTCCGGGGTATATATGAAACCTCCGATGAGGAACGGGAGATTTTTTTCACCGACGCGGAGTGGACTGTTGAAAGCGGTGATATTTTTGACGAGCTTGCGGAGGTTCTTGCTGAGTACAGTGAATGTATTGCGGATATTCGCATGCAGGCGCTTGATTACGGTATATCTCCCGAAAATTACGTTTTTAACGGCAATAATTATGTGATGTTGTGAGGTGAACGTGTATGGATAACAAAGAATTTGATCTGAGTTCCATTCTCAAAAGGCTTGAAGATCTGGAGAATGAAAACAAGTCTCTCCGAAGCGAGGTAACGGAGCTTAAAAACAACAACATTGAGATAAAGGAAGAAATTAACACCATTAACCGCTTTATTTCCGCAATGACCGAAAGCCGGAGCATTGACGAGGTTATGACGGAGATAGAAAGCGCCGCAAAACAGCTTACGGGCAGCGATAAAGTAACTTTTTACTGTATGGACAACACAAGCGGTAAAATGTTTTCCGAGGACGAGGGCAGACAGTGGCAAACCCGTGATACAGAGGACATAAAAAGCGTTTTTGAAACGCAGGAAATAAAGAATTTCGGAAATAAGGCGCTTATTCCTCTTGTCACAAGCGGGGGAGATACGCTGGGCGTTCTGAAAGCCGATAAGAGATCCTGTTTTGACAGCGGCGATTTATCCCGCAATTTCAAAAAGGGCGGTACGTTCGTTGAAAACATACGGTTAGGTCTTGAAAAAGAGTATCAGCATCAGGGGCGTATCACAGACGAGCTTACACAGATGTACAACCGTCAGGGACTTAATGAATACCTTTCGGATACCGTTGTAAAGGCATTTGGCGAGGGTAAAAGCGTTAATCTTCTGATGAGCGATATTGATCGGTTCAAGAATGTGAACGATACATACGGTCATGACGCAGGGGACGAGATATTAAAGTCTGTTGCGGGTGTTCTGAAAGATTTTACAAAGAACGGCGCAGATAGCTGTTTCAGGCTGGGCGGCGAGGAAATGATGACAATTCTCATTACCGATACCCCCGAAGAAGCTGTTGACAAGGCAGAACAGTTACGCAGGATGATTGAAAGCACCAAAACTCCCATAACACAGGACGGAGAGCAATTATTTATTTCCGTGACCGCTTCGATCGGTGTTCACGAATTTACTCCCTCTGTTCCTGTTACAAAGGAGAACGTCAGGTCTGTATATGACGAGCAGTTTAAAATTGCCGATAATGCTGTGTATCGGGCTAAAGAAGCGGGGCGTGATCAAGTGATATGCTCCGACAGCATTACATATATGAATTACCTTGCGGAAAAAGCAGCGGAAATATTTGCAACGTGTGAGGGGCTCACCGATAAGGCGGCAGCAGACAGTATTCGGGATATGATTTTCGACGCTTTTGAGAACCACGCCGAGGATTACGATCTTTACACCGTTATCGAGGCATTGAGGGAATATGCAGATGTTCCCGGCTGTTCCGAAGACGCCGAATTTTATGCAAACAAGATTGAAGTTTTTGCAAACGGCATTGAGGAAGAGCTGAAAAAATCCGGAAAAGGAGCTGCTGCAGATGTTCCCCGCAAAGAAAATTCCTCCGATATTTCCGAAGAAAAGTCTCCCGCAGAGGTCGGGCAGGGGAAGCCGGAAACATCCGAAAAACACGTTTCGGACGTTATAGACGGTATCAGGGAATGGACGGAGAAAGCGCAGGATAGGCTTGCGGAGCAGGACGAGCAGTTCAGGGACTTTTACGGAAGTGACGGTGAACGGTGATGTATTACTCCGATGAACAGATAAGACGCGCCAATGAGAGAGGTATCGTTGAATATTTCTCACAGCAGGGCTATTCCTGCAAACACTCAGGCAGTCAAACGCATATTGAGGGCTTTGGCGGATTTTACGTCAAGGACAGTACGGAACAGTTTTACATACATTCACGGCAGAAAGGCGGCAAGGGTCTGGTCAGCTGTTTGATGAAAGTATTTGATATGCCCTTTACCGAGGCTATGAAAAATGCTCTTGACGGAGAACCGGGCAGCGGCATATCAGAAAGAGATAATTCTCATCGGTATTCCGGTGTACCGAAGCCCGAATGCAAGCCGCCCGGATATGAAAAACCGCAGTTTATTAAGCCCGAACAGGGCGAGGACAACCGAAAAGTGTTTGCGTACCTCACAAAAACACGGTGCATTTCTCCCGAAGCGGTGAACGCATTTATCCGGGCAAAGCTGTTGTATCAGGATAAAAAAGGCAATGCTGTTTTTCTCCATACGGTAAACGGTAAGTCCTGCGGTGCGGAAATTCACGGCACGGGCGGGAAGAAATATCGGATAGGGAATACCGAATACAAGGATATTTCCGATAAGAGCTTTATTCCCGCAGAGCCGTGTGCTGCCGAGATTTTCGGCAGAGAATATGAAAACTCCGACATTAAGTTTGCGGGATATGTTTATGAAAATAACGCCAATATCGTTATCGAGAGCAAGGACTGCAGCAGGGTAACAGGTATAATTTCGGATATTTCCTCACGGGATATTGACCGTGAGGAGATACGAAAGGATGTATTTTCAAAGCTGAAAAATTACAAAGGCGTTGCCCCCGGAACGACCGAAAGCTATTTTCGGTTTTCTTTGGGTAGACCGAAAGGCATTTACGTTTTTGAAAGCTGTATTGACCTTATGAGCTTTATGACTTTGCACC
>JAMPAO010000028.1 GCA_023667165.1 Ruminococcus sp. | reverse complement strand
GTGCTTTGCCTGACGCAAAAAATCCTGCGTCATTCAGCATTTCTCCGGTTTCCGAGGAAGTCTATTCTTGCCCGTCAAGTATTTTTTTCAGTTTCTCCTTGCCTCTGTAAAAGGTCACTCTTGCGGTATTTTCCGTCATGCCCATTACCTCGCCTATCTGCGCAAAGGTCATATCGGTGTGAATGCGCAGCAGGATCAGCTCCTTGTACGGATCCGGCAGGGAGTGGATAGCCTTGTATATTTCCCGCTCTCCCATGCCGCCCAGGGGATCCTCCGAGGTTTGCAGGTCTGCGTTCTCAATATCCTGTACGCTGCGGCGCTTGTTCTTGCGCAGATAGGATATATAGGCGTTTTTGGCAATGGCGCACAGCCAGGTCGACGGCTTTGCGCTGCCGTCGAAAACAGGAGGTTTGGACAGCGCTTTCAGGAAGGTTTCCTGTGTAAGCTCTTCCGCCGTATGATGATCGCGGCAAAGGCTCATAAGATATTTATAAACGGTTTGCGCGTACAGACTGTACATTTCATCGAGCTTCACATTTTCACTTCCTCACAAAAAAACTGCGCAGCTTTTTGTCTTGACATATATTAAACGCTTTTGCCGAGGTAACGTTACAGACAAATAAAAATTTTTTTTGTCCGGTTTTCGGAGAGCTGTGAAACCGTATGCCATAGCCTGCCGATCTCGCCTGTTTAGGTATGGTTTACCGTTTTGCCGTAAGTTCTCCGCATTGCGGCGGTGATTTTTGAAATACCGGTATTCTTTATTGTACGATAGTTCCGCAAGCTCGTTGTTTGATCTTGCTCCGAGTTTTCTTACATTATAGCGCGGATACCAATCATTGTCAATGTCAGACGTATTTCCGAAGCAAGAATTTTAAGAAGCAAGAGGCAAGAAGCGGTATCGGCAAATTTTACCGATAACACCGTCAAAACTCCTTGAAATACATCAAGTATTTCTGCGTCGTTTTTCCTTGTTCTCGGCAAAATTATGCTCGAAAATCCGCACACGCCGAGATACCGAACAGGCTATAAAACAAAACCGATCCCGCATTTGAAGCGGAATCGGTTTGCCGTTTATCCCATAGAGGATATTATGATGTCTGCATAAAAATTGTACGGTTCGCAAAATCAGCATGAGGTTTTTTAATAATATCAGTACATCGGTCCGTAATGGCTGCAGGCTCTGTAATCCGCGGCTTCGAGATCGGCAGTACCGAATGCTCCCCAGCAGTGAGGACGGTAAATATCCTCATCGGGCAGATTGTGCATAGCTACGGGTATTCTGAGCATTGAGGCAAGAGTTATAAGATCCTTGCCGATATGTCCGTAGGTGAGAGAGCCGTGGTTAGCGCCCCAGTTTGCCATTACGGAATAAACGTCCCTGAAGGCGGCTCTGTTCTCCATAAGCCTGGGTACGAACCATGTGGTAGGCCAGGTCTTGTCCGTTCTTACGTCAAGAGGATCGTGCATTTCGTCGGGAAGCACTGCCGTCCAGCCCTCGGCTATCTGAAGCACGGGACCTATGCCGTCGGCAATGTTCACTCTTATCATTGTGACAGGCATTTCCGCACGGGTCCTGAAATGGGATGAATATCCGCCTCCTCTGAAATAACCCAGGTTTGCCTGGCACCAGTCCGCGCCGGAGAGGATATTTTTCTGATCCTCCTCGGTTATATCCCACCAAGGCTTCATAACGTTCTCGCCCTTTTCGTTTTTGGCAAGTCCCGTGCCGTCAAGAGCCGCCGCTCCCGAATTTATAAGGTGGATAAAGCCGTTGGCTGCGATACCCTTCGGTTTTATTCCCGTTACCCTCTCTACCGCTTCCGGACTCCAGTAGGTGCGCACGTCGGCAAATACGGAAGCCGTGCCTGTAAGGAGATTTCCCAGAAGCATTGCCGTGCCGTTTAAGGAATCGTTTTCCGTTGCCAGTATGGATGGACGCTTTTTGCCGTTCCAGTCAAAGGTTGTGTTGAGGATAGATTCGGCAAAATCCGCGTTCGGCAGCCAGTCGGTCCACTGCCTTTGACCCTGGAAGCCTCCGAAGACCGCGTTTCTTCCGTTTGCTTCCTCATGCCAGCCCATTTTATCCAGCTTTTCATTGCCAAGCATTATATCTCTGATTATAAGGGTCATCTTCACGCAGAACTGCCACTGCTCCTCCTTGCTCATCACGTCGGGATTGCCCGGGTTCGGTCCGTCGTTTACGTCCATGCCCTCGGGGCAGTTTGCCTTTGTCCATGCAAGAGCCTTTTCATATTCGTCCTTGTCGAATATATTCAGCTTTATCCTGCGCAGTATCTCCGTCATATCCACCCATTCGGGGCGGATACCGAGATAATGCTGCATAAAATCCGCGTTGAGATACGATCCCGCAATTCCCATGGCAACGCCGCCAAGACCTACGTATGCTTTGTTTCTCATGCTGCCCACAGCAACGGCGCACCGAGCAAAGCGGAGTATTTTCTCCCTTACGTCCTCGGGGAAAGATGTATCGTCCGCGTCCTTAACGTCCCTGCCGTAAATGGCAAAAGCGGGCAGTCCCTTCTGCGTATGAGCCGCCATTATAGCCGCCAGATAAACGGCTCCGGGACGTTCCGTGCCGTTAAATCCCCATACGGCTTTTACGGTCATCGGGTCTGTATCCATAGTTTCCATGCCGTAGCACCAGCAAGGGGTAACGGACAATGTGGCGCAGACGTTTTGGGTGCTGAAAAATTCCGCCGCCTTGAACGCCTCCGCTCCGCCGCCTATGGTGCAGGGAGCGATAACGCACTCCACGGGAGCGCCGTCGGGATAGCGGAGATTTTCCTCGATAAGGGTCTTGGCTGACTTTGCCATATTCATGGTCTGTACCTCCAAGGATTCCCTTATTCCGAACTGCCGTCCGTCAATTACGGGGCGAATGCCTATTCTTGGGTTCATGGTAAAAACTTCCTTTCGATATATATTAGACCTCATCGGAAAATTCCGAAACGGTGATCGCGTTTATTTTCCTATGATCTTCCTGTATTTTTCATATGCGCAGTCCCATTCCGATATATTTTCGGGACGGTACAGCTTTATGTCCTCCGACGCCGCAAGCATTTTTCTTGCGGTCTTTATGTCGGGGATCTCGCCCTTGGATATTAGCTGGATAATGCCGTTTCCGTACGCCGTGGCTTCGACAGGCCCCGCGCTTACGGTGCAATTGCAGGCGCAGGCGGTCATTCGGCAGAGGAGAGTATCCTTTATTCCTCCGCCTATCATGTATATTTTACCGTATTCTTTTCCCGTACACCGAGAGATCTCCTCAAGGGACATTCTGTATTTAAGGGCAAGGCTTTCGTAAATGCAGCGCATGACCTCGCCTATGCCGCCCGGAACGTACTGACCGGTTTTTCGGCAGTATTCCCTTACCCTTTGGGGAATATCTCCCGGGGGAACAAATTCCGGCGCTTCCGTATCTATAAAGCATTTGAACGGCTCGCTGTCCCGTGCGGCGCTTTCAAGCTCCGCAAAAGAGTATTCACGTCCCTTATTTTTCAGGAAACGTCTTGTTTCCTGAATGAACCACAGACCGATTATATTTTTCAGAAAAGAGGTTTTTCCGCCGTAGCCTTTTTCGTTGGTGATATTGAAATCAGCCGAGGCCTCAGTAAGCACGGGACGGTCAAGCTCCGTTCCGAACAGCGACCATGTGCCGCAGGAGATGAAAATGAAATCCTCCTCCTCTGCGGGGACGGCTGCGCAGGCGCACTGGGTGTCGTGTCCGCACACTGCGGTAACATCGCATTGGGGTATGCAAAGCTCATTGGCGGTTTCTTCGTCGAGTACGCCTATTTTCGAGCCCGACGGAATAATATCGGGGAATATCCCGCGGGGCAGTCCCAAAGCGGATATGACCCTATCCGACCAGTTTCCCGTTTGAGCGTCCAGCAGTCCCGAGGTGGAGGCTATAGACTGTTCGGCGAATATTCTCCCCGTCAGCATAAAACCCAGCAGATCGGGAATAAAGAGTATCTTATTTCCGCTTTCGAGCATATCCTTTCTGTCAAGGGTCAGGGAAAAAAGCTGGAAAGCGGTGTTTATTTCCATGATCTGTATGCCCGTTACGGCGTAAAGCTCCTTGGGTGATATTTTTTCATATGCCTTGGGAAGTATGCCGTTTGTCCGTTTGTCGCGGTAATTGACGGGGTTTTCCGAAAGCTTTCCATTGCCGCCGATAATGCCGAAATCCACGCCCCAGGTGTCGATACCGACGCTTGCAAAGCCTCCCGCGGCGTTTGCTTTTACCATTCCCAGCTTTATTTCATGAAGAAGCCTTAGGATATCCCAGTAAAACGTTCCCCGCAGCATTACGGGATCGTTGGGAAAGCGGTGTATCTCCGCAAGAGTAAGAGTACCCTTTTCGCAGCCGCAGAGCATTGCCCTGCCGCTTGACGCGCCCAAATCGAAAACAAGCGCCCTGCCGCTCATGTCACCACGCCCTTTTTAAGGATAATGTTGGCGTAGATGGCTTCCTCGCCCGTTGCTATGACCGCGTAGGCTTTTTTTGCCCGCTCGTAGAATTCAAAGCGCTCTATCATCTGTATTTTGCAGTTTTGCGGCTCGTATTTGTTAATAACGGCCTTGTATTCATCCCAAATGACGGGTTTGACCGGATCCCCCTGCACCACCTCCATAAGCATAACGGGTTTGTCGGTGTAGCTGTCGAGAGGGAACAGCCGCATAACGGCGTCAAGAATGGGAGGAACGCCGTGACCGTCGCAGCGGACGACTCTTTGTCCCAGAGCCTGCGAGGGGAAATTGCCGTCGGCGATAACTATCTCGTCGCCGTGACCCATTTCCATAAGTATTTTTACAAGCTCGGGGGATAAAATTTTCGGTATGTTTTTCAGCATTTGCTTTACCGTCCTTTCCTGTTAGAAATTATGTGAAAATTGCTCCTCGCCTGTTTTCTCAAACCATAAGGATTTAATGCTTTGCCCTAAATATTGTCGAACCTTTCAGCCGCGGTAATGGTCTTATTGCGGTAAATAAGATCGCCGCGCACGGTAAACCCCTTTTTCTCCCAGAATTCGTTGCCCGTTTTATTGCGCCCGAACACAACAAGAGCGGCTTTGGCTATCCCCTCTCCCTCCAAAGCGGTAATGACGCTGTTTACCAAGGCGGAGGCAATGCCCCTGTGCCTGTATTCGGAAAGCACGGCGGTGTGGTAAATATATCCTCTTCTGCCGTCGTTTCCGCAGATTATCGCTCCGACAAGCTTTCCCTCCGTACGGGCGATAAAGCAGGTCAAGGGATTTCGCTGAAGAAATTTCTCTATCCCCCCGCGGGAATCGTCAAGTGAATTAAGTCCCATACCCTCGGTACCGTGCCACAGGGAATATACTTCATCGTAATCGGCTGCGGTCATAAGGGAAATATTGCCCCCCTCGGGAAACGCAATACGCGGAGAAACGCTTTTGATCATTATCTCATAGCAAAGCCTTCCGCCCTCCGGCAGCTTTACCGTTTCAAAGCTGCGTATGCGGTAGCCCTTTTTCAGATATATTTCCCGCGCGGGGAGAGAGGAGTGTATTACGATCTCTTTGTGATCTTCCGATATAATATCCTCCGCAGCTCTGAGCAGACTGCCGCCTATGCCCTTTCACTGAAAGGACGGCGCAACAAAAAGGCGGCATATCTCACTGTCCCTCGCAGTGACCGTTCCCGCAGGGATACCGCCCTCAAGGGCAATATAAACATTTCCTTGGGATATGTCGTTTTTTATATTATCCCCGCTGTGGTGACGCAGGAAAAAATCCACCGCTCCCTTTGGATAATAGTGAGGGTAAATTTCATTTATGGTGCTGTATGTAACGTTTTTCACCGCTTCAAGGTCGGCGGGCAGCGCTTTTCGTATTTCCATAATTAATTCTCCTTTCCGAAGCGGGACGCAAGGCTTATTCCCGTAAGTCCCGCCTTTTGTCCCTTAAAGCAAAGCATAAAATTGACCTTACAGTCTGCGGCTTTCGGCTGCTTCGGAGTAATTTATGTTTTGCCGGAATTCTTTCCCGCAGTCAGTACACGACATACTCGTCCCGGCGTTCCCGAAGACTGATATCGGATATAACGGCGTCCACGCCTGCCTTATCCGCCAGCTTGCGTGCTCTTGCTATCATTCTGACCTTGTTTTTCTCGATAAGCTTCAAAACAAGCTCGTCCTGCTTATCCTTTGGGATAAATTTCAGAAAATTTTCAAGCACTCCCGGAGAAGCGGCGGCGTTTAGCACCGTTTCCGGCAGAGGGATATCCTCCTTTTTGACGTAAGGCAGTATCGCCCTTATCATCTGCGCGTAGTTTATTTCATCTATATCCACTGTTAAACGTAATTTCATATTCACACTCCAAGCGGCGCGGCGGCATGGCGGCGTGTCGCCGCAGCCTATCGTTTCATAGTTTAGTGTTTTTCCCACAGACAGCGGCTCGGTAATGCAGAAAGCTGTTTGAGCGGCTTTCGGCGGCGTGTCGCCGCAGCCTATCGTTTCATAGTTTAGCGATTTTCTCACAGACAGCGGCTCAGTAACGCAGAAAGCTGTTTGAGCGGCTTTCGGCGGCGTGTCGCCGCAACCTATCGTTTCATAGTTTAGCGATTTTCCCACAGACAGCGGCTCGGTAACGCAAAAAGCTGTTTGAGCGGCTTTCTGTAATGGGATGAAAACTATACCTGTTCTTAACAGAATGTTTCAATATTTCCCTTAAAATAAAAATCTTTTTTATTTTGCAGGATATAACGGTAAACCCTGTCGTCGAAGTCCTTGATACGGTAAAACATATCGTCAAGCTCTCCCAGGGCGGCTATATCCTCGTCTGTGAGGGAGTCAAGCTGCTGCTGACGTTTTTTGCGGTCAAATTCGGGACTGCCGTACATTATCCCCGCAGCCTGACTGAGAATGTCCTCAGCCTCGTTGAAATCCATTGCCTTGAACCCGTCCAAAGCGTTTTTCCAGACTACTCCCGTATCGTTATCGAAAAACTGAACGTGGCCGCCGTTGTTTACCTCTCCCATATACCACATTGCGGCATGGACGTATTTCTGAGGGACGGTAAAGCGTTTCAGATCCTCTTCATATGTCCCGCTGTGTATGCTCACACCGTACCATAAAGGCTCGATAATATCCATAATATGGTCGTTTTCTATTATATCGTCGTTAATATTATAATGCTTGGTCATTGTACCGTACTCCCATTATTTATTTTATTTATAAAATCATCTATAACCCTGTTTACAGCTTCGGGGTTATCGGCGTTTGAATTATGGCATGCGTTTTTTATGATCTCTATGGGATATCCCGTCCGCTTTGCCCATTGTCTGCAATAGCTTTTTACCTTGCCCGTTCTGTCCTTTTCTCCCAGAATTATCAAGACCGGACAGGGAATGCTCAAGGGACGGTTATCGTCCAAAAAAGCGGCGTATCCCATGCCCATCAGCCTGCAAAGCTCGTCCTTGCCGTAGGGTGAGAGCATGGCAAGCATATTTTCACGTCCTTTTGAGGTAACGCAGACCTGCTTTGCCATTGCCTTTTTCAGGACGTTCAGCGGATAAAGCCTTGCAAGAGGCTCTATGCGCCTGAGCAGGAAAATATCCGAGGGAGAATAATAGCCGTCGCCGTATGGCGTTGTATCTATGCCGATAAATCCCCTTACCCTTTCCGGATAACGCATTATAAATGACTGGGCGATATATCCGCCCATGGACTGACCCGCTATGAACGCCGATCGTATACTGCAAAGATCCATAATATCGGCAAGTATTTTTGCGGCTTTTGGGTAGGTCATATCCTTAAAGGGTCGGGATCTTCCGTGTGCGGGAGCGTCCCATGCAATGATATTATAAGCCTTGCCGAAATAGCCGTACTGATCCTCAAACATAGTGTGATCGGCTGTCATTCCGTGCAGGAATATTACCGTCACAGCGTTTTCAAGCCATTTTTCCGACAGAAAGTAATATACTCTGCCGTCCGCCGTTTCAATGAAGCTCTCCCGCATTATTTATCCCCGTAAGGGTATTTTTTATACCCCGGATGTCTGCCGGTAACGCCGTACTGCTGCCGCATACTGCAAAGTCTGTCTATATTTTCCCGTGATATCTCCCGTTCGCCTCCCAAAAGATGAGCGGTCAGGCTGATCTTCGCCCAAAGTTCCAGCGTTTCCATTCGGTAGTACGCGATGATGATGTCCGAGCCTACCGTAAGCGCGCCGTGATTTTGCAGCAGCATAACGTCATGTTCCTTGAGATATGGAGTTATAGCGTCGGGGACTTCATATGTAGAGGGCGTGCCGTAAGGAGTCACAGGCACCGAGCCTACCGCAATGACAGCCTCGATCATGGTGTAGCCGTCCAAAGCCTTATTTGCCACAGCGTAACCCGTTGCCGTGGGCGGGTGAGCGTGAACTACGGCTCCCACGTCATTTCTTTCCTCATAGCAGCGCAGGTGCATTTTTATTTCCGAGGAGGGTCTGTAGCCGTCCAAAGCTTCAAGAACATCGCCTTTTTCGTTGATCCTCACTATTTTTTCGGGGGTGATAAAGCTTTTTGAAATACCCGTGGGAGTGGCAAGGAAAGTGCCGTCGTCAAGGCGCACGGAAACGTTTCCGTCGTTTGCCGCCACCCAGCCTAACTGCCACATTTTATGGCACACGTCGCACATTTGCTCTTTTATTTCGTTCATATTCATAATTATTTCTCCTTCCGCACGGTTGATTTATGTATATATTATACAACAGATACAAAAAATTGTCTATAGAATTTACATAATTTGCAGCAAAAAATTTAGACAAGTTTTTTTGGACATTATGCACAATATCTATCCTGTCAGCGGGTATGACCTTCAAAAAAGATCCGCTTTAATCCAAAAACCGGCGCACGTTATTCGGCAAAATTCCGCAGACGATCCCGCCGTCCGCAAAATTAACCGAGATAACGTGCGCCGTATTGGAACGCTTTCCTGTTTTCTCCGTCAGACCGTTACTGTCTTTCCGTATCCTTAACGCTCATAAGCTCATCAAGAAGCTCGGGATCGATAAATTTTCCCTTGTTCCTGTTGTAAAAAACATCTGTGATATCCCACAGTACGGGACACATTCCGCGGGTGTATGCCGCCTCGCAGACGCTTGAAAGATATTTCCTTATCATTTCGGGCGTTTTATTTTTCGTGGACGTACCGTATTCACCGATGATAACGGGAATGCCCTTGTCCGTAAAGGTGGTTTTCATCATGTCCATGTACTTGTTAAGCTCGGCGATATCCGCGTCGCTGCCCCATTCGGTGCGGGCCTTGCCCCAGGTCGCGTCCCTTTCGAGTATTGCAAAGGTTGACGGAGTATAGTAATGCACCGATACAGCGCATCTGCCGGCGGGATCGTCCGGCATTTTGAACGCCTCGTCGCAGGTAAGGTCTATGTCCGTGGCATATCCCGCAATGAGCAAATGCCGCTTTTCGTTATTCCCGCCCGAGCTTCGCACGATGTCGACGAATTTTTGGTTCATGTCGTTGAGAATGCCGTAGGATTTCTCCTTGTCACCTTGATTGCTGTAACGGTTCCATATGTCGTCCCAGCCGCCCTCTTCGTTGAGGGATTCGAATATGAGCTTGTCGCCGCAGTCCTTGAACTGCTCCGAAAGCTGCGTCCAGACGCTTTCGTATTTGCTGAAGCACTCGTCCCTTTCACCGTCCTTGGCGAAACCCTCAAACCATCCGCCGTCCCAGTGGATATTCATGATCACGTACAGATCGCTTTCCAGCGCCCAGCCTATGACCTCCTTTACACGTGCGATGTATTCCGCGGATATCGTATAATTTTCGCCCATCATATTAGACCACGCCACGGGAACTCTCAGCACGCCGAAGCCGCAGTCCTTGTAGCCTTGTATCATTTCCCGCGTAATGACAGGACTTCCCCAGCCTGTTTCGTAATTTGTAACGCTTGTTTTGGATATCCAGTCGCCGCAGCTTTCAAAGGTGTTACCCAGGTTTATCCCCAAACCCATTTCATTTATGACCTCGGCAGTCGTTATGTCGCGCATATCGTTCTTTGCTTCGACATTACAGCCGCAAAGACCCGTTGCAAGCATACAGGCGGAAATTACCGCCGACGTTATTTTTTTGATGACCGAAAACCTTGACATATCTCTCTCTCCTTATTATTTGTATATTGTTTGATCCCTATGACCTGCGGCATTATTTCATAAACACAAACGACCGCATTTCAAAAAGGCATCTGTTTCTGAAGGATTCGCCCGACCAGTCGCGGGGATACTCGGTGGATACCTTGAAGAAAATGCTGTGCCTGCCCGTTACCGCTTTTACTCTTCCGGAAACGATCCCGCCGTTTCTGCCGATCCGGATCCTGCCGATCTCTTCTCCGTCCTCGCCGTCGGTCAGAATGTGCAGGATACTGTCGCAGCCCATGCCTGTAACGTCGGCGGAAAATTCCATGGTCTTGCTTCCGAAGTCGCTGCCGAAATCAAAGTATTTATATCCCATGACGCAGTTTTCGGAAATGTTCGTCACAGCGCGATCAAACACGTTTTTTTCGGTAACGGCGGCTCCGCCCTTAAGCACGCAGGCAATTTCCGCGGGAGTTATTTTGTAAGGATTCAGGCTGTCCTCAAAACCCAGAGAGGTCATCTCGACGGGCGGGATAGCGCCGTCGGGAAGAATGGTTATCTTTTCGGCGCAGGCTCTGCGGGACATTATGGTGCCGTTTGTCATTCTATGGTAGAAAATGTACCATTGACCGTTTATCTGCGCGATAGATCCGTGATCGTTGCCTCCGGGATAGTCAACGCCGTTGTCGATGATGTATCCCCTGTAGACGAATGGTCCGGTGGGCTTGTCCGAGGTCGCATAGGCAAGTCTGCTGCCGCGTTTCGGCGAATAGATCAAGTAATAGGTATCTCCCACCTTTCGCGGAGAGCATGCTTCGAAAAACAGGCTGTCATCCTCGGCAAAGCTGCCGCCCTTTTCAATGGGTATAATATGTTCAATGCACGTTCCGTCGAGGATCTCGTACATATTTGCGCTGTTTATCTCCGCCATAAAGGAGCGTTCAAAGCCGCAGTATATGTATGTCCTGCCGTCGTCGTCCGCAAGCACCCCGGGATCTATGAACCAGCCGTTGCAGCAGATATCGTCGGGTATGGTGTATTTGTATTTCGAAAGCAGCTTAAAGGGTCCTTCCGGCTTGTCGCTGACGGCTACGCAGCCTACGGAGTTGATTATGTAGGCGTAAAGATAATATTTTCCGTCCTTTTCGACAACGTCGGGCGCGTACAGATAATTTTCCTTATCCGTCCAGTCTGTGTCGGCAGGACAGTCCTCGGTCGCCTGCGTGCGGAAAATATCCCCGTGGCATACCCAGTTGTTAAGATCACTCAAAGGAGCGCTCCAGCATTTTAGTACGTGATCGCAGAACTTTGTTGAACCCGCATTGTCATGAGAACCGTAAACATATATCCTGTCCCCGAATACCCGAGGTTCTCCGTCGGGGATGTATTCCCAAAGGGGAAGATACGGATTTGGCATAATAAACCTCCTTTAAATATCAAAGCAAAGCGGCGGATCATCACAAAGCAGCCGCAAGCCGCGGTTTGATCTCAATGCTCCACTCCCGTAATTATACCGCCGTTTTACTGATATTTCAAGGCTCTGCGGTAATTTTGGCTGTTTTGTGCTATAATTTGTCTTGAAAATGCTGACTTGATATGCTATAATACAAATAAAAAAGGAGGGTGCGCTGTGGAAAATAATATTGCAAGGGCGTATCTGAGCTGGTTTACGGATGATGCGGATTTTCCTTTTTTTATTCAGTACGGCGGGCATGATACCGATCTGTATATCCATTCGCACAGCGATTTCAACGAGCTGGTGATCGTTACCGACGGCAGCGCGGTGCATATGGTGAACAGCGAGGAGTACACGGTAAAAAAAGGCGACGTATTCGTAGTTGGCAGCGATACGGTCCACGGATACAGGCGTACCGAAAATTTCCGCATTTGCAATATAATGTACCGCCATGACGATATGCTTTCTCATCTGCCCGATATTGCCGCAAGCGCGGGATTTCAGGCGCTGTTCGTGCTTGAGCCGCAGATGGCAAGGGCGCAGAGCTTTGAAAGCAGACTGAAGCTCAGCCGTGAAAGCTACGCGGCGGTAAAGGCTCTGGTCGACGATATGATAAAGGAATACGAACACGGCGGGGAGTGCCGTAAAACCATGCTGACCGCGCAGTTTGCGCAGCTTGCGGCAATGCTTTCGCGTATGTACAGCTTCAAAGACGGCAAGGACGAACAGGATATTATTAATATCGCAAGGGCGGTATCGTATATGGAAAATCATTTTGACCGGAACGTTTCCGCAGCCGAGCTTGCGGAGCTTTCTCATTACTCGCAGCGGCATTTTTTGCGTATCTTCAAAAGCGCATATCATTGCACGCCTACGGAGTATATCACGGATCTGCGCATAAGCCGAGGCTGCGCTCTGCTGAAAAGCCACGGGATGACAGTATCCGAAACGGCGGAAAAGTGCGGATTTGACGATGTGAATTATTTCAGCAGATTATTTAAGAAAAAAACGGGCGTAACTCCCTCGGAATATAAAAAAAGAAGCTGACGTTCGGATATGGGCGAAGACGTCCGTCATAAAGCCTCCGATGTCTGCTGAACGTATTTCACGGTACATAGTACGGGCAGCCGGATGACCGACAGCAAAAACGGCGCCGCTTTGACAGGCAATACCGTTTTTCCGTTATTCGGTCCGACAAGGTGAAGTACCGTATAAATCGGGATCTGTGCTTTCCTTGCAGTTAGGGCGTGTTGACACTACCGCTCAACGCACATTTTAAAATTTATTTATCCCTCAAAGCAGCACGCATTTTATGTGTTTCCAAATCGGCAAGACGTGTGGGAACAGGTATACGGCTTTCCTCACCCACCATATCCATAGTAAGTTTTACTGCTGTATCAAGCGAGATGTTATTTCCTACCGACACGAAAACGGGTCTTACATTATCGTGAGTCCTAAGCACTCTGCCGTATACTTCATTATTGTATACAATATCTGTATAACTTCCCGAACAAGCGTCAGGCTCAATATAATCAAGGTTTTTTTCAACTCTGTAATAAGTTTTCGCAACACCGATCGTTGGCACATTCAGATAAAATGACGCATGGGTTGCAATTCCCATATGTCGTGGATGAAGATAACCATTTCCGTCAAACATATATATATCGGGCTTGTTTTTAATCAGCTCTACAGCTTTCACCACAAGCGGCAATTCACGAAAAGCGAGAAATCCGGGCATATACGGAACTTCGATTTTCCCGCTGTATGATTTTGTTTCGAGCAGATCATGCGTTGCTTTGTCAATAATTACAACACAACAGACTGCATATTCCTGACCGTCATCATCGTTCCAATACGCAAGGTCAACTCCGGCAATAGAGTTTACCGAATCAATATTAAAAGTATCTTCGGTATTTATCCTGCTTCTGAGTTTGTTTTGCTGATTCAAAAATTCTTCCTGCATTTTGCTTGTTTCCATTAATCTATCACTCTTTTTTCTGCTGCGGCTTTCCACACTTGATAAAAAATCATAGCGGCAAAGCTCAGACAATTTTATCTCTCATATTGATTTATAATATTTCCACTCTCATCATATTCAATACGCTTTTGGCGGTTTCCGACGTTGAACATCTCCTCTATTCTGCTGATAGTTCCGTCTTTTGACCATTCTATGATCAGTGTCCTTGATTCGTCTTTATGATAATTCGTATATTTAGCAATCGCACCGTCATCATAGAAATGAGCATCTTCCCCCTCATGATAGCCGTCCTTGAAAAAGCTGTATCCTGACACAATCCCATCAGGATATAATGCATAAAGCAATCCCGAAAAAGGTGCTTTTACGTTATTATCATCAGTATAAAAAAGTCTTTCATAATGCGCGATTCCGTTTTCCGAATAACATTCATACACAAATCTTTCATTGTTAAAGAGTATGCCCTTTTCTTTAACCTCGCTTGGTGATAAAATATCATCATAACTGAACTCATTTTTAAATTTAAACATAAAAATTCCTCCAAAATTCATTACGTTTGTCACAATAAAATACGTCATTTAGATCTTCTTCGTCAAAAGATGTCATAGCATTTGTATTCGGGTATCACTAATCCGTTGGTTGAATCTGTAAGCCATTACCTTTAAATGGCAGATTTTCTGTATGTCATTTACACCTTACCTGTCATAACCTCAATTATCCGAAGAATATACGGGTTTTAACGCTTTGGGAATCTGTCACGTGTGGCGGTAACTGCCCCCGTTTGCAGCCGCTGTAAACAGGATACAACGCTGCATTGATCAACTCTCTCTTTCCCCACTTGCTTTTATTGCCTTATTCCATACTAACAGTTCTGTCATTTCCCGTTGACTGTATGTCAGTCATGACCACCGCTTCAAGCGGTGGTTTGAGAATAGCCCTAAAAGGGCTTTAATGCAAGCACACCTAAAAGGTGAGTATCGCAAGCCAAGTACTGGCAGCCTCTAAAAGAGGCTAAATGCGAGTACCTTCCTTTTTAGATTCATCTTCCTGTTCTGCAATATATTTCTTTATTGTTTCTTCATTGACATTGCCAATTGTTGTCACATAGTAACCTCTTGCCCAAAACTCTCTGTTCCATTTATTCGTCATTTCAGGATGTCTGTCATGTATCATCAATGCAGATTTCCCTTTCAGATAACCCACAAACTCTGATACACTTAGCTTGGGCGGTATGCTGACACACATATGAATATGGTCGGCACATACTGCTCCCTCTATTATCTCTACCTTTTTGTATTGACATAATGTTCGCAGTATCTCTCTCATATCTTCCCGTACTTTTCCATACATTACCCTTTTTCGGTATTTTGGTATAAACACGATATGATATTGACAACTCCACCTTGTATGTGATAAACTATTAGTGTCCATTTCGGACCACCTCCTATGATTTTTACTTTGGCTTGCGACACCATTGTTATTATATCATAGGAGGTGCTTTTTGTCACGACACCCGATACGTCTTACTCAATTCTCCCCAGCATAGCTGGGGGGTTGAGGTTGGCAATCAGTTTCACATTATATGCTTTTCTTTTGTTTTCCGTTATTATATTTTTATTATACTATTTCCTTTACGGATTGTCAAGTTTATTATATTCTCAAAAACCTCCGCGGCTGCCTCACCGATAGCTTTGATAGGTAAGTTCGCTTAGCGCAAGACGCTATGCCATATATGCGTGATAATGCCATATTGCCGTTATCTTCGGTACAACAATTATTTGATTTTTGCCTTTAAAAACAGAAACACCCCGTGTAAAATGTTTCTTCTTTCATCCGCCTCATTTGGCAATTCTCCGCATTGTTTCTTCATAATTCAGATCCGTTTCTTTTTCTCCTTTTATTGCACCGTATTTGTTCCTTTTGTTCATCTTCCGGATTACCGATATGAATCAAAAAAACAGCGCCGGTTTTACGATCGGCGCTGTTTTATCCCTCGAATACCGTTTTCGGCTTAAAAAGCCCATTGCGATCGGAACGTATTAGGCTGATTTTTGCAAGAACTTTATGCAGAAACAGGTATAAAAGCATACGCTCAAAGAGGATATTTTTTAATTATCAGCCTTTCATAGCCTCCTCGACCGCAACCGCACAGGCTACCGTCGCGCCGACCATGGGGTTGTTTCCCATACCGATAAGTCCCATCATCTCAACATGTGCGGGAACGGAGGATGATCCTGCGAACTGTGCGTCGGAATGCATTCTTCCCATTGTGTCGGTCATGCCGTAGGAAGCGGGGCCTGCCGCCATATTGTCGGGGTGGAGAGTACGTCCCGTACCGCCGCCGGAGGCAACGGAGAAGTACTTCTTGCCCTTGTCGTTGCACTCTTTCTTGTAAGTACCCGCAACCGGATGCTGGAAACGCGTGGGGTTGGTGGAGTTTCCTGTGATGGAAACGTCAACGCCCTCTTTCCACATGATGGCAACACCCTCCGTTACGTCGTTTGCGCCGTAGCAGTTCACCTTTGCGCGAAGTCCGTCGGAGTAAGACTTGCGGAATACTTCCTTTACCTCTCCGGTATAATAATCCATCTCTGTTTCAACATATGTAAAGCCGTTGATACGGGCGATTATCTGAGCGGCGTCCTTGCCGAGTCCGTTAAGGATAACTCTGAGAGGTTCTTTCCTTACTCTGTTTGCCTTTTCGGCGATACCGATAGCTCCCTCCGCAGCCGCAAAGGATTCGTGACCCGCCAGGAAAGCAAAGCACTTGGTGTCCTCCTCGAGCAGCATTTTGCCGAGATTTCCGTGACCTAAGCCGACCTTTCTCTGATCCGCAACGGAACCGGGGATACAGAACGCCTGAAGTCCCTCGCCTATTGCAGCGGCAGCGTCAGCAGCTCTTGTGCAGCCCTTCTTTATGGCTATAGCGCAGCCTACGGTGTACGCCCACTTGGCGTTCTCAAAGCATATAGGCTGAATGCCCTCCACCAGCTTGTAGATGTCAAGACCCTTAGCCTTGGTTATTTCGGCAGTTTCCTCGATAGAATTTATGCCGTACTGTCCCAGTACCTCGAGGATCTGCTTTTCTCTTCTTTCATAAGACTCAAATAAAGCCATTGTAGTTTTCCTCCTTGATAAATTTTCGGGCAATATTACTGCTTTCTCGGATCGATGATCTTAGCAGCGTCGGCAACTCTTCCGTACTGACCCTTAGCCTTTTCAAAAGCGGTGTTTGCGTCGTCGCCGCCCTTGATGAAGTCCATCATCTTGCCGAAGTTTACAAACTGATAGCCGATGATCTCGTCGTCCTCGTTAAGAGCGATGCCCGTAACGTATCCGTCGGTCATTTCAAGATAGCGCGGACCCTTAGCCAAGGTGCCGTACATGGTGCCTACCTGAGAACGCAGACCCTTGCCCAGATCCTCAAGTCCCGCGCCCACAACAAGACCGTCCTCGGAAAAGGCGGACTGCGAACGGCCGTATACGATCTGGAGGAAAAGCTCTCTCATAGCGGTGTTGATCGCGTCACAGACCAGGTCGGTGTTAAGTGCCTCGAGAATAGTTCTGCCGGGGAGTATCTCCGCAGCCATAGCCGCCGAATGGGTCATGCCGGAGCAGCCGATAGTTTCTACCAGAGCCTCCTGTATAACGCCCTCCTTGACGTTGAGCGTCAGCTTGCAGGTACCCTGCTGGGGAGCGCACCAGCCGATACCGTGGGTAAATCCGGAAATGTCCTTGATCTCTTTAGCCTTTACCCATTTAGCTTCCTCGGGGATCGGAGCGGCACCGTGTGCAACGCCCTGTGCAACGGGGCACATTGTTTCAACCTCATGAGAATAAATCATATTAGTTACAAACTCCTTTCAGTTTATCGCAGGAGCGGGTCATTCCCCCGCGCCTGCATACAATTACATTATACAGTATTTTCCGATAAAAATCAAGTGTATTATGTAAAATTATTGAAATTTTACCGAAAAAGGGAGCTTTTTTTGTATCATATCCCGATATACCGCCGGTTGATCGGTCATTATATAAGAAATACCGCACAGAGAGCGGATAACTCCCTTGTGCGGTATTGTGCTTATATGACCATTATCAGCGTTCCCGCCCCTATCAGGACGCAGCCTATGAGCGATTTTGCGGTGAATTTCTCGTGCAGGAACACAAACGCCATTATCAGTGTGATTACCACGCTTAGCTTGTCAACGGGTACTACCTTTGATACCTGACCTATCTGAAGCGCCTTGTAATAGCACAGCCATGACGCGCCCGTAGCCGCTCCGGAAAGTATCAGAAACAGCCAGCTCCTGCCGTTTATATGGCTGACTCCGCTCTGCGCGTGAGTCAGAAAGACCATTCCCCATGCCATTATTACTGCGGCGCTGCTTCTTATTGCCGTGGCAAGGTCGGAGTTTACCCCCTCTATGCCGATCTTTGCCAGTATTGATGTGAGGGCGGCAAATACCGCGGATAACAGCGCAAATATCAACCACATTTTACATCACCAAAATCTCGGGCGGTTCAGTCCGTATTTTTCAATAGTCGCCCTGTAGTCCTTGTAAGCGTAGTTAAGGTCGACGTACTCCTCTATGCCGTTTATCCTGCCTGTTTCGGTATACTGCCACATACCGTAGTGATAGCTGTAATTTTCGGCGAGCTTGTCCTCGTCGCCCCAGCAGGCTACCCATATGTCGTAGTCCTTGATCTTGTCGATTATCAGGCAGTCGTTGAAGAATTTGGCAAAACTGTAGATCATCGCGTAATATCCCGCGTTTTCCAGCTCCTCGATAAATGTTGTGGCTATCAGCGTAACGTCCTTGGGTGACATTTCCTTGTAAAAGGATTCCTCGATATCCAGCACAACGGGGTACTGCGGAGAATATTCGCTTATAACGTTAAGGAAATATGCCGCCTCTTTTTTCGCCTCTGCGGCGTTTTTTGCATAGGTGTAGTGATAAAAGCCGTAGGGTATGCCGTATTGTTCGCAGCCGCTGACGTTTGCCCGCAGCATGGGATCGGTGTCTTCATAGCCGTAGGAGGCTCTTATCATGGCAAACTGCGCTTTGCCGCTTTCCTTGACCCTTTTCCAGTCGATCTCACCGTTCCACTTGGAAACGTCTATTCCGGGGATAATATCGCCGTAAACGGTAACGTAAATGCTGTCGGTTTTGCCGTTGTCGGTGGTAAGGGTAATAAGGGCGCTGCCCTGGCTTATTCCCGTGACCTCTCCCTTGCTGTTGACCTTGGCTACGGAGCTGTTGCTTGACTGTATGGTATATGTATATTTGCTGCCGGAGGGATATACTCTTGCGTCCAGCGTGAATTTACTGCCGATCTGAACGCTTGCGGATTCGTCAAGGAAGCGGACCATTGAGGGAACGAGGTTTCCGTCCTCGTCATATTCCTTTTCCGCCTCGGTATTGTATATTTTATCCTGCTCCGCCTCGGACAGAACGGGTATTACCGTAACGTTCAGCTTAGCGCTCCTGCCGTTCGAGGCGGTGCATACTATCCTTGTGTTGCCCTCGCCCACAGCGGTGACGTTTCCCTTGCTGTCGACCGAAGCGACGCTTTTGTTTACCGATCTGAACGATACCGTATCGCTGCTGCCCTCGGGAGTGAGTTCATATATTATCTTGTAGGTATCGCCGCTGTAAAGGGTAACGGAGCTGTGCTTTAGCTCGATGGATACGGTCTTTGACGTCGAATCGGTTTTTTCCGTATTTTCACTGCTTTCGGTTTCCCCGCCGTTCTCCTCACGGTCTTCATCTTCGGAGCTGTCCTCCCCTTCCTCTGCGGGAGCGGTGGCTTTTACCGTAAGGGAAAACCTGTCCTTTACTCCGGAGCTTGTTTTTGCGCTGATTATGGCAGTACCCTTTGAAACGGCGGTAACGTTTCCGTCACTGTCAACGGAGGCTATTTTGGAGTTGGTGGTGGAATATGTAATGGTATCGTCGGAATTTGACGGTTTTAAGCGGCAGCGTACCGTAAAGGTATCTCCCTCCGTCACCGTAGATCTGTAGCTGTAAACGGTGATCTCCTCGGCGGGGACTGTCACCTTTTTTTCGCTGTCCTTATCCTCGCGGGAAACGCCGGATTCGTTTGCGTTTTCCGATTCGTCGGTTATTTCTGCCGCTTCCTCTTCGTCCGTATTTTCGGTGTATGCCTCGCCGGCGCCGTCATCGGAGCTTTCGTCGGAAACGCCGCGTTCGGTAAACTGACCGTATGCTTGGGCGGGATCCGTAAATTCGGCAAATACGGGACTGTACATGGTCAGACACATAACAGATGCGGCAGCCAAGGCGGCAATGCGCTTTGTCAGATTTTTCATAATTACAATATCCTTTCTTTTGCAGTGTATGTTCTTTTTCTTTATACATATAATTCTACAATATTTTTCTGTTCTTGTCAATAATATTTATTCTTGTTACCGATTTGTAATTATTCTGCAAGAACCGCAAATATCCGCGTTTATTCGGCTGCCGGCGGGCAGCGGTGTTACCGAAAAAAGGCTGCTCCGCTCCCTCGCCCTCCCAAGGGGAATAAAAAACGCCCGCGCAGTCTGCCTGCGCGGGCGATCGTTGCTGTTATCTGTCGTTCAGATTTGCATATGCCTTATGCTTGCATACGCTTTTGTAGGCGGGGCGGATTATCTTGCCCGCGTTTACAAGCTCCTCTATCCTGTGAGCCGACCAGCCGGAGATCCTCGCTATGGCAAACAGAGGGGTATAAAGCTCCTGCGGGAGATCCAGCATTGAATAGACAAAGCCGCTGTAGAAGTCTATGTTGGCAGCAACGCCCTTGTAAATGTGCCTTTCCTTGGCAATTACCTCGGGAGCAAGACGCTCCACCAAATGATAAAGCTCCAGCTCCTTTTCCATGCCCTTTTCCGCCGCCAGCTTGTCAACGAAACTGCGGAGAATATTGGCTCTCGGGTCGGAAATGGAGTAAACCGCGTGACCCATTCCGTAGATAAGTCCGGACTTGTCAAAGCCCTCCTTATGAAGCGTTTTTGTAAGGTAACTGCGAACCTCCTCCTCGTCCGACCAGTCACGGAGCTTTTCTTTCATATCGTCGAACATAGCCGTGACCTTTACGTTCGCGCCGCCGTGCTTGGGACCCTTGAGAGAGGACAGAGCAGCCGCGATGGCGCCGTAGGTGTCCGTCCCCGATGATGTGACCACGTGAGTGGTAAAGGTGGAGTTGTTTCCTCCGCCGTGTTCGGCGTGAAGCACCAGGGCAATGTCAAGGACCTTAGCCTCCAGCTCGGTGAATTTGTTGTCGGGACGGAGCAGGTGCAGAATGTTCTGCGCCGTGGAATACTCCGGTACCGGCTGATGTATAATAAAGCTGTCCCCGTCAAGGTAATAGTTTTTCGCCTGATAGCCGTATACCGCCAGCAGGGGCATAAGGGAAATAAGCTCCAGCGACTGCCGCAGAACGTTGGGGATAGAGGTGTCGTTCGGATAATCATCGTATGAAAACAGCGTGAGAACGCCTCTTGAGATACTGTTCATAATATCGCTGCTGGGTGATTTCATCATAATATCTCTTACAAAGGTGGTGGGGAGCTTTCTGTAATCCGCCAGAAGAGCGCAGAAATCCTCAAGCTGCTTTTTGTCGGGAAGACTGCCGAAAAGCAGCAGGTAAGTAGCTTCCTCAAATCCGAAACGGTTTTCGTTAAAAAATCCCGCAACGATATCGTTGATGTTGTAGCCTCTGTAGAAGAGCTTTCCGTCGCAGGGGATCATTTCGTTGTCCTCGATGGTGTAGGAAACGATCTCGGAAATTTCCGTAAGACCTGCCAGAACGCCCTTTCCGTTGATATCGCGCAGTCCGCGCTTTACCTCGTATTTGGCGTAAAGATCGCTGTTGATGATACCTCCGTTCACGCACATATCCGCAAGCTGCTCGATCTGAGGAGTTACCTGAGAAAAGCTGTAATGTGACGCCATTCGCTTCATCCTTTCTTTGTCTGTAAAAATTTATATTTATGTAATTTATTATATCATATTTTAAATAAAAGTACAAGAGAAATTAAAAAAATCCCCTAAAATTTCATCATTTCATCACAAACAGCAGGAAAGAAGCACGGCTCAATTCTTTCACAGATCTGCGGCGGTACAGCAGGTATCATATGTCCGTCAATGCATGAAATAATCCCATAGACAGCATACACTGTCTATGGGATGTTTTGCCGGATCAAGTAAAATCAGTTTAACGCTTTTCCGTTGCTGCCCAAGGGTATCTGATGATCCAGTCCCACAAATTTGCCGTCCTCCTGCCAGAGAACTTCCTTGACAAATTCGTATTTTTCATTGTCCCAGGTGGTAAAATCGTCCTTTACAAGTCCTCCCGTATCTCCCGAATTGGAGTTGAAGCACCAGAAAGTATGGTTTATTTTTTTCTCGGCGATAAGCTGTCTGAGATATGTCATCCATTTGAGATTTGGCTGAGTCATAAATCCGCCCCATTCTCCGATAAGCAGGGGAGCGGTGCCGCTGTCGTGGATATACAGCCAGTTGTCGTTCCACGCGTCCCGGCAGAGGGATTGATATGTGTAATCCCCTTTGAACCATTCCTGCTCATATACCGCAGGACCGTAATCGTGGGGGGAATAAACAAGCTTATTCCGGTATTTTCCCAGATCCACGGGATTGTCCTTAACTCCCCGCAGATTTCCGCCCCACCAGGTGCTGTAATAGTCCCCCGGGTCTGTTGATGAAAAATCGCCGTTTGATTTTATATCCTTCGGATATATCTCGATGCCCTCGACCATTACCAGTACGTTGGGATTTTTGGAAAGTACGGCGTTTGCCGCCTTTTCGGCAATGTATTTCCAATTGTCCGCGTCCTTGCTGTTATCCCACTTTGCTCTGGGAGTTTCGTTTGCTTTGCCGTGAGGCTCGTTTTTCAGGTCGTACGCAATGACCGTGTCGTCGTCCTTGTAGCGTTCCGCAAGCCAGGACAGAGCCGCAAGGTAATCGCTTTCCGAAACGTTACCCTCGTACCACATATTTTTCATATGTCCCATTGAATCGGTCTTGGCGCTGTGTATGTCTATCATGATCTTCAGTCCGTTAGCTCTGCACTGACCTATTGAGTAATCGAATATCTCAAGACTGTTCATACCGTTCAGATAGGAGTTTGTGGCATGATTGTAATTTGCCTCGGGATAATTCCCATTTTCCCAGTTATTGACAAGCTCCGCCGAAATGGGCACCCTCAGCAGATTGAATCCGTGGTCGGCAATGGACGCCAGGGATGAGTTAAGATCGCACGCCCATAATCCGTCAAAGGTATTCGTACCCGTATTATAGCCGAACCAGTTCACGCCCGTGAGCCATACTTCCCTGCCGCTGCTGTCGACTATTTTATTGCCGCTGACCGAGAGCCAGTCGTCGGTTGTGGGAGCGGGAACGTCCTTGGCGGGCGAATAGGGTACGGCTGTACCGCTGCCGCTGCCGCCGTCTGCCTGTCCTCCGCCGCTTGCCTGATATGTACCGAAGGAACAGGAAAGGGTCGACTTTTCCGCGTCGATCTTTCCGGGATTTTTGATTATCATACCGAAACTCCCCTCCCCGCCGGGTGTAATGGATCTGTTGTGTTCCACGGGAGTGATCGTCATAACTCCGTTTTTCAGCTCTATACCGCAGTTCCATGACTGCTCAACAGTCGCCGAAGCGGACAGGGTGACGGTAGCGATCCAGCCGTTCACGTCCTTTTTGCCGCTGTTCTTTACCGTGCCGTCTATCTGCGAATAATCCGCCGTGCCGTCGCTCCAGCCGTTGGGAACGGATATTTCAAGGGATACGTCCTCGGAAACGGTTTCCTCCTCCTTGGCTGCCGCCTCGGTCTTAGCCGCGGATGTTTCCTTTTCGGGCGGTTCCGTTATTTTTTCCGCTGCTGCCGTTTCGGATCGGGCGGTTGTTTCCGTCTTTGACGTTTGCGGTTTATCCTCATTTACGACTGTTTCGGCAACGGAAACAGAAGCGGTTTCCGTTTCTTCCTCCGTCCGGTTTTCCAGTTTAAGCGAGGTAACGACCTGTGTTGCCGCGCCCCCTCCGCCGTAGGGATCGTAATCGTCGTCAAGAGGATCGAGAGTGGAAACTGCCTCCGATTTACTTTCTTCGGGAACGGCGTCGGTTTCCGCCGTCACTGCGGGAGCGGCTGAAGAGGAACCGATATCAGGCTCGCTGTTATTTGCGCCGCAGCCGCCTGATACCGTAATGAACAGCGCAAGAGCCGCCGAAATAAGTCTTTTACGGTTGTTTTTCATAATATATTTTCCCTTTCGATAATATTAGAGCAAAGCGTGCAATTAACCTCGCAGCCTGCGAAAAAGGAAAGCTGCAAGAGGATCCAAGCTCCGACGCCCGAACTCTCTGATCTAATGATACCACATTTTCGAAAAAAAATCAATTATTTTATGAAAAATTTACAGGAACAGCATTCCGGCAAGATCAAAAATTTTTTCATTACGCAAGATATTGACAGCAAAAAGCAAAAATGATAAAATGAGTATGAACATCGGATTTAAAGAATATTCTTTTGTCAAAATCAACGAGTGGATATTGTTCCCTAAAAAATAGACCTCCTCGGAAACTGCAGAAGTGCTGTACGGTACAGTAATTTCGGTATTAGGCAAGGTTAGTTCTTCACAGAAATACTGATATATTGGCATAACTTGACAGCAAAAAGACAGATCAAACGGCGTTTTACAGATTTCCGAGGAAGTCTGAAATACCGGTGCAGACACTATGGTTATCCTTTGCACATAAATTTATTTGGAGGGTATGTAATGAGTGATTATGCTGTTTGTCCCGAGTGCGGAGAAAAAATAAGTACACAAAAAGCCGAAATTTCCAATACATATTTTTTTGGATACATAAAATGTCCCCGGTGCAGGAAAAATCTAACAGCATTTCATGGGGAACCTAACGCATTTCTTAAAGTATCCTTTGCTGCAAAACTGCTCTGGATGCTGTGTGCGGCAGTGTTTACAGTCATTGACCTGTGCGCAGAATATATAAACGCTTGGCACTTCAAGGAAGGTGTGATTTTATGTATGATCACAGCTTTCATGATTTTAGACATTGTTTTTTCACATATCCATGTTTACATCTGTAAAAAACGAACGAAAAGAGCAAGAAATGGTTTTCTTTCCTTTATTTACGGAGTACACAGGAAAAAAATTATTACATTTGCAAAGGAAACGTCAATTTCCAAATGTGAAATTGACGGGGTAAACAAATATCATGCAGAGGTCAAGCTGAAAAAAAACGGCAATTCTTTTGAAAAGGTTGTAATACTGCTTCCAAGAACCGATATTAGCGTTAAAATGTCTGCGGCGGCTAAAAACTTAAACTTTATAAATCTGTATGACATATACAGAGTGAACAACAAGGATATTTTCTTGCAGCTTTCTGATTATAAAATAGATGAGGACATAATTTTGGATTTTAAAAAGGTAAATAGTTTTGGGGATAACAGTAATGACTTTGAACTGTTTACACTTGATGGCGAATTTATCGGAAAGGCTTCGGTGATATAAATATAATTGCGTGATAATTTTAGATACATACAGCTATGCTGTACCCTGCCTGCGTTCGTTCTTGACAGCGCACAGTCTATCCGCCGTCTTTATCCGCAGAACAATTGGTTATCAGTATAAAAATCCTTGTCATCGACAAGATCCGCACATAACAAAAGAGCCTGAACAGGTTCAAAGCTCTGCTTTCAACAAGCAGAGGGCGTGCTG
>JAMPAO010000027.1 GCA_023667165.1 Ruminococcus sp. | reverse complement strand
AGGCAATACCGCACAAAGATTGCGTGCGGATTGCGCAGTCAGATTTTTCGTCAGATCGTACTAAAATTTCGCAGGCATACTGGCGTATGTCAAGAAATTTTGGTGCAATATGACGGAAAATATGCAAGCAAGACGTGCGCAAAGGCGTCAGCCGTGCTTTGTGCGGTGTTGCCTTTATTTTTTCGGAGGAATTATGGATCAAAAACAAAACTCTCGGTTTCTCGGAACGGAAAAGCTGTCAAAGCTGATGGTGAAATTTTCCGTTCCATGCGTTCTCTCGCTGCTTGTCAGCGCGCTTTACAACATTGCGGATCAGATATTTATCGGCAACAGTGAGCTGAGCGCGCTGGGCAATGCCGCCACGGGCGTTGTATTCCCCATTTTTATCATCGCGCAGGCGTTTGCCTGGTGCTTCGGGGACGGCTGCGCCGCATACCTTAACATCTGCCAGGGCAAAAACGATACGCAGAACGCCCATAAGGCGGTGGGAACGGGCATTGTGATAACACTGCTGGCAAGCGTTGTGCTTATGGCGTTTTTCTTCCCCTTTAAGACGCAGCTCCTGACGCTGTTCGGAGCGTCTGAAAACAGCATAGGCTACGCGGTGGAATATTTTAATCTCATACTGATGTTTTTCCCGCTGTATATGCTTTCCAATATGATGAACGCCGTTATCAGAGCCGACGGCAGTCCCGGCGCTTCAATGGCGTCAATGCTGGCAGGCGCGCTTACCAATATAATTCTGGATCCCGTTTTCATTTTCGGCGCAAAATGGGGTATGTTCGGCGCGGCTCTGGCGACCGTTATCGGTCAGACCGTTTCGTTTATCATATCCCTCGCTTATTTTTTCCGCACAAAGACCTTTAAGCTGAACAAAAAGAGCTTTATCCCCGATCTCAAGGTATTTTCCGGAGCATTGCAGCTCGGCATATCATCCTTTGTGACCCAGATGACCATAGTTATCATTTCTCTGGTATGCAATATCATGCTCGCAAAATACGGAGCCGTATCAAAGTACGGTGTGGATATCCCCATTGCGGTAATAGGCATCGAGAGCAAGGTTTTCACCGTGGTCATCAACCTTGTGGTGGGCATTGTACTCGGCTGCCAGCCTATCGTCAGCTACAACATGGGTGCAAGGAACTACAAACGCGTTAAGGAGCTTTACAGAAATATACTCAGCTGCACCGTAGCCATAGGACTTGTTTCCACCCTGCTTTTCGAGCTTGCTCCCCGCGCCGTGGTCGGTATGTTCGGAACGCCTACGAATATCCCCAATCCCGAGGACTACTGGGAGTTCGGCGAGCTTACGTTCCGCATTTTCCTAAGCCTTGTAACGTTCACCTGCACAATAAAAATGACGTCTATCTTCTTCCAAGCGGCAGGCAAGCCGATACGCGCCGTGGTGGCGTCCATGATACGCGACATAATCTGCTTTATCCCGCTGATAATCATTCTGCCCGGTTTGTACGGGATCACGGGAATACTGTATGCCGCTCCCGCAGCCGATCTCATTGCAATGATCGTGGCGGCGGCTCTTACGGCAACGTTTATGAGATCGCTCAAATCGGAGCATTCCCAAGCCGCCGAGGACGAGGCAAGTCCCGCGCTGGAAACGTCGGAAAAGGGCGTTATCATCACCATCGCCAGAGAACACGGTTCTTCCGGCAAGCAGATAGGCAAGATCGTGGCGGAGAAGCTGGGCATACCGTTTTATTATAAGGAAATGACCGCCATCGCCGCAAAGGAAAGCGGTCTTGACAAGGAGTTCATATCCGATATAAACGTTAACTCACCCGCCATGCTGCAAAGCCTTTATCTCAGTTCCGACGTTGTACAGCAGGCTGTTATTGCACAGGACAAAGTGATAAAAGAGATCGCCGACCGCGGAAGCTGCGTTATCGTCGGAAGAGCCGCCGATCACGTGCTGCGTGAACGGGAGGACGTGGTGCGCATATTCATATACGCGGACGAGGAATACAAGATAAGCCGCGTTATGGAGGTCTACGGGGACAGCAAGGAGGAAGCGCGGAAAAATATCCGTCATTCCGACGAGGCAAGAGCGTCCTACTACAAAAATATCTCCGGACAGAACTGGGGCGACAGGCGCAATTACGAGCTGCTCCTGGACAGTTCCCTGGGCGTTGAGGAAAGCGCGGACGTCATATGCGGATATATTGGCAGCCGCAAGACGAAAAAACCCGTATTGTCAAAATAAGCTCGTACATATTTACCGCTTGCGGCGGGAAACGGAAAAATTTTCCGTTTCCCGTTTTTTTCGCAAATTATTACAAATTAATTAAAATATCCGCAAACCCCTTTACTTTTATAAGTTAGAGTGTTAAAATAGATATATATCAGACCTCCTCGGAAACCGGAAAAATGCTGAATGACGCAGGATTTTTTGTATCGGGCAAAGCACATTTTCCGCAGGAATACTTGCTGTATTGCAAGGAAGATGGGCGAAGCATGATGAAAAAAAGACAAGTCGGGCAGCGTTTCGGAAGTTTCCGAGGAGGTCTATTTATTCACCCGAAAGGACGGTTTTTTGTATGGACGAAAATAAGGCTCTCGATTTTCTCTATGAGGCTTTGCTGTGCCTTAAAACCAAGGAAGAATGCGCCGCGTTTCTGGACGATCTGTGTACCGTACCGGAGCTGAAAGCCTTTTCGCAGCGTATGCTTGTAGCCAAAATGCTCTCGGAAAAGAAAATATACAACAATATCGTTGCCGCAACTGGCGCAAGCACCGCCACTATCAGCAGGGTAAACCGCACTCTTACCAGCAAATACAGCGGCAAGGGCTATAAGCTGATATTTGAACGCCTCCCCGTAAAAACCGAGGATATAACCGGCGGCGCCAACAAGGGCGCAGAACAGCAATGAAAGAAAAAAACGGCTACGGCGCGTTCGCTTATTTTTACGACAGACTTACCGAGAACATCCCGTATAAGGACAGGGCGGAATACTTCGACCGTCTGATAAAGCTGCACGGCGGAAAAAAGGGCATACTCCTCGACCTCGCCTGCGGAACGGGCAGCCTTTCGGAGCAGTTTGCCATGATGGGTTACGACGTTATAGGCACGGACTGCTCGGAGGAGATGCTAAGCTGCGCTTTGGATAAAAAAATCGAAAGCGGCCTGCCGATACAGTATCTTTGCCAGGATATGACGGAACTGGATATGTTCGGAACGGTGGACGTTACAATATGCGCTTTGGACAGCATAAATCATCTGAAAAGCAGGGAGCAGATAGAAAGGACCTTTAGCCGTGTATCCCTTTTCTGCGATCCGGAGGGTCTGTTTATATTCGATATGAACACGCCTTACAAGCACAGGCACATTTTAAGCGGAAACACCTTTGTTTACGATCTGGACGACATATACTGCGTATGGCAGAACAGCTTCGACGAAAATTCCTGCGACAGCAGGGTGGATATCGCTCTTGATTTTTTTGAAAAAGATGAAACGGGCGCATATAAAAGATATTACGACGAACTGACCGAGATCGCCTTTGAAAAGGAGATCGTGGCGGATATGCTGGAAAAAGCGGGAATGGAGCTGCTGGCGGTCTACGACGGCGATACCTTGGATCCTCCCCGTCCCGACAGCGAAAAACTGGTCTGCGCCGCAAGACCGATCCGGTCTGCGGCAAGGAATAAAAAATAGGACGCGGGAGTTTATTTGATCCGTTGTCACATTACGCCCCGGCTTGACGTTTACCGCGCCTGCGTCCGAACGGAAAGGAAAATTTATCAATATGGCAAAGATAGTCAGAACCATATCTCACGACGCCTCCGTTACGGCGACAGCCATTGACGCTTTGGATATGGTATCGGAAATAGAAAGGATACACGGTACCTCAGCCGTGGTCACAGCCGCCCTGGGCAGGCTCACCATAGCCGCCTCCCTTATGGGGATAGGTCTTAAGGGAAACAAGGATTCCCTTACGCTGAGAATGAACGGCGGCGGTCCGGCAGGTGCGCTCATCGCCGTGGCTGACGGCATGGGCAACGTTAAATCCTACGTTCAGAACAGCGTTGTGGAAATACCGCTAAACAGCATGGGCAAGCTGGACGTAGCGGGCGCCGTAGGCAAAAACGGCACCCTGTCGGTGGTAAAGGATCTGGGACTGAAAGAACCATACAGCGGTCAGATCCCCATTGTCAGCGGAGAGATAGCGGAGGATATCGCAAGCTATTACGCCGTTTCCGAGCAGATACCCACGGTATGCGGGCTTGGGGTGCTTGTAAATCCCGATCTTACGGTACAGGCTGCGGGAGGGTATCTTATCCAGCTTTTGCCGTTTGCGGACGAGAGCTGCATTGACATTATCGAAAAAAATATCAACGCTCTGCCGTCGGTGACTCAAATGCTTTCCTCGGGAACAACGGCGGAGGATATGGCGAAAAAGGTTCTTGAAGGTCTTGACCCCGACGTTATGGACGAACTTGAAGCCTTTTACAAATGCGACTGCTCAAGGGAGAGAGTGGAAAAAGCGCTTATATCCATTGGCAGGGATGAGCTTGCGGCTATGGCGAAGGATGATGAAAAAAGCGAGGTATGCTGCCATTTCTGCGGCAAAAAATATGATTTTACTCCGGCGCAGATAAGGACGCTTATCAGCAGGGCAAAGGCATAATCCCTGTCTGCGGCGAATAAAATAGATGTAGTAGACATCATCGGAAACCGGAGAAATGCTGAATGACGCAGGATTTTTTGCGTCAGGCAAAGCACATTTTCCGCAGGAATACTTGCTGTATTGCAAGGGAGATGGGCGACGCATGATGCAAAAAAGACAAGTCAGCAGCGTTTCGGAAGTTTCCGAGGAGGTCTATCATAATACCCGAAAGGAATGAGCCATATGGCAAAAATAAGAGTCGCCGTGCTTTTCGGCGGCGTGTCAAACGAGCATGAAATATCACTTATCTCGGCGGCAAACGTCATATCCAACATGGACAGGGATAAGTACGAGATAATACCCATCGGGATAAACAAAAAGGGCAGATGGTTTTTCTACCCCGGAGATATTTCCTGCATAAAGGACGGCAGATGGGAAAAAGATCCCGACTGCGTTTCCGCAAGCATACTTCCCGATCCGCTTTACAGGGGAATAGCAAAGATCGAGGAGGGCAGGATCACAAGGGTGAAAACAGACGTTGTGTTCCCCGTTCTCCACGGAAAAAACGGAGAGGACGGCACCATACAGGGACTGCTGGATATGGCGGGCATACCCTACGTGGGCTGCGGATGCTCATCCTCCGCAGTATGCATGGACAAGGAGCTTACGCACGACGTACTGGGTTTTCACGGAATAAATATGGCACGCTTTGAAACCGTAAAGCAATGCGATCTGAGCCGTCTGGACAGCGTATGCGAAGCTATAGCGGAAAAGCTCGGTTATCCCATCTTCGTAAAACCCGCATGCAGCGGCTCGTCGGTGGGCGTAAACAAGGCGGACAGCTTCGAGGATCTGAAAAACGCGGTAAAGCTTGCGTTTACCCACGACAAAAAGGTCATCGTTGAGGAGTACATAAAAGGCAGGGAGCTGGAGTGCGCCGTTCTGGGCACTGACAATCCCTTTGCTTCGGACGTGGGAGAGATAATATCCTGCAATGACTTTTACGATTACGACGCAAAATACATAATGGGTACGTCGAAAATATCCATTCCCGCGGATATCCCCCCCGAATCGGCAAAGGAAATTCGGGAAACCGCCGTAAAAGCGTTCAAGGCTGCCGGCTGCTTCGGTCTTGCAAGGGTGGATTTCTTCCTGACCGACGGCGGCAGAGTGTACCTCAACGAGATAAACACCATGCCGGGATTTACCTCCATAAGCATGTACCCCAAGCTGATGGATAATCTGGGAATATCATACAGCGAGCTTCTTGACAGACTTATAAAGCTCGCATATGAACGAAACTGACGAAAGGTGTCTTTATTGATATGTCGGATACGATTGAAAATATCAGCGAAAAGGCTATAGGCGTTTTCGATTCGGGTCTGGGAGGACTTACCTGCGCCGCAAGGCTGCGGGAGCTTATGCCCAATGAAAATATTATTTATTTCGGCGATACCGCCCGCATACCCTACGGCACGAGAAGCCGCGAAACTGTCATGGAATATGCGGTGCAGGACATAAACTTTATGAAGCGGCACGACGTTAAAATGATAATCGCCGCCTGCGGCACGGTTTCCTCGGTGATAGGTCAGAACAAAAGCGTCTGCGGAGATATTCCATTTACCGGGGTGGTCATACCCGCAGTTCAAAGCGCCTGCGCGGCAACGAGAAACGGCAGGATAGGCGTTATCGGAACGGCTGCCACGATCCGTTCGGGAGCATACGGCAAAGCCATCCGCACCATCCGTTCGGACGCTTCCGTTATAGGCAACACCTGCACGCTGTTCGTTCCCATGGTGGAGGCGGGGATAACGGATCCAAAGGACATCGTTGTAAGAACGATGACCGAAAGATATCTCGCTCCCATAAAAAACGAGGGCGTAGACGTGCTGATCCTCGGCTGCACTCATTACCCAATACTGTACGAGGCAATATCGGAATATATGGGCGAAAGCGTTACGCTTATATCGGCGGGCGCGGAGGCTGCAAGGTTTGCAATGACCATGCTGGCAGGGAAAAATATGCTTTCGCAGTCCTCCGAAACGGGAAAAATAACATATTATACCAGCGACAGCGCCGAGCTGTTTGAAGCCAACGCTCATGCGTTTATCGGCGGCAGCCTCGGCGGAGAGGTAAAGAAGATATCGGTCGACGAGCTGACGGATAAGTGACGGCATTATCCGCCGCAGTAAAAAAGGAATGATAAAAGGAATGAAAAAGGGAAATAAAAAGGACGTCATGATAACCATGACAAGCGTTTCGGACACAGGCGGCATACCCGATATAATCGAGCTTATCACCGAGGGTACGCTGCGGGAGGTGAACAACGGCAGCGGCACGGGCTGGGAGATATCCTACGCCGACAGCGAAGCTACAGGCTTCGCAGGCTCTACGACCACCGTTTCCTGCTTCGGGGAGGAGATAGCCTCCATGACCCGCTGCGGCAGCACCGATTCTAACCTGATAATCGAGAAAAACCGCCGTCACCACTGCCATTACGGCACTCCCTACGGCGATATGCTTCTTGGGATATCCGCTTCACGGATAATCAACAAAATGACCTCAGCGGGGGGCGAGCTTTATTTTAAGTACACCATCGACATAAATTCCGCCCTTGTAAGCGAGAACGAGGTTTATCTTAATGTAGAGGTGAGAGATTAGAGCAAGGTATAAGATCAACCTTGCAGCCTGCGAAAGAGGCAAAAAGATCCAAGCCAGCGGCTTTCCGCTGCTGCGTGACGATCAATTTTTGCCGTAAAAGCAATAACCCAAAAACCGCCCGACGGAAATCGGGCGGTTTTTTCATCTGAATAATGTACAGTTTCCGCTTTCGCGGTAATATTCTATTAGCCTTTCGATAGCCTGTACCGTGCAGCCTAATCTCACCGACAGGCATTTTATGCAGCAAAATTCCTCCGCTCCTCTGAATACCAGCTTGCGGTAAATAGCTATATCGTCGTCGAAAAGCGGCGCGCCGCATTCTCTGCATACCGCCATTACGCCTTAACGACCTTTCCGCGGTAGATCTTGCAGTCGTGGGATGGTATCTGCACGCATATGCGTTCCGTGAAAACTCCCTGCGGCTCGTGCGTGTGGCAGTCGTAAATCTCCAAGCCCCTTCCCGACGAATACGGCAGACCGATATCGAAAAGCTGAAGCGACATTTCGTTTGTTTTATCGCCGAAATTAAACATACCAACCGCGTAATCGCCGCCGCTGAGCGGCTTTACCAGCGCAAAAACGTTCTCGGGATTGTTCCACTGCCTTATGCAGTAAGGTCCTCTGCACTCTATATCCTGATTTATGGCGATAATATCCTTGTTTGTAAGGATCTCCCTTGTTTGGTCGGACATATTTCTTATATCGCAGCCTATCATCAAGGGAGAATTCATTATCGCCCAAAGTGCAAAATGGGTCTTATACTCTGTGTCGGTGCAGCCGCCCACAACGTCTGCTATCCATTCGTTGTCGCTCTTTCCGTGCATTCCAACCACGAGCATATCCATATCGTTATGGCAGTAAACGCCGCCGTAGCACTGATTGCCTATCTGAGAAAGAGCAAGCCGCTTTACCGATTCCCAGTTATCCTGGATATCTCCCGTGGAGCGGAAAAGGTGCGCTCCCGATTCCCTTATCCATTTATGCACGTCGTCCTTGCCCCAGCAGCAGGCTGAAAATACGATATCCCTGCCGCAGTTCCTCAAAGCCATGCCCATGCGTTTATAAAGGTTTTCTCCGACGGCTGTATCCGGCTTGTAGCAGTAATCGTATTTAAGGTAATCCACGCCCCATTCCGCAAAGGTTTCCGCGTCCTCAAATTCATGCTCGAAGCTGCCGGGATAGCCTGCGCAGGTATGAGTTCCCGCGCAGGAATACATACCGAATTTCAGTCCCTTTGAATGAACATAGTCGGAAACCGCTTTTATGCCGTCGGGAAATTTTTTGCGGTCGGGAACCAGTTTTCCGTTTACCCTTTGTTTCTCGCTCCAGCAGTCGTCTATGACGATATATTCATATCCCGCCTCCGCAAGACCCGTTTCGGTCATTTTGTCGGCAGTGGACATAATAAGCTCCGCGCTGATATTCCAGCTAAATGTGTTCCACGAGTTCCATCCCATCGGAGGAACGGGGCAAAGGTGCTTATTTTTCATTATTCGATCTCTCCTTTTTTATTGCGCGTCAGCTCCGCTCGGCGGCGGTTCCGGCACGGTGTTGATTTCTCGTTCATCTTGCTTCCTGCCTCTGTTTGCAAACTGCGGGGGCAATTTTATACCCTTTTTAATACAGATCTATCCCGTTGGCAAGGAAAGCCGCCCTGCGATCCCTGCAAGTGCCGCATACGCCGCATGGCTCGGTTCCTCCCTCGTAGCAGCTCCATGTAAGCTCATACGGAACTCCCAGGCTCTTTCCCTTTGCGACCACCGCAGTCTTGTTCATTCCCGCAAAGGGAGCTTCTACGCGAAGCACGCCGCCGCTGCCCTCTCTTATGGCATTGTCCATGGCGTTTACGAATTTCTCCGAGCAGTCGGGGTAGGCGTTCCCCGCCGCGTCGTCGGAATGCGCGCCGTACATCAGCACGGAGCAGTTCTTTGAAAGAGCCGCGCTTGCCGCCGCAGACAGGAACAACCCGTTCCGAAACGGCACATATGTGGTCAGAGGCGACCCGCCCGCAGCCTTAAGCTGTTCGCCGTAGCTTTCATGAGGTATGTCCTTATCGGAATTTTCAAGCAGAGAGCAGTCGGAGCAGCGGAAAACCGCCGACAGATCCATATTGAAATGTTCGACCCCGTAATATTCGGCGATCCTGTCCGCAGCCTCCAGCTCTTTTTTGTGTTTCTGCCCGTAAAACACTGACATAGCCGTCACGTTTTCCCTGCCGTATTCCTCGCAGGCAAGGGCAAGGAGAGTTGTGCTGTCCACTCCCCCGCTGAATAGAACAAGAGCTTTATTTGACATTTTTTTACCTCGCTTTCCAAAGCTGTTCCGCTTGTGATCTGTTTTCCGTCAACGGTGCGCTTTGTGTTTTCCGGATAATATCTTTACAAAAAAACGCTTTTATAATGACATCTCCTTAATTTTTCTTATCTGTAATACCGAAGAGGATATCGTCGACTACTGTCTTAAAAAATTCTCTGTCAATATCCGAAAAATACGGATAGTTGACAAACAGCGTAAACGGCGATGAAACCCCTGTTTTTTGCAGCCTTGCAAGCCATTCGCTTCTGGGAATGCATTTATCTCCGCTGCATTCAATACTTAAACTAAATCTCGACATAAAGACAAACGCTTCATTTGAACCGTATTTGTTGTCCAAAACTCCCGTTTTATACAATTCACCGACAAGATTGAGCTGGTCAAAAAATCCCGTTTTTCCGGCATACTTTTCCTTGATTGCCGCCTCTATCTCCTCATAGCTCATGCCGGTATAGCCTTTAGCCTCTCTGTAAATCTTCTCGGTTACCGTATCGATTCCATGACTTTTCAATTCATCTCTGAAATGATCGCACACTGTTATGTGGTCGGTGCAGAGTGCTGTGGTTGTTAAAATCTGAAAATCCTCAAAAGTATCCTCATACTTCTTTTCAATATCCGCATAAATTTCCGCCTGGGTCATTCCCGAATAATCGGTATTCTCTATCGCCTCGGAAATATTGTCAAGTTTCGCTTGAGTAGTTGCTGTACTTGAAAAATCGATCGCAGCGTTTTTCGGCGGCTGCACCGGATTTACGGGAAGCTCCGCAGTAAAAGAATCCTTTTTTACAGACTTGTCAAGCATTTCGCAAAAGCTGCTCAATGAACGGGACTGCGCCTTTTTGGAGCGGATTTCGGGGAAACGGTTGAAGTTGTTTATTCCATTGATCATTACTGAACTCATCCTTTCATATGATAAAAAACATTGGGACGCTATTTGAACAGTTTGTTAATCCTGTTATCTAAGATACGCTTACTGCAAGTAAGTGCAATTACACCAAAAATGAAAAGGCTTTATTGATTATTTTCATAATAACATCTCCTTAATTTTTCTTATCTGTAATACCGAAGAGGATATCGTCAACCACGGACTTGAAAAATTCCTTGTCCGAATCGGAAAAATACGGATAGTTGACAAACAGCATAAACGGCGATGAAATCCCTGTCTGTTTTATTCTTGAAAGCCATTCGCTTTTGGGAATGGCGGACTCTCCGCTGCATTCAAGGCTTAACCGAAGATTAAAAGCTATATCGATAGCCTTGCTCGGACCGTATTTATTATAAAGTACGCCTGATGTAAATAATTCACCGAAAAGATTTAGCTGATCCTCAAAGCCGGTTTTTCCGGCATACTTTTCCTTAATTGCCGTTTCGATCTCATCATAGCTCATTCCGTCATACCCTCTGGCTTTCTGCACAAGCTCTAAAGATGTTTCACCGACATAATTTTCGATTTCTCTGCGAAAATGCTCATATACCGTTACATGGTCGGTACAGGTTTCGCTTGCCAATGAGAAATGAAAATCCTCAAAAGTATCCTCATACTTCTTTTCAATATCCGCATAAATTTCCGCCTGGGTCATTCCCGAATAATCGGTATTCTCTATCGCCTCGGAAATATTGTCAAGTTTCGCTTGAGTAGTTGCTGTACTTGAAAAATCGATCGCAGCGTTTTTCGGCGGCTGCACCGGATTTACGGGAAGCTCCGCAGTAAAAGAATCCTTTTTTACAGACTTGTCAAGCATTTCGCAAAAGCTGCTCAATGAACGGGACTGCGCCTTTTTGGAGCGGATTTCGGGGAAACGGTTGAAGTTGTTTATTCCATTGATCATTACTGAACTCATCCTTTCATATGATAAAAAACATTGGCATAGAATTTAGCCGCTTGAATATTCCCGGCACAGCCTCTCAAACGGCATGGCTCCGCCGAAAAGATCGAGGGCGCTGCCGACCGTGAAATCCAGTCTGCCGCCGCCTATTCTTTCAAGCTCCGCTATATCCCCGAATGAGGATATCCCTCCCGCGTAGGTGGCGGTTATTTCGGGAATGCCGCCCAGAACAGCCGCCGCGCCGCGTTCTATTCCCCTTTGTCTGCCCTCGGAATCCACAGCGTGAACAAGAAACTCATCGCAGCGGTCTGCGAGCATAAGGATATATTCCCTTGTAAGGGCGTCGTCGGTGAATTTCTGCCATCTGTCGGTGACGATATAATATTCCCCGTCCCGTCTGCGGCAGGAAAGGTCGAGAACTATATGCTCCCTGCCCACCGCCGTTTCCAGCTCATGCAGTCTGTCAAGGCTCAGTCTGCCGTCCGGAAACACATACGACGTGACTATCACATGAGAAGCGCCGTTTTTTATGTATTCCTCGGCGTTTTCCGGCGTAACGCCGCCGCCTATCTGAAGTCCGCCGGGGAATTCCCTCAGCGCCGCCAGCGCCTGCCGCCTGTCCTCCACGTAATATTCCGAGTCCTTGGGATTCAGTATGATGATATGCCCGCCCCGCAGTCCCTTTTCCCTGTAAAGACGGGCATAATAAACGCTGCCGCTTTCCGATACGAAATTTTCCTCGGCATATGCGTCCCTGTCGGAAAGGCTGCCCCCCACAAGCTGTTTTACCCTGCCGTTATGGATATCTATGCATGGTCTGAATTTCATGGTATTTTCCTTTCCGCGTCTGTATCATTCAACAAGCCCGGGGTCGAAGCTCTCTTTCCAGGGAAGTCCCCATTTGTTCAGAGCGTCCATAAAAGGATCGGGATCGAACTCCTCTATGTTGTAGACGCCCGGTTTTTTCCATTTTCCCGTCATTACCATCATGGCTCCTATCATGGCGGGAACGCCGGTGGTATAGGATATTGCCTGCGAACCCACTTCCCTGTAGCATTCCTCGTGGTCGCAGACGTTGTAAACGTAATATTTAACGGGTTTGCCGTCTTTTACACCCTGCATTATGCAGCCGATATTGGTCTTGCCCTTTGTTCTCGGTCCCAGGCTTGCGGGATCGGGCAGGACAGCCTTAAGGAACTGGAGAGGCACTATTTCCATGCCGTTGTAGTTTATCGGCTCAATGGATGTCATACCCACGTTTTCAAGGCATTTCAGGTGAGTAAGATAGGACTGCCCGAAAGTCATGAAAAAGCGTATCCTTTTTATTCCCCTGATGTTCAGCGCAAGGGACTCCAGCTCCTCATGATGGAGCAGATACATATCCTTTTGCCCTATCTCGGGAAAATCGTACACCCGCTTTATCTCCATAGGCTCCGTTTCCACCCATTGCCCGTTTTCGATATACGAACCCTTTGCGCTTACCTCTCTGATGTTTATTTCGGGGTTGAAGTTTGTGGCAAAGGGATAGCCGTGATCCCCCGCGTTGCAGTCGAGAATGTCGATGTAATGTATCTCGTCAAAATAATGCTTTTGCGCGTAGGCGCAGAAAACTCCCGTAACTCCCGGGTCAAAGCCGCTCCCCAGAAGAGCGGTAATACCCGCCCTTTCAAATCTCTCCCTGTACGCCCACTGCCATGAATACTCGAATTTTGCCGTATCCTCCGGCTCATAATTGGCGGTGTCCACATAATCCACGCCGCATTCAAGGCAGGCGTCCATTATAGTCAGATCCTGATAGGGCAGGGCGACGTTTATGCAGATATCGGGTTTGAACTCCCTCATAAGAGCGGTAAGCTCCTCAACTCTGTCGGCGTTTACCTTAGCGGTGGATATTTTTGTTTTTGTATTGTTTTGCAGCTTTTCCTTTAACGCGTCGCACTTTGCTTTTGTGCGCGACGCTATCATTATCTCCTCGAAAACCTCGCTGTTTTGGCAGCATTTATGGATTACCACCGAAGCCACGCCGCCGCAGCCGATAATAAGAGCCTTGCCCATAATAAAAACCTCCGTATATTTATTTTCCGCGTTTCCCGAATGTAATCAGCGTATCAGCGCATGAGCTTGACCATGACGGCCTTTTGCGCGTGGAGGCGGTTTTCCGCTTCCTCGAATATCTCCTCCGCGTGAGCCTCGAACACCTTTGCGGTGATCTCCTCCTCCCGGTGAGCGGGAAGACAGTGCTGAACCATAGCGTCACGCTTTGCGGCAGCCATTATCTCATCGTTTACCTGATATCCCGCAAACGCCTTGCGGCGTACTTCCGCTTCGCCCTCCTGACCCATGGACGCCCACACGTCGGTGAAGATAACGTCGGCATTTTCTGCGGCGTGGGCGGGTTTATCGGTAAGTGTGAATTTATCGCCGTACTGCTTTGCAAACTCAAGCACAGTGCCGTGAGGGTGATACCCCTGGGGGCAGGCTGCGGAAACCTCCATACCCACGGTCAGACCGCCTGCTATAAGGGAATTAGCCATGTTGTTGCCGTCACCGATATAGCACATTTTAAGTCCCTCAAACTGACCCTTGTATTCCCGTATGGTCATAAGGTCTGCAAGCACCTGACAGGGGTGGCAATAGTCGGTAAGGCCGTTGATTATGGGGATATTTCCGAAATCCGCCAGATCCTCCACCTCTTTCTGCTCAAAGGTGCGTATCATAATGCCGTTCAAATAACGAGAAAGCACCCTTGCTGTATCCTGCACAGGCTCGCCCCTGCCTATCTGAAGATCCCTTGAGGACAGGAACAGAGCGTTTCCTCCAAGCTGATACATACCCGTTTCAAAGGAAACACGGGTACGTGTGGAGGACTTCTGGAATATCATTCCAAGGGTTTTTCCCTCCAGGTGCTTGTGGGGAATGTTGTGCTTGAGCTCATATTTGAGCTGATCTGCAAGGTTGAGGATATCAATGATATCCTCCTTTGTAAGGTCGGACATTTTAAGTAAATGCTTCATAGGTTTTACCTCCGTATATTTAAATATTTATCCGAATAAAAATCGTGACATGAGCAAGTTTTTCTCCTCGGTCAGCTTTATCTAAGCAGTTCTTTGAGTATCTCGATCCCCTTGTCTATTTCCTCATAGCTTACGGTAAGAGGCGGCAGGAAACGAAGCTTTTCTTTTGCGGTAAGGATAAGCAGACCCTTTTCCGCCGCGGCGGTGAGAATATCCGCCGCCTTTTTTGTTTTAAGCCGCACCCCTATCATCAGACCCATACCGTCAACGCCGTCTACCTCGGGAATTTCAAGGAGCTTTGTTACAAAATAATACCCCTTTTTCGTTACTCCGTCCAGAAAATCCCGCTCCGAAACGATGTCTATAACGGCGTTCGCGCCCGCGCAGGCAATGGGATTGCCGCCGAAAGTGGAGCCGTGGGTACCCTTGCCGAGAACGTCCGCGCATTTCTCTCCCGCAAGGCACGCTCCCATGGGAACTCCTCCCGCAATGCCCTTTGCAAGAGTGGTAACGTCCGGCTTTACGCCGTAATGCATTGTGGTAAGCAGCGCCCCCGTTCTGCCCATGCCCGTCTGCACCTCGTCGGCGATGGTGAGTATATCCCTTTCGCCGCACAGCTTTATCATCTCTCTTAAAAACTCCGCTTCAAGAGGGATAACTCCCCCCTCCCCCTGCACAGGCTCGAACATTACCGCGCAGACAGTCTTGTCCTTTTCGATAAGAGCTTTCAGTGCGCTTATGTCGTTAGCGGGAGTGTTTACAAAACCCTCAAGGAAAGGGAAAAAATAGTTGTGAAAGCTGTCCTGTCCCGTGGCGGACAGAGTAGCCATAGTCCTGCCGTGGAAAGAGTTTGTAAGGGTGACGACAGTGTGACGTCCTTTTCCGTATTTGTCAAAGGAATATTTTCTGGCGAGCTTTATGGCGCACTCGTTGGCTTCCGCTCCCGAATTGCCGAAGAAAACCACGCTGTATCCCGTTTTTTCGCAGAGCTTTTCCGCAAATTCCGCCTGGACTTTTGTATAGTAATAGTTGGACGTATGCTGAAGCGAACGGACCTGGCTGCAAACAGCATCCGCCCATTTATCGTTGCATATCCCCAGGGAATTTACGCCTATCCCGCTGCCGAAATCAATGTATTCCCTGCCGTTCTCGTCGGTCATACATTCGCCGCTGCCCTTTTCAAGAACCACGGGCAGTCTGCCGTATGTATGCATAACATATTTATCAAAATTTTCAATAGTCTTTGACGATGACATAATAATTTTACCTCCTATTGATTCTTATCTCTTATCAGCTAAACTGCGTTCCTATGCCCTCGTTGGACAAAAGCTCTATAAGTATGGAGTGGGGAACTCTTCCGTCTATGATGACGGTTTTCTTCACGCCCCGCCTTACAGCTTCAACGCAGCAGTCGATCTTAGGTATCATTCCTCCGCTGATTATTCCCTGCCGCTTCATAAAGGGCACCTCGCTCACCTGCACCGCTTTTATAAGGGTGGACGGATCGTCCTTATCCCTAAGAAGTCCGACTATGTCGGTCATAAGTATAAGGTTTTCCGCTTTAAGCTCGGCGGCTATCCTTGCGGCGGCGGTATCGGCGTTGATATTGTAGGTCTGACCGTTTTCGTCGGCGGCTACGGTGGCGATAACGGGAATATATCCCTTTTCAAGCGCGTTGGTTATAGGGGCGGTGTTTACCTGCTCTATCTCCCCCACAAAACCCAGATCCGGCTCGCCCTCCATTTTTTTGCATATGAGCATTCTGCCGTCAATGCCGCACATACCCAGAGCGCTGCCCTTGTGCCGTATAAGATGAGCAACCAGCTCCTTGTTGACCTTGCCCGCCAGCACCATTTTAACTATGTCGGCGGTAGCCTCGTCTGTGTATCTCAGACCGTTGATAAACCTGCTTTCAATGCCCACCTTTTTGAGCATATCGTTTATCTCCGGTCCTCCTCCGTGGACAAGGACGGTCTTTATGCCGACAAGACCCAGCAGAACGATATCGCTCATAACGGCGTTTTTCAGCTCCTCATTGGTCATGGCGTTGCCGCCGTATTTTATCACGACTATTTTATTGTTATATCTTTGGATATAAGGCAGGGCGTCGATAAGCACCTGCGAGCGTATTTCATTGGAAATTACCGTTCCCATTTCAAACTTCCTTTACTTGCTGATTTTTTTGCATATTAACAAGGGACGCGGCATATTCGGCGCTGTCCGAAATGCCGTACCTTGGGAGATCGTAAAAATCTCCCGCTCTGCGGCAGTTTATATAACAGGCAGCTTTATTATATCGGGAAATACGGGTAAAAAGCATTCGCCCTGCCACAAGATCTCTTCCTCGGTCATTAGGTATTTTTTAAGCGGAGATATTTTTTCTTTCACATTGTATCACTCCTTGCCCGTTTTTTAAAATAAAAAGGTGTAAAGCTGTAAACAGACTTTACACCTTTAAGGGTCAATCTTCAATGGTTTTCTGAATATTATCAGCCATTTTTTGCAGATCATCTTTTTCGGGACATTCGGGCATCTTTTTAAGCGCCTTCAATACAACTTCAAGAACAAACCGCAGATAGCTGTTAAACTGTTTGTCGGTCATTCCCATTTTTACCACCGCCTTTCAAAGTACAGCCGTTACCTATATTATATAGGATTCCAGACAGTTTGTCAAGGTGTAAAGCCTATTTAGTTTTCAAGCTTCATTGCGAAAAAACTCTTGCCTCTAACTGCGGTAATCCCCGTTTATCTTGACATAATCATAGGTAAGGTCGCAGCCCCAGGCGGTAACGCTTGCGTTTCCCGCATTAAGCTCTATAAGTATCTCTATCTCGTCGCGGGAAAGTATCTCCTTTGCCTTTTCCTCGTCAAATTCAAGACCCATTCCCTTTTCACAGGTGAGAATTTTTCCCGCATCCGAGGACAGGTAAACGTCGAATTTGTTTACGTCTATATTATCCGTTTCGGCGTAGCCTACTGCGCAGGCAATGCGCCCGCAGTTGGCGTCCGAGCCGAACATGGCGGTTTTGACAAGCGGCGAACGTATAACGCTTTTTGCAACGGTTATCGCCGTATCAAGGTCGGGTGCGGAGGAGCAAACGCAGGTTATGAGCTTTGTTGCGCCCTCCCCGTCCTTGGCAAGCATTCGGGTGAGGTTTGCCATTACCTGATAGAGAGCTGCTTTGAAAACGTCAAGCTCCGCTCCCTCCTCGGTTATCTCATCATTGCCCGCCAGACCGCTTGACATAAGCATACAGGTGTCGTTGGTGGACTGATCCCCGTCAACGCTTAAGCAGTTATAGGTGATCTTAACGGTATCCGACAAAGCCTTTTGCAGCATTTGCCGGGAAACGGCGCAGTCGGTGGTAATAAAATTAAGAGTGGTAGCCATGTTTGGGTGTATCATGCCGCTGCCCTTTGCCATTCCCCCCAGACGGCATTCCCTGCCGCCGATGTTGAATTTGACGGCGTATTCCTTTTTAACGGTGTCGGTAGTCATAATGGCGGCTGCAGCTTCGATATTTCCCTCATAGGACAGCTTTTCCGCCAGAATGGGAACGGCTTTTTCAATAGGCTCTATAGGCAGCCTCTGCCCGATAACCCCCGTGGAAGCTACTATTACCTGCTCCTCGGGGATATTCAGCTCCTTTGCCGCAAGAGCGCACATTTTCTCGGCTTTTTCCATGCCGTCGGGATTGCAGGTGTTGGCATTGCCCGAATTCACAATAACAGCGCGCGCCTTTCCGCCGGATCTTTCAAGATTGTTTTTTGTAACGATGACCGGAGCGCCCTTTACCTTGTTTGAGGTGTATACTCCCGCGGTATTGCACACAACGTCGGAAAAGATCATGGCGATATCGTTTTTCCGCCCCGCAATAGGGGAATCGTTCCCGTCGGGAACGGGAAACCCGCCGCTTGCAAAGTATTTGATCCCGCAGTATGCGCCGCTTGCCTTAAAACCCTTTGCCGCGCACACGCCGCCGTTTATAGTTTCATATGTGTTCATGGTATGATACTCCTTTTATTATATATTTCAGAACCCATACCAATAGGCGAAGTGCGCGAATTTTCGGCAAGATTTTGCCGGCATTTCATTGAAATGCATGGATAACGGCAAAAATCCGCAGCAACACCTGTTGTATTACAAGGATTTTTAACGCAGTCATCGGTAAAAGATTGCCGAAAAGACGTACGCTGAGCCTATTGGTATGGGTTCTTATACTATGCAAAAGAAAGCTTTCCCTTAGCCGTCGGTATTTCCCGTCCGGCGATCTTTGCTGTTTCTATCCATTCGCTTATGACCCTATGAACATTTTCCGGCGCTTCCTGCATTGTTTTACCGTCTGCCATACAACCGGCAAGCTCGGGAACCTCGGCAATATAGCTTTCATCTTCCTTGCTCCAATAAATAATTATTTCGTATTTATACATCAAAAAAACCTCCAAACTTATATCAGACCTCCTCGGAAACTTCCGAAGCACCGCCTGACTTGCCCTTTTTTTGTCATGCTTTGTCCGTTTTCCTTGTAATACACCAAGTATTCCTGCGGAAAACGTACTTTGCCTGACAACAAAATTGCTGCGTCATTCGGCACTTCTCCGGTTTCCGAGGAGGTCTGTTTAAGGATCAAATTTCTTACCTGTCCGACTTGATAGGCTTTTGCCTTATTTCCGTTAGGCTGTATATTTATTATTTCATCAATTCCATCTTTGAAATAAATAAAACTATCCCCCTTGCATAACTCCTCACCCCGTTTCAAACTCATAAACCAATATCCCCGTATCATACTCCTCTTTCAAATGAACGAAGCTGTTGCCGTAAACGCCGTATTCGCAGCTTACTTTAAGCCTTTTTGCTTCCTCGCTGTAATCAAGAGTGTACTTGCTTTGGGCAAGGCATTTGTTTGAAAAGTACGTTTCGTCTATCGTCCCTATCTTTACCGCCTTAAAGGCTTTAAGGCGGTAAACGTCAATATATGTAAGCTCATTTTCGGGCGTTTTATCATGACCCGCGATATAGTCCGTTCTCTCGGAAAGCAGCACCTTTGTGCCGTCGGAAAAAGTTTCGGCTATGATATAGGGCGTGCCGCTGAAAGCGAAATAAATGCTGACGGCTATACCGAATAACGATATTGCCGCCATAATAATCGCGGCAGCGATATACTTTCCCGTCTTTTTACCCGCCTTAAGACCGCGCAAATAAAGAAACAGATATTCGGAACTCACCACCAGATATCCGATGTATATAAAAATATATCCGGAGAAAAAACGGTCAAATGCGTAAATTTTTTCTCTGCCCGTAAAAATAAAGAGAGCCAAACACAATATCATCAAAACGCAATTCGCAATATCTGCGGCGCCGGTTCCGAGTTTATTCTTGTTTTCCTCCATTTTCCCGCCCCCTGCCGGATGTAAAGATACGGAGATCCTCTTGCTTATTGCCTCTAAAAAAGACCCGTTCCCTCGTCTATGCCCATCATAATATTCATGCACTGCACAGCAGCTCCCGACGCGCCTTTGCCCAGATTATCCAGCCTTGCGCAAAGAAGCACATGACCGTCGCCGCCGTAGACGAAAATCTCCATCATGTTTGTGTCCGCAAGAGCGTCGGAGAAAAGCTCCGTTTCCTCCTTCATCCCCCCCGCGTCAAAGGGCATGACCTTTACGAAACGCTGACCCTCGTAATGCTCGCTCATCATGTTCCACACGTCTATGGGAGTGGCTTTCTTTGCCATTGTCCTGAGTATTATGGGAACGGTCACTACCATGCCGCTGTAAAATCCGCTTGTGGACGGGCAGAATACCGGAGGATAGGACAGTCCCGATACAGCCATCATTTCCTTGATGTGCTTGTGCGTCTTTCCCATGGAATACATTCTTACGCTGTCAAGGGACTTTTCCCTGTTTTCGTCCTCGTACCGTGCAATGAGCTTCTTTCCTCCGCCGCTGTAACCCGATACCGCATTGCAGACAACGGGATGATAGGGAGCGATTATTTTGGATCTTACTATAGGGTACATAAGGCAGTTAAATCCGCTGGCATAGCAGCCGGGAACTGCCGTTCTCTTTGATCTTTCCACCGCCGCTCTGTGCTCGGAGGATAATTCCGGCAGACCGTATGCCCAGCCGGGAGCAGTCCTGTGAGCGGTGGACGCGTCTATTATCTTGGTGCGGCTGTTGTCTGCAAGGCTCACCGCCTGCCTTGCCGCGTCGTCGGGCAGACAGAGAAAGGTGTAATCGGACATATTGATGTACCTTGCCCGCTCGTCCGTATCCTTGCGTTTCTCTTCGGGTATCTCCAGCAGCTCTATATCGTTTCTGTCACGAAACCGCTCGCTTATTTTAAGTCCCGTAGTGCCCTCTTTTCCGTCTATAAAAACCTTTACCGACATTGTAAAATTCCTTTCGATATCATATTTCGTAATTTCTCAAAACGCTTTTAAGCTGCTCTATCTGGCTCGCCACTGCCTCCGGCGCGGGACCTCCGTCGACGTTTCTCTGCATAACGCAGGTATCGAGGTTTATCGCCCTGTAAACATCCTCATCGAACATATCCGACAGCCTTTTGTACTCCTTTATGTCAAGCTCCTCCAGCGTGGTGTCGAGAGCTATGCATCTTGCGACGAGAGTACCCGTTATCTTGTACGCGTCGCGGAAAGGCATTCCCTTTTTAACAAGGTAATCCGCGCAGTCCGTGGCGTTTATAAACCCCTTGGCGGCGGCTTTTCTCATATTGTCCGTCAGCACCGTCATGGTACGGAACATGGGAATGAACGCGGACAGACAGAGCTTTACGGTGTCTATGGCGTCAAAAGTCGCCTCCTTGTCCTCCTGCATATCCTTATTATAGGCAAGGGGGAGATTTTTCATCATGGAGAGCAGGGTCATAAGGTCGCCGTATACCCGTCCCGTCTTTCCCCTTATAAGCTCTGTGATATCGGGGTTTTTCTTCTGGGGCATTATAGACGAGCCTGTGGAATAAGCGTCGTCCAGCTCTATAAACTTAAACTCCCAGCTGCACCACATGATTATCTCCTCGGAAAATCTCGAAAGGTGCATCATAAGTATGCTGACCGCGCTTGTCAGCTCTATGCAGTGATCGCGGTCGGAAACGCCGTCAAGACTGTTGTATGTGATATCGGAAAAGTCCAGCAGCTCCGCCGTCCTTTTCCTGTCGATCGGATAGGTGGTACCCGCCAATGCGCACGATCCCAGGGGCATGGAGTCCATACGCCTTTTGCAGTCGGCAAGCCGTCCCAGATCCCTTGTGAACATCTGCGCGTAAGCCATAATGTGGTGAGCAAAGGTCACAGGCTGCGCTCTTTGCAAATGAGTGTATCCCGGCATTACCGTATCGTAATGCTCCCCCGCCGTTGTGATAATGGTTTCTATCAGCTCGAGAGTCAGCTTTTGTATCTCTCCGCACTGCTCTTTCAGATAATATTTTATATCGAGCGCAACCTGATCGTTTCGGCTCCGTGCGGTGTGAAGGCGTTTGCCCGTATCTCCCAGTCTCTCCGTCAGCACCTGCTCCACGAACATATGGATATCCTCGGCGGCGGGGTCAAAGGTCAGCCTGCCGCAGTCCAGGTCGTCAAGTATACCTTGAAGTCCCGAGATTATCTTCTCGCTTTCCTCCTTTTCGATTATCCCCTGCTCGCCCAGCATCTGAGCATGAGCCATCGAACCCTTTATATCCTGCCTGTACATTCTCGCGTCAAAGGAGATGGATGAATTGAAATCGTTTATCCTCTCGTCCACTTCCTTTGAGAACCGTCCTGCCCACATTTTAGCCATATTTTCCCGTTCCTTTCAGTGATATTGTTATTCCTCCGCCTGCGGCGCCGTCGTTTCCTCCGTCTGCTCCTCGGTCTGCTCCTCCATGTCCGGATTTATATTCACGTCCGATCTGGGTACAGGCTCGCCGTCCTCTCCGGTGATCCTTACTCTGCTGCCGTTTTCATCGGTTTCGTAATAGGGACTGAGATCGCTGCCGTTGGTGTCGGTGCCGTAAAGAATACCCATGAAATCAAGCTGCTCCTGATAATTATAGGGATCAAGGTAATAAACGCCGAAATTGCATACCTCCTGCATGGTCATTCGCCTGTATTTTGACTCGCCGTTGTCCGTGGTCATGGTAAGCACGTTGTTCTGCACGTCCACAAGACACATTGCTCCGTCCGTCATAAGGTAATTGTCCCTAAGCTCGTAGGTGCTGTCGTTATACACCGATCCCATTTCCATGGGAGTGTGATATATTATCTGTCCGTCCGATGTAAATTCATACAGCTTGTAATAGGGATTTCCGCCGTTCTCGACATACTCCGGTCCCTCGATATCGCACCACACTCCCACGATATCCTCTTTCAGGCGTTCGTATTCATTTTGCTTTCCGCAGCCCGAAAGGGTCAGCGCCAATGCCGCCGCCATGACCGCCGCGGAAAATTTTTTTAGTTTTTTGATCATATTATCTCCTTTGCTTATCCTTGACGATTTGTCCGTTATGAATATTATCCCGAATATTTGCGCAAATTTTCATTCCTCGCAAGATTATTTTCCTATAAACTCGCTATGCCCGAAACAGACATTTCGGGCATATGCGGCTTCATATTACCTTAGAGCCTGTTCAATATCTCATCGCACACGTCTTTTCGGCAAATTTTACCGATAACATCGTCAAAACTCCTTGAAATACATCAAGTATTTCTGCGTCGTTTTTCCTTGTTCTCGGCAAAATTATGCTCGAAAATCCGCACACGCCGAGATACTGAACAGGCTCTTAATACCGATCCCCGGCGGGATTACAGAAGGAAATCGGCGCAGGATCTTTGATATAGGCGTTTTGCGCCGAGGGACAGTGCATAATTCAACGGGAGATCCGTATCAGAACTGCTTCGGGATCATTTGCCTCTCTTCATATCCAGCTTTGCCTTTACATGAGTGGGCAGACCGAAGATGTTGATAAATCCGCCGGCGTCGGACTGATCGTAAACATGATCCTCGTCGAAGGTAGCCACTTCTTCATCGTACAGTGTATAAGGAGATGTTATGCCCGCGTTGATCACATTGCCCTTGTACAGCTTGAGCCTTACATCGCCTGTAACGGTTTTCTGAGTTTCCTTTACGAATGCGCAAAGAGCTTCTCTTAAAGGAGAGAACCACTGACCGTTGTAAACTATATCGGCAAATTTGATAGCCAGATAAGACTTGATCCTTGCGGTTTCCTTATCCAGGCAGAGAGTTTCAAGAGCCTCGTGCGCTCTGTAGAGGATAGTACCGCCGGGAGTTTCGTAAACGCCTCTTGATTTCATTCCCACAAGGCGGTTCTCCACCAGATCCACAAGACCTATGCCGTTCTCGCCGCCCAGCCTGTTGAGAGCGGAAACCAGCTCCACACCGTTCATGACCTTGCCGTCGAGAGCCGTAGGTATGCCCTTTTCAAAATGTACCGTAACATACGTCGCCTTGTCGGGAGCTTTTTCGGGGGACACTCCCAGCTCAAGAAAACCCTCTTTATTATACTGAGGCTCGTTTGCGGGATCTTCAAGGTCAAGACCCTCGTGAGAAAGATGCCAGATGTTCTTGTCCTTTGAATAGTTTGTTTCTCTTGTTATCTTAAGAGGGATATCGTGAGCCTCCGCGTAATCTATTTCCTCGTCCCTCGACTTGATGTCCCACTCTCTCCAGGGAGCGATGATCGCCATATCGGGAGCGAACGCCTTTATTGCAAGCTCGAACCTTACCTGATCGTTGCCCTTGCCGGTGCAGCCGTGGCAGATAGCGTCGGCGCCCTCCTTAAGAGCGATCTCGGCAATTCTTTTTGCGATGATGGGCCGCGCAAACGATGTTCCGAGCAGATATTTGCCCTCGTAAACAGCTCCCGCCTGAACGGTGGGATATACGTAATCCTGAATGAATTCCTCTTTAAGATCCTCCACATACAGCTTGGACGCGCCGGTTTTCTTAGCCTTTTCCTCCAGACCGTCAAGCTCCGTTCCCTGACCTACGTCGGCGGAAACCGCAATGACCTCGCAGTTGTTGTAATTTTCCTTGAGCCATGGGATAATGACAGAGGTATCAAGACCTCCCGAATACGCAAGAACTACCTTTTTTATCTTTTCCTTGTTGACTGACATTTTTATAACCTCCGTAACTTTTCGTCATTTCCGCGGCAAAACCGTACCTAACGTTCCCCGTTAATGACTGTGCTGATATTTATTATACACCCTTTACGGAAAATGTCAAGAGGATAATGCATATTTTTCTTATTTTACGCAAAATATTCACATTTGTCCTGCATAAAATCATAAATATACCGTATAAACTGCATATTATAAATATCAGAGCTTCCCGTGATCCCCGAGGGGATCTGCCATAACGCATAAAAAAGCTGCGCGGGATTTTTAATATATTACACAGATATGTAAATAAAAATACATAAAATCGGTGTATAATAGAATCATATAAATTTTTGCGGAATCAGGAGGATTTTTTATGGCGGACAAAGAAAAAAAAGGAATAATCGCGGAATTCAAGGAATTTATCTCCAAAGGAAACGTTGTGGATATGGCTGTGGGCGTTATCATAGGAAGCGCATTCACAGCTATTGTTAATTCTCTCGTTGCTGACATATTCACGCCGCTCATAGGCATTATCATCGGCGGCATCGATTTTGCGGGGCTTTCCGTAAAGATACCCGATGTAATGCTGGAGGACGGCACCGTTGTCACACGGGGCGCAGAGCTTACATACGGCAACTTTATACAGAGCGTCATATCTTTCCTGCTTACGGCTATATGCGTCTTTGTTCTTGTAAAGGCTATAAACGCCGTGAGAAACGGAGCGTTTCTCAAAAAGAAAGAGGAAGAAAAGGAAGCGGAAGCGCTGCCCGATGAAGAACCCGCGCCCCCCGCTCCCACTTCCGAGGAGCTTCTGACGGAAATAAGGGATCTGCTCAAGGCGGCAGCCGTCCAAGAGGAAACGAAAAAGTAAAATTGCACAATTTTTTCGGCAAACGCCGTTCTATATTCTATATCTGCAAATACATCCCGTCTATTGACATCATTTGCAGTTTGTAGTAAAATAATCAAAATACCCTAAAATAATAAGGCAGCCGGCACGCTGCGGCTGTGCGCCGTCTGCCGAGATACGGAGGATGATCTTTATGCTCGATACCAATATGTCAAGCAAATTCGGAAAAGAAGGACTTACCTTTGAC
>JAMPAO010000026.1 GCA_023667165.1 Ruminococcus sp. | reverse complement strand
TGAGAATTTCCATATAAATCCCATTGATTTGGGCATTATGGCTGTTATGCTTATCATTCTGATAATTGTGAAAATAAAGAAAAATAAAAAATAGGGAGAAGATATTTATGGAAAAAGAGAAAGATTTTATGGAAAGCATAGAGGCTCTTGAAAGCGAGCTTGCATTATGTGATGAATCCATTATCCGCACTAAGGACGAAATCAACGCCAAGCGGCGGTATATTACCGAACAGCAGGCAAAAAAGAAAAATCTTGAGGCACAAATCAAGGCTAAACGTTTTGAGTTTATCGAAAGTCTTGTTTCGGACAAGCTCGATATGAGCATTGACGAACTGGCGGGAGCTGTCAAAAGCGGAGGTATCCTTATTGAAAAGGAGAACCCGTCAGCTCCTGTTACCGACAAGAAAATCTTGAACAGGGACAACAGCGTATGACAGAAACCGAAAAATACTTATGGGAATGGGTAAAAGAAAACATTAAAAGGGAGATTAAAGAAGTCGGATATAAAAGCGGAGACATACTTCCGAGTTACCGTGAATCCTGCAAAAAATACTCTGTCAGTATGCCTGTGGTGATTCACGCTTATGACAGTCTTGAACGTGAGGGCTTGATTTACAAGGTTTGCGGAAAGGGTATATTTCTCTCGTAAAAATATCCGAAACCAAAACATAATTTTATCGGGAAATGAATCCAATCACAAATTATACTGCTGTTTATACAAAGGAGTTACCAAAAATGATAGCATTGAACACAATAAACTGCTATGAAGTAAAAGAGGGGCTGAAAAGGCTTGATGATAAGTCTGTAGACTGCATTATCACATCTCCGCCCTACTGGAAAGGCTTTGAATACGAAGCATATTTCAATTCATACAGGCAGTACCTTAACTGGTGCAGGGAATGGCTTTTTGAGTGCAAGCGTGTCCTGAAACCCGACGGAACATTTTATCTGAATCTTATAAACGATACGGAGATTACGGTCAGGGCTTTCGAGATAATGAACATTGCAACAAACGAAACAATGTTCAAGCTGCACGACACAATAATCTGGTACAGATACAATCAACAGCCTGCAAACACTTCACGTCAGCTTACCAATCAATGCGAGTACATATTTATGCTCCGTCACACAAGTGCGGGTATCAGGCTCAACAAGGAGCTTGCTTACAATAACAATCCCAATATGTTCAAAACAAAGAATGTGGGAAATGTATGGGAACTGCCCTTTAACAGCGGCAAGAAAGGCTGTAACGGATTCGGACGGAAAGAAACATCTTCCAAATACGGACACAGCGGTTTTCCCGTTCAACTTCCCGAAACTTGTTTACTGTTAAGCACCAATGAAAATGACATTGTTCTTGACTGCTTTATGGGCAGCGGAACAACGGCGGTTGCGTGTATAAAGCACAACAGAAATTACATAGGTTTTGATATTTCACAGGAAACTTGCAATATGGCGGAGGAGCGAATCAGTAGCTTTATCGGTATGTAAATTAAAATTTTGGAGGAAAACATTATGAAACTTATAATCGCAGAAAAAGAAAGCGTTGCCACAACAATCGCAAAAGCGTTGGGAGCGACCGACAAAAGAGACGGTTACTTTGAGGGCGGCGCATTTATGATTACTTGGTGTCAGGGACATCTTGTGGGGCTTAGTATGCCCGACAGTTACGGAGAACAGTATGCGAATTACCGGACTTTCGATAATCTCCCCATTATTCCGCAGGAGTGGAAATTTGAGGTTGACGGCAGTAAGGCGAAAAGGTTCAATGTTGTGAAAAAACTTATGAACGACAAGAACGTTGATGAGATTATTTCAGCAACCGACGCAGGTCGTGAGGGAGAATGTATCTTCCGCTATGTGTACAACCAAATCGGCTGTACAAAGCCCGTAAAGCGTTTGTGGATTTCGTCAATGGAACTTTCGGCGATACTCAAAGGAATGGGGAATTTACAGCCGAGCAGTGATTATGATAATCTTTATGCGGCAGGAATTTGCAGGGCAAAAGCCGACTGGCTTGTGGGTATGAACGGCTCTCGCTTGTTTTCCAACAGATACGGAGACAGTCTTAATGTTGGACGTGTTCAGACACCCGTCCTTGCAATGATTGTCAAGCGTGACTATGATATTGCTCATTTTGTAAAACGGAAATTTTTCGGTGTTTCTTTGAACTGCGGTGAATTTACTGCCCTTTCACAGCGGATAGAAGATGAAAATACGGCTAAAGAAATTGCCGAAAAATGCAATAACAAAACGGCGGAAGTCACGGAAGTCAAAAAGGAAGTTAAAAAAGAAAATCCGCCAAAGCTGTATAACCTGACAACATTACAGCGTGAAGCAAACAGGCAATTCGGCTACACAGCAAAGCAAACTCTTGATTATTTGCAGTCGCTGTACGAAGCTGAACTTGCTACATATCCCCGAACAGACAGCGAATATCTTACGGAAGATATGGAGCAGACCGCACTTGATATTATCAATACAATTCAGCGGACTATCCCCGAACTGAATTTCGGAATCACAAATCCGAACGTCAAGCGGTGTCTTAACAACAAAAAAATTTCCGACCACACGGCGGTAATCCCTACGGCGGAAATTGCAAATATCGACTTAAATTCACTTCCTGCCACGGATAAAAATATTCTTCTCCTCATATCCGCAAAGCTGCTTGTTGCAACATCGAAACAGTATGAATATGAGGCGGTAAAGGTGACTGTGAATTGTGAAAACAATGATTTTTACGCAAGCGGCAAAACAGTTATTTCAAAAGGATTTAAGGAGATTGAAAGCCGTGTGAAATCCGTGCTTACGGGAAATACGCCGCAGGAAACGGAAACAAAATTACCCGAAATATCGGAAAATCAGCAGTTTGAAAATGTCACATCAATGGTAACAAGCGGCTTTACAACTCCGCCGAAATCATACACAGAAGATACTCTTTTGGGTGCAATGGAAACGGCAGGAAATACCGATTATGACGAAAATTCCGATGTGGAGAAAAAGGGCTTGGGAACTCCTGCCACAAGGGACAGCGTAATCGAACATCTGATAAAGCACGGCTACATTGTGCGTGACAAAAAGAAGATAACGGCGACCGAAAAGGGTGTTAATTTCATAGGCGTTCTGCCCGATGAGATAAAATCCGCAAAGCTGACTGCCGACTGGGAAACGGCTTTGCAGAATATTGAAAAGGGCGAAATTTCCCCCGAAAGTTTTATGAGTGAGATTGAAAATTTCACGAAAGAATTGGTGGAAAAATATTCCGAAAAAGCGGAGAACAGCCCATTTGCAAAGAAAAAAGAAATACTCGGCAAGTGTCCTCGGTGCGGTAAAAATATTTATGAGGGCAAGCAGAATTACTACTGTGAGAGCGGAAAAGAGGGCTGCGGATTTACCGTTTGGAAAGAGTTAAAATATCCCAACACATCCGTTTCTCCCGAACAGTTGAAAGCACTTCTGAATGAGGGCAAAACAAGGTTTGAGGCGGTATCGAAAGAGGGCAAAAAGTATACTGCCGATTTTGCGCTTGAAGATACGGGAAAATACATCAATCTTGTTTTCCTCCCTGCCGAAAGCGAGGAATTAGGCAAGTGTCCGAAATGCGGTGAAAGCGTTCTTAGTGGAAAATACGGTTTTTACTGCAAGGGCAAGTGCAGTATGAATATCGGCAAAGTTTACGGCAAGGAACTTACGGAAATACAGGTGAAAAAGCTGCTTGAGGGTAAACAGATAACGCTTGTTTCAAGCGGAAATAAGACTGTTGTTATGCCGGAAGTGATTCAGAATGATTACAACGGCAAGACGTATTTTCAGTGGAAAACGAAAAAGGGGTAAAATCAAAAAAGGACAGTGTGTCACCGTGACACAGAAAGGATTTGTTATGCACGGAAATGATATTTTTATAGAGATTGAAGAACAGCTTCAACAAGGAAAAGGCTGCATTGTCTTTGATTTCGGTCTGTTTTTTCCTTATAGGCTAAATGAGGGGGATAAGCTTATTTACAAGTTTCAACTGGGCTTAGAGAAACTTTGTGATATGAAACTAAATCACCGCTATCCAAATAAGCAATATTATACCATTACTAAAACTTACGGGAGAAAGCTCAGTAAATGTGGTTATCCATATTTTTTTGACCTAAAGGAAAACAAACCGTTTTGGGCACTCCTTACCCTGACAACAGGCTTGATAATGAATGGAGAGGAAACGTCTTTTGATATGATTTTTCCTCTGGAAGTGCAGCTTACACCGGAACATCCTGTATGTGGACTTTCTTTGCGACAAGAGTTTGCCGGAAGTAGAATTGAATTTTTTTCTAACAAAAGTGACGAAAATGGTCACGGTTGGAATCAACATTGCTGGTCTAACGAATTGCTTTCTGAAAAAGAAAATAACGATTTTACTCTGCTTGAAACGCCACGTAAACTTGGAGATAATACCCTTATATTTGGTACTGTTATCACTCCATTTGCAGAAAAGGCTAATAATCTTTTACTCTTATAATTCAATGGTCATTGTTGATTATAAAACACGAAAGAGGCTGTATACAAATGGCTTGCGGAAAATCCAAAAGGCACGGATAAAAAGAAAGGAAGTACAAAATGAACATCATCGAATCAAAGATTTACAAAGGCGCATTGTGCCGTGTAAGAATGAGCGTAGATACCGATTCGGAAGTCTGCAAAAGACTTGCGCAGACGGGCTGTCTTTGCATTGTCAGAGAGGTATACGGCGATATGGTAAGGATTGAGGCTGTTCCCCGATATTCGGACAGGCTGATATTTGTGGTTGCAAATATTACGGAGCTTGAATTTATTCAGCCGATAATCACCGAAAATACCCTGCTCGATACAATGCAGAAATATGCCGTCAGATACGTTCTCGGAGTATCTTCAACGGGTGAATCTCCCGACAGCGACAGATTGCAGTCGCTGTTTCGTGAGTACGTTTCGCAGAGGACGATAACCGAAGATTAACAATACAGTAAGGAGTGAAAGTGTGTCGCCACGACAATGTTTTGTCACGGCACTGTAAAATGAATAAAATCAAAATAATGGCAATATCGGATTTGCACAGTTGGGATTTTCACGAGCTTGAAAGCATATCAGAATATGATTTTGATATATGCGTTCTTTGCGGCGATATTCCCGTAAATGCGATAAAAGCTATACGGAGTATCGTAAAGAACCGTCCTGTTATCGCTGTTGCGGGTAATCACGATGAATGGGATAATCCCGATTTGGGCGGAGCGGAAAATATTCATCTAAAACAGTATTCCTATTACGGATTCACAATGTTTGGCTTTGGCGGTTCTTTCAGATACAAGCACGGGAATTATCCTATGTTTACACAGCAGGAATGTCTTAGCGCACTAAAAGGCGCACCGAAAGCGGATATACTTGTTTCACACGACAGTATGTACAGGCTGTTCGGCAAAAACAATGCGCACAAAGGACTCATCGGAATAACGTCATATATTTTCAATAACAGAGTTAAGCTGAATATATGCGGTCATCATCATATGAATGAAGTAAAACAGCGATTCGGCTGTACCGTGGTATGCGTTTACCGATGTTCCCTTATTACCTATCCCGATATATCGGTCACAAATATATTCTGAAAGTGTGTCGCCACGACAAACTGTTTTCGGAACAAGTCTTACCACCAAATTTAGCATATAACCTCAAAAGGGTTATGATACAAATCCCTCATTGAATTATGGGATTCAGCCGCCCCAAAAAATCATATGCGCAAATTTTTTGCGGCGGCTTCATCTCCATAATTCTAATGGGGATTAGTATAAATATAAAAATCAAAGGAGTAATTAATCATGAAAAATCTCACAAAAACACTTGCGGCGGTATCATCTCTTGTACTGGCAATGTCTTCTTTTCCTGCTGTTCCCTGCAATGCCTACAGCGGTTACACGGTCGGCAATGCGGTAAAGGAAACCACGGCGGAATTTGCCGTGGTAATGTGGACGGAAAAGGACGGCGAGCTTACGATTACAGGCTGTATGCCTATGACATCTACTCTTGTCAGCGATTACCCTACATCAAATATCGTTTCGGTTTTCGTGTATAACGGCAAACTGGAGCTGCCCTCTCACATAAACGGCAAGGCTGTTACTGCTATCAAGGGGTACAACATTACCGCAGGACTTAACGTGAAGTCTGTGACCGTAAATGAGAATATTGACATCGGGGATAAGGCGATTGACAAGGATATTTCCGTTATCCTTACCGACAAGGAAATCAAGCTGTCGCCTGTTTACTATTACACCAACAACTAACGGTCAATGATTGCCGCCGGAACAGCGATAATATACGTTATTTCGGCGGCATATTTTTTCAAAAGGAGTTTTTCATATGGCAGAAAATAATGTAACGGAAGAAAAAAAGGACAGCGAAGATTTACGTTTCCTGACCGATTCGGACGGGAAAACAATCATAAAGTATCTTGCAAATGAAAGCCACATCATCATTCCCGACGGAACAGAAACCATAGGCGACGGGGCATTTAAGGGAAAAAAACTCACAAGCGTGACAATTCCCCCTACCGTTCACACCATAGGACATTACGCTTTTTACGGGTGCAGAAAGCTCACAAGCATTGAGATACCCGCAGGAGTGATAAATATCGGGGATTATGCTTTTAAGGGGTGTAAAAATCTTGTGGCTTTGGAAATCCCCAAAAGCGTAAGACGTATCGGCAAAGGTGCTTGCGACTATACAGCGGTCTGTATGAAATAAGAAAATGAAAGGATAGGTAATATTATGAGTAAATTCGATACCGCAGGACAGTATTGGCGGGAAATAACCGACAAGCTGATGAAAAGCAAGGAAGAATACGCAAACTTTCTCAAATTTTCAAGCAGGATATATAAGCACGATTTTACGGATGCAGCTATGATTTACCGTCAGAATCCCCACGCCTCAAAGGTAGCCGAAATCGGCACTTGGAACAAGCTGGGCAGACGTGTGAACAGAGGTGAGCAGAGCATAGTGTCCTTTGGAAACGGCGGAAAATGCAAGTATCTTTTTGACGTAAGTCAGACAAACGGCAGAAAAGAACCCGAACTGTGGAAACTTGACGAAAAACTTTCCGACCGTCTGCTTGATTCTCTTAACGAAAAGAACAGTGCTGAATGGAAAAATCTCAACGAGGCTATTTCAAAAATTTGCCTTAATACAATGAAACAGACTATGGCAATGGGATATTATCCCGATACATACGAAAAGCTGTCCGCAGAGGATAAAAAGAAATTCAACCGTTCCGTGCTGTCCTCGGCAAGATATATCGCCTCTAACCGCTGTCAGCTAAACGGAAGTATTTCTCTCGATACAACTCTTAATCTTGAGGGTTTGGACTTATGCAAATCAAGGAATGAATTTGCCAAATTTGCAAGTCTTGCCCACGGTACGGCGAAGTCTGCCCTTTTATATATGGAACACGAGCTGTTTGAGATAATGAAAAAAATGCGTTCGGAACAGCTTGCCGTTTCAGCTCCCGAAGTAAACGGAAACAATCAATCAGCACCGCAGGATATTCCCTTTTCATCGGGAGATATTTTCGATATGGAAGGGAAACTGTACAAGGTCGATTCGATTGACCTTGCAAATGATAATGTAAGTCTTTCGGAAATAAACACCAATCAGACAAGAAATGTTTCCGTTACGGAGCTTTCCCTGTTCTTTACCGAGGAGCAGAAAAAGGAACAGGCTATTGACAGCGCAATCGACACGATTTTAAGCGGCGATTCGGAAATACTCATAGAGAATGCTCCCGTTACGGTTTCACCGGATATTCCTCCCCTTTCGGATAAAAATATCCTTGCTGAAATCATCAAAAACGGCGAAAGCAGATACGAACGCAACAGCGATATTGAAAGTTTCTTTGCCGAAAATCACGACCTTGATTTGCGTGCGGGATATATTTCAAGCATTTACCGTGATGATTCGGTGCAGATGAAAATAAACGGCGTTGATTTTGGTTTCAAGAAAACCGAAAACGGTCTTGAAGTGTGGCAGGGAACAGCGGAAAACCGTGAAAAACAGTCTGTGCTTTCTTGGGATACGGTTCAGGCTGTGATAGCAGGTTCGGTTGAAAAGGGTATTTTCAATAATGTTCCCGAAAAGAAAAGGGAAGATTTATCGCAAATCGGAAATGAAAATATCGAGAAATTTTTCTCGGAAGATGTTACCGATATGGAGAGCGAAACAGTCTCGGCAAATGTAAGAAATATTCGATGTGAAACGGCAGAGGAGGCGGAGCAGCTATTCGATTATCTTCGTGATAACGGGTACACTTGGCAGGACGGCGAGGATTTGACCGTTACCGAGTGGTTTTACGGCGAGCATAACACTTTTTATTCGGTTGACAGCGATAATATGACCGTTGAAAGGCGGAACACCGAGGGGTATACTTACGATAATCTGCGGACAATGAACGTTGAGGACTTTTCCTTTGCAAAAGATGAATTTGTATCGGGAAAAGATTTTACAGAACCCGAACAGACTGCCGAAAAGAAGTATGACCTTGTTTTTAGCCATTCGAGAAGCTGCGTTAATGTATATGATTTTTCCGAGAGCAGAGATTCAGAGCCTATTGCCGTTATCGACAGTGACAGGAACGTCGTTATCAGCTCCACCTTGCCCAAAAGCGTTGAGAACAATATTTACGAATACGCCAACGGTATGGCTGAAATATATACTCTGCCCGAAATAAGAGAACCACGCCCCGATGAGCCGACCGTCACGATAACCTTTTCCGAAACGCCCTCTCCTTTTAATAAGGGGATAACTATGCCCTTTTCGCAGGCTGACGAAATTTTTCGTGCAGCCGACAAAAACTATACCGAATCACGCAATAATCCCTATTCCTCGGATAATTTTACGGGATATTCAAAGGTGGATTTTACGATTAAAGGCGGCAGCGATAAACCCGATTTTGAGTATAAGGGACGTTATGATTTGGGTGACGGCGAAAACGGTCTGATGAACCATATCAGAAATATGTACGAATACATATACCCCGACGTTAATCTTCCGTCGGAAGATGAAAATCCCGATAACGAGCTTGAAAGCGAACGTGCGGAATACAAGGAATTTTTGGATTATCTTGACAAGCACCTTAACGGTTCCGTAAACAGGTCGGGCGAATGGTTTGTTCAGACAAGCGAAAATCAAGACGGGCTATCATTCGGGTACATAGCGAAAAAACTTAATGAGAACGAGCCTGCAAACGGTAAAAACTTACAGTATTGCACTAATTATTTCAGCGATGAATCGTCTGAATTTAATATTGCATATGCAAAAGAGCTTGCGGATAAGCTCAATAAGCAGGGCATTTCGGATTTACAGCAGGCAAGGGAATTTGTAAATCATGAAATTGCAAGCCGTGAAAAGGAACTTGGGATAGCGGAAGAACCGGAATCCGTTTCGGAGGAACAGGGAAAATATGATGTCCGCATAACCCGTGCGAGAAATGCTGACAGAGGCGTTTCATCTCACATTTCCTCCGCAAATTATCCTTTGGAAGATAGTTACACGGTGGGAACATACAACTCCTACGACGAGGCTGCCGGCGCACTTAAAAGTTTAAGGCAGGAGCTTGATGATTCCGCAAAAAAAGAGGAATATTTCAATCTTTGTCCTTACCGTGAAAGGGAAATAAGCAGGGGCTTTGAAGTAAACATTGACGGTACTGACTATCTGATTTATGAAATTGACAGGGAAAACAATACCGTAGAGCTTGCAAAGCCCGAAGATATTGATACCTCTGTTTCATACATACAGAGAAACGAAAGCAACAAGCCGCCTGTCAGAACGGAGAGCTTTGAGTACATCAACAGTCTTTTCAACGAAAAATCCGTTATCGCTCCGAAAACAGCCAAAAACGCCGATGAACTTGCTGTAGGCGATATTATCCGCTTTGAATCGGATACGTGGAGAATAAGCAAGTTTGACAATTTTTCCGTGAGCCTTGAAAATACCGACAAAACCGCTAATAACAGCGTTACCGGAATATGGGGAAACTGGCGGGAATCATTAACTCAAACAGGCTTTGAATATTTAGGTCACGAAGAACCCGAACTTAAGGAAAATGTTTCACGTTCGGATTCGAGAAAAGTCAAGGAAGATGTTCCCATTGACGGTCAGCTTAATCTTTTCGGCGAGGACTACAGCAATGAGCCGACAGTTCCAAAAGAATATCCTCAAAATGTTATCGATGATTTTTTAAGGTGCGGCGGTTATGACAATGACAGCGCAGTTAAAATTATCGCACAGTATCAAAAAGGCAAGAGCGATTCGGAAAATGCGGAATTTCTCAAAAACGAATTTAAGGATTTCACCGACGGTCACATTTCTGACGGTGAAAAATATTCCATTGTCTGCGATGATGAGGGTATCCACATAAACAGCGGAGATACAGCCTTTGGCAAAGACAGCAAGGTCATTTCCTGGGATGAATCGGCAAAGCGTATAAATGAGCTACTTGAAAGCGGCAGATATGCTCCGCAGGAAAAACTCGAAAGTGCAAAGGATTTCAGCTTCAGGGAGGCTGCAACTGCCATTTGTTACATTTACGGAGATATAAAGCAGGAAAACCGAAAGGACTTCTTTATTGACGAGGAAACGCTTACCGGAAATTACCCCGAAATGGAAGAAAAAGTATCCGAAAAACTTCACGACGTAAACGAGCTTGAAAAATACATAAAAAGCTCGGAGGAATTTACGGAAAAGTGCAGGGAAAATGATTATCTGCGTTTCGGACATCAAATGAAAGCCGTAAACAATCTCCCGAAAATGCTTGCGGATTTGCAAGGAAAGCCGAGAGAGTTCAGTGCCGATTCCGGCTTTGACGTACACGTTCGGGGCTTTATCACAAAGGACGAAATACACAAGCGGATAATGTCCGGCTCAAATTATGAAAACTCCAAAAATACCGTAAGCAGCTATTTTTCGGACGGTCACACAAGGGAGGAAAAAATAAATTTTCTCAAAGACCATTACGGTTTAGGCGGTACATATTCGCAGTCTATGGGCGTTTCCTATGACGGAAAGGGTATTAAAATATCTCATCAGAACCCTTACGGCGATACCGCCAAAACTCTTGTTTCGTGGAAAACCGTTGCCGCCGAGATTGACAAGGCAATAAGCAGCGGAGAATATATTCCCGACAAGACTAAAGCCGAAAATAAAGGTAAGACCGCAGGCAAGGCTCGTGAAACTTCTGCACCGAAAAATCAGCCCGAACCGTCCGAAAATACGAAAGATACGGAAAATATATTTACCGTCAATTCGGCTATAAAATCAAATTACGAGGGTATGGTGACTTTATACGGCGCAGATGAAAGGGTATATCTCGGCAAGAGTGAAAATTACGACAGTATGGGGCATTATGACAACAGCGACAATTCTCTTGTGTATATCTCCGACAATGACAAGATGTTTGACTTTTTAAGTCTTGGCGCAGGGTGGGTAAAGTCGCAGCAGGAAATGCTTGATGTCGGCGGCTTTACTTTGGAGGATTACAGAGAATTTTCACGTCTGCAAGAAACGGTACTTTCAAAGTATACGCAAATAAGCGACGTAACGTTTGACGGCAAAAAATTTCAGCCTGTTTCCGACAAGACGGTGCTTGTTTCTCCCGATAAAAACAAGGGTGAAAACTACCGTTTCAAGGAATCGGACGTTATCGACGGCGGTCAGAAAACAAAATACCGTGCCAATGCAGAGGCTATAAAAACGCTGCTGACGGTCGAACGTGAAAAACGCCCGGCAACTCCCGCCGAACAGTCGGTAATGGCAGGGTACAGCGGTTGGGGCGGAATGCCGCAGGCTTTTGACAGGCATAACGAAAACTGGACGGAAGAATACAATGAGCTTAGAAAGCTCCTTTCGTCAAGTGAATACAGTGCGGCAAGAGCCTCATCGCTTACGAGCTTTTACACTCCCCCGCAGGTTACGGACGGCGTATATCAGGCACTGGAGCAGTTCGGATTCAAGGGCGGAAACGTTCTCGAACCGAGTATGGGAGTGGGGAATTTCTTTGCGAAAATGCCCGATTCAATGGCTGACAATTCACGGCTTTACGGCGTGGAGCTTGACAGCATATCCGGACGTATCGCAAAACAGCTATATCCCAATGCAAACATTCAGATAAAGGGATTTGAAGAAACTTCCTTTTCCGACAACAGCTTTGATGTGGCTTTGGGCAACATTCCTTTCGGAGATATGGGCGTTTACGACAAAGCCTACAACAAGCATAATTTCAAGATTCACGATTACTTTGCCGCCAAAGCCGCCGACAAGGTAAAGCCCGGCGGAGTTATTGCTCTTGTGACTTCAAAATTCACTATGGACAAGCAGGACGAAAAGGCAAGGCGTTATCTTGCCGAACGCTGTGATCTGCTCGGTGCGGTAAGACTTCCTGCGGGAACATTCAAGGACGCAGACAATGTTACTACGGATATTTTGTTTCTGCAAAAGCGTGACACACGTTCAATCGAAGTTCCCAACTGGGTGCATATGTCCGAAACTCCCGACGGTGTTCCCTGCAACAAATATTTTGTTGATAATCCCGATATGGTTCTCGGAAAAATGGAATTTGACAAGCGTATGCAGGGAAAATACGGAGCTGACAGCAAGGTGACGGTCTGCTCTCCCACAGAGGGAGATTTTGCCGAAAAGCTGAAAAATGCCATTGCGAAAATCAAAGGCGAGATTTCGGTAAATATGAGCATTGACAGCAAAGAAAAAGATACGGCGAACGTTATCCCCGCCGAACCCTCCGTGAGAAATTTTACTCACACAATGATAAACGGCGAACTGTATCACAGACGGAATGAAGTTATGGTAAAGACCGAGGCAACAGGCAAAAGTCTTGAAAGAATGATTGGTTTACACAACATTCGTCAGGCGGCAATGGAGGTAATAACCGCACAGGCTGAAAACTGCTCGGACAATGAGCTTGCAAATTTACAAAACAAGCTCAACAAACTTTATGACGATTTCCGCAAAAAGTTCGGCTGTATTTCAGACAAGGCTAATGCCAAAGTTTTCAGTCAGGACGATGATTACAACACCTTATGCGCTTTTGAGATAACCGACAAGGAAACAAAGGAAGTAAAGAAAGCGGATATTTTCTTCAAACGTACCATTACAGCGGAGGAAGAAATACATTCCGTTAATACTCCCGATGAGGCTTTGCAGGTTTCTCTTGACCGCACGGGAAAGGTGGATATTCCGTATATGGCGAAGTTACTGGACAAATCTCCCGATGAAACGATAGATTCACTGGGCGATTCGATATTTGTCAATCCCGCAAAAATAAAGAGCAATGAGCCGTATTCGGGATATGAGGAATCCTCGGAATATCTTTCGGGAAACGTTCGTGAAAAGCTGGATATTGCAAAAGCCTATGCGGAAACCGTAAGCCCCGAATACGAAAAAAACGTTTCCGCTCTTGAAAAAGTTCTGCCGGAAACTATCCAAGCGGAGGATATTGCTGTGCGTATAGGCGTAAACTGGATTGAAAACAAGGATTACAGCAAATTCATGAAAGACGTTCTGCAATTATCAACGTGGGACGACCGCCTGACACGTACAATAATGGGTGAATACAAAATCGAAAATAAATACAGCGACAGAAGTGTTGCCGCAGCAAATCTTTACGGAACTCCCCGTATGAACAGCACGACCATATTTGAAAATCTGCTCAACAACAGGGATATAGTTGTAAAAGACCCCATTGAGGACGAAAACGGCAACAAAAAATACGTTATCAATCAAAAGGAAACACAGCTTGCCAAAAACAAGGCTCGCACCATAGGAGATGAGTTCAAAAAATGGTTCTGGAAAGATATGGACAGGCGTGAATATTACGTAGAAAAATACAACCGCCTTTTCAATTCCATAAGGGGCAGAGAATATGACGGCTCACATCAGACTTTCCCCGGAATGAACCCTGCTATTAAGCTCCGTTCACATCAGCAAAATGCGGTACTCCGTGCAAAGCTCGGCAGTAACACTCTGCTTGCCCACTGTGTGGGTGCAGGCAAAAGTTTTGAAATGGACGCAGCCGTTATGGAGAAAAAGCGTTTGGGACTTATCTCAAAAGCCTGTGTTGTTGTTCCGAAGCACCTGACATTGCAGACAGCTTACGAATGGCAGAGGCTTTATCCCAACGCAAAACTTCTTGTGGCAACTCCCAATGATTTTAAGCCCGATACAAGACAGCAGTTCATAGGCAAATGCGTTACGGGAGACTACGACGCAGTTATTATGAGCTACAATCAGTTTGAGCGTATTCCAATGTCAAACAGTTACCGTGAGAATTTCATACAAAGCCAAATCGACGAAATCGATGAGGCAATCGAAAACACCGACAGAAACGACCGTGTAACAATCAAGCAGCTTGAACGTGAAAAAATAAAGCTGGAGATTGAGCTGAAAAAACTTCTTGACAGTCCAAAGGATAATTCTCTGAACTTCGAACAGCTCGGATTTGACTATCTTGTTGTTGACGAGGCACACAATTATAAAAACTGTCTTGTCATATCCAAAATGAGCAATGTTGCGGGAGTGCAGACCACAAGTGCCAAAAAATCGGCTGATATGCTGATGAAAACGCAGTTCCTCAACGAGAAATACGGATACGGCAATGTTTTGTGGGCTACAGGAACGCCTGTATCAAATTCTATGGTAGAGCTGTATTCAATGACAAGATATTTACGTCCCGATTTGCTGAAAAAAGCGGGACTTGATACATTCGATGACTGGGCAAGCACGTTCGGCGAGGTCGTATCGCAGCTTGAATTAAAGCCTGCGGGCGACGGATTCAGAATGAAAAACAGATTCTCAAAATTCGTGAATCTTCCCGAGCTCATGCAGATGTACAAAGAATTTGCGGACATAAGAATGCCCGATTCACTGGATATTCCCGGAATCCCCGAAATGAAAACGGGCAAGCCGATAATCGTTACCGCAAAGCCCGACTTATTGCAGCAAGCGTATATGAAAGAGCTTGCCAAAAGAAGTGAGGCGATACAAGCCGGAGGCGTAGACCCAAGAGAGGACAATATGCTTAAAATCACTCACGAGGCACGTCTTTTGGGACTTGACAGCCGCACCATAAACAGGGATTTTGTTCCAAGCCCCGACAGCAAGGTAAATATGCTCCTTGATAATCTTGAAAAGATACGCACTCAAACCGACAAGGAAAAAGGCGTGCAAATCGTTTTCTGCGATATTGCCATTCACGAAGATACGGAACATTTTTCCGTATACAATGCGATAAAGCAGGGCTTAAAGGAGCGTGGTATTCCCGAAAAGGAGATTTGCTTTGCGGGAGACGCTAAGACCGACACCGCAAAGGCTAAAATGTATGACGAGCTGCGGAGCGGTGAAAAGCGATTTATTATCGCAAGCACTTCAAAGCTCGGCACGGGCGCAAATATTCAGGACAGAGTAGCTGCAATCCACCATCTTGACATACCGTGGAGACCTGCGGATTTAGAGCAGCAAAACGGTCGCGGACTGCGGCAGGGAAACAGATTCAGCGAGGTGGGCATATATCATTATGTGACCGAGGGAACGTTCGACGCATATATGCTGGGCATTATCACGGCAAAGGCAAAATTCATCAGTCAGATAATGACTTCAAAAAATCCTGCAAGAACTTGTGAGGACGTTGATGAAATGGTGCTCAATTATGCCGTTATGTCCGCTGTGGCGACCGGTAATCCCGCCCTTAAAAGGCGTATTGAATTACAGAATGAAATATCCGAACTTAAAGTAATCGAGGCGGATTACAACAAAAATCTGTACAAAATGCAGGAGCTTTCCGAGAAAACCCTCCCGCAGGCAATCAAGCGTGATACCAAACTTCTCGAAAAGGCAAAGGATGATTTGCAGACCTACAAGGACAACAAGCCGGAGGAATTTGAGATTGTCTTGAACGGTACGAAGTATACCGAGCGCACCGAGGCGGGAAAGGTTCTTGAGGAGGCGATTCTCAAATGCGGCGTAACGAACGAAAGCCAAAAACTCGGCACATATGCGGGCTTTGAGATTTCGGTGGTGAAAAATCCCGATACGTCAAGTTTATTTAACTCACCCTGTCTTGTAAAACTTCACGGTAAGTTAGACCATTACTGCGATGTATCTCTGAAAAATGATGTGGGAAACATCAGACGTATAGAGAATCTTGCCGAAAACAGCGTATCCGGGCGCATTATGGAAATCAGCAATAACATAAAGCAGGCGGAGGAAAACCTTGCCGCCGCTGAGGAGGCTTTGTCCAAACCCTTTGAGCATGAGGAAAAACTGCGAAAGGATATTGAGGAGCTTGCAAAGGTGGACGCAGAGCTTGGCACTGACAAGACAGACGATTTTGCTCCCGTTGACAGCTCTATGTCGGGCGGTTCGGGCGAATCGGAAGATGAATCGGAGGATATTTCGGAAAAAAGAGAAAAACTTTTTACCGTTAAGAAGTTCGATATTTCGGGCTTACAGCAGCCGCAAGAGCAGGAGCAAAAACAGCAAGCTCCCGCTGCTCCCGACTGTGACGAGCCTAAAGCCGTAAGAGAAAACACCGAGCGCAAAAAGAATAAGAGCCTGTAAAATAAATTCCGCAGTATGCTGTAACTTAGCGTACTGCGGACAATGAAAGGATTGATAAAATGCCAAAGCAAACAAAAACATTCACTCCCGAAGAAAGGGCGGAATACCGCCAAAAACAGCAGGAGGATATAAACGAGCTTGTAAATAAAATCGACGAGGGGGTAAAAAACGTATTTGAAAGCGGACGTTTCAAGGATTATCTCAAATTCTGTTCGTCCTTTACAAATTACTCTGCGGGAAATACTTTACTCATTGCAATGCAAAACCCGCAGTCAACTCTTGTTGCCTCTTTCAAGAAGTGGCAGGAGCTTGGGCGAAGTGTTGATAAAGGTCAGAAAGGTATCGGCATACTTGCTCCCGTTCAGATAAAGACCAATGAAAACATCGAGAGCGAACGTGAAGTAACCGATGATTTGGGATTAAAGCAATATAACGAGGACGGAACAGTTAAAACGGAAACCGTTTCCGAGCCTGTAAAGCGGCTTGCATTTAAGAAAGTTTACGTTTTTGATGTGAGCCAAACAAGCGGCAAGGAACTTCCCACTTTAGCCGATGAGCTGACGGGGGATATTGATACGGAGCGCAAAAAGGCTTTTATTTCGGGGGTTCAAAAAGCCGTAAAAATTCCCGTGGAATTTGAAAATATTTCATCGGGAGCAAAAGGATACTTTGATTCGGCAAATCAGAGAATAGCTGTGAAAAACGGAATGTCCGATATTCAGACTCTTAAAACTCTGTTTCACGAGGCAGCCCACAAATTTCTTCACGATAAATCACAGAACAGCGTTACGTCCAATCTTTCAAGAGATGACAGAGAAGTTCAGGCAGAGGCAACAGCTTTTATAATTGCCAACAAGTACGGAATAGATACTTCCGAGTACAGCTTTCCCTATATTGCCTCGTGGTCGCAGGGAAAGGAATTAAATCAGCTTAAAACCTATCTTAACGAGATTCAGACAGCCGCAAGGGAAATTTGCAAAAGCATAGACAGCGAGCTGTTAAAGCTGAAAAAGCGCAGTCTTGATACCGAGGAGCTGATTGCGGACGATGAGCTTACGAACGTTCAGAAAACGGAGCTTTTTATCGAGCGAAAGGAAGACCGGGGATTTGTTTTTGATGAACCCACAAAGGACGGTTTACTGAAAAATGCTGCCGCAGGCGGAGATATTCGGGATATTGTTTTGGAAATTGAAAGCATAGACGGCAGTCTTTCTCCCGACAAAGCACTTGAAGAAATTATCAGTCACTACGGTGATTACGAATACAGTCTTGATGAGCTGAAAAGTCTCCCCGAAAATGACAAGCAAAAAATCGCCGATTTATACAATGCAAACCCTTATGATGAATTTGGTGATGATTTTGATATTAACAAAGCACTACAGGCTGAAATCTACAAATCGCTTAGTATGCAGTATTTCAGAAAGAATATTTTAACGGAGGAAATTACCGATAAATTCGGCATTGAAATTGAAAGCGCAGATACCCGAAAGGCTATGAAAGAATCGGTAAATTTCGGCGACGGCACTATGAGCGATGAGGACTACGAATACGAGTTTAAGGAGTGCTTTAACAGTGTTACTCTTAAAAATCCCGACAATGAAACTATGACGTTTTCATCTTACACCGAGCTTAAAAAAGAGCTTTGCGACAAGGACAGCAAATTTGTTCACAGACAAAGAGAACAGCGGGAAATTGCTCCCGAACCCGATGTACCCGAAAATAACATTTCGGAGAGCGATGTTCCGCCTGTACCCGACTATTCAACCATTCCCGATGATTATATTCCTCCCGAACCTCCCGAAAATACGGATTATCCGCAGCCCAATTTCTATGAACCGCCCGATTATCCTGCCGATTATTACGGCAATGTCAGTGAAACGGTTGAAACGCCTTCGCCGGAAATTTCTGCGGAAAATTCGCCGGAGGAAAAAAGCGTTGATACCGATTCGCAGACAAAATCCGAACCCAAACAGCCCGCAAAAAAATTCTCAAATATTATCGGCAATACTCCGTACAATCAGCTCGGTCAGAAGTCCGATTTGAAGTATTTCCATGCAGCTCCCGATGTTACGGATAAAATAGCCGTGAAACTGAATGAGCTGTGCATAAAATTCAGCGGATTAAAACGCCCTGCGGGTACGACTTTTACCGTTAATAAGCGTGATTCCGAAAAGTACGGCGATGTTGTTGCCAAAATAAATGCGCAAAACACGGTGGAGCTTAAGAAAAAGGAGTTCAAGCCCGTAAATCCCAATGTAATAGGCAACACGCCCTTTACGGAACTTGAAAACGGAAAGAAGTTCGGCTTTACCGTTCAGACAGCCGGTATGCTGACAAAACAGCTTGATGAATCGGGTATTAGGTATACAGGGTACAAAAAGAGCGACAAGACGATAATCGCCGTTTCCGAAAAGGACGTTCCCGAACTTAAGTCCGCTTATGAAAAAATCAAGGATTTCCTTGTCAAAAGAGAATGCCGTGATTTCATTGCGGAAAATATAAACAAAGCCTTTGAAAGCCGTGGAGTAAAGGATTTCATAAAGGCAATGGAGGACAGATTCGGCATTGACAATGCGGCATATGTTTTGGGCAAAACCATTGCGGCAAATGCGGATAAATACCCTCCGCAGACCGTCAAGGAAATTCGGCGTACAAAGTATTCCAAAAATGACGGGATAAAGCCTTTGGAGAACGTTCAGCCCACTTTAATCGGAGCGTTATACAATGACGTTTCTGTTCGCAAAAAAGAGCTTGATAAGGAGAAAGAACCTATAAAGCTCCAACTTAACAGCTACTTCAAGGACAAGCATTTACTTCCCCATAACAGAAAATATCTTGACAAAGATGAGAACGGTTTTCCCATTACAAGACACGAAAATACTTCCGCCAACGAATATTACGTTCAGGGCTACGGCTGGCTTGATAACGATGCATTGGAAAAGGCTCGCAAAGAATATCCGAACACTGCCGATTTCGGCAAGCTGATAACCAAAGCAAACGTGAATTACGTTGACGATGACGGTCGCACGGGGCAGGCGGATATTGACTACAGAGAATATCAAGCATTTACCGATATTACATATTCAAAGGAAAACGCAGAGCGTTATTCATTGGCAAAGGAAAAACTTCGGGAGCTTACGGGGCGGACGGAAAATGCCGAAACGCCAACGGAATATTATGCGGTAAGCAGGATAAGCGAAAACAGGTACAACATTGTTACTATGGGAACTGACGGCACTCCCGATATTGTGAAAAAAAGTCTCACAAAGGAACAGGCGGCGGCAGTCTTGGAGGATATTTATTACACCAAAGACAATGAGCAGATAAACTGTGAAATAATAAGTCACAGCGATTTGCAGGAGATGTGCAATAAGCATTATCTTGAACAAGTAAAAGCCGCTAAAGAGCGTGAGGGAGAAAATTACGAAGAAAGGGACGTTTCCTTTACGGATATAAAGTTATCCATACTTCCAAATCCCAACAAGGACGTTTCCGACAACCTTTCTCACTTCGTTCAAGCCTATGTCAAGGTCGGTGACAAATACAAGACGGCTGGCGTTGCAATGGTGGGAACATACGATGAGTGCAGGAAGTATACCGATAACGCAAAGGCGGCAGAGAGAATGCCTGTTCCCGTATGCAGTATATATCAGCTAAAAAGCGGCGAGGAGAATCATAACGTAAGATTTGCGGGAACACAGGAGCTGAAAATGCTGGGACTTCGCCCCGATTTCAAGCGATATGAAAAGGTGTATGAGCTGCCTGTATCAAATCTGCCTGAAAGCAAAACACTTCCCGAACAGCTTGAAAAAGTGTATATGAAGTGGAGCGTCGACAGACCGAGAGATTTCAAAGGTCACAGCTTATCGGTAAGCGATGTGGTGGTGCTTGACAAAAAGCCGTTTTTTGTGGACAGTGTGGGATTCAAGGAAATAAAGAATTTTCTCCCCGAACAGGCTATAGAATCGGCGCAGAAAAAATTCCTTGCGGAGTTTGACGAAAAAATAAAGGCTGTAAAATCTCCCGATGACCTAAAGGCTCTTGCCGAAACTGCCAAAAAGCTCGGTATTGAGTGCGAGGTGGATTTGAACAAACAATTAGGTCAGCAGGAAATAAAAGCCGAAAAGAATGTGAAGAAAGGCGGTCATAAAATATGAATATGAATTACACGGAAAATTCCGTTCTGTCAATTGAGGAAAAGATTCTGCTTTCCTCTCTTGAAGAAACCGACACCGACAAGTGCATAAAGGAGATAGACAGGTTTGCAATGACTGTCCCCTTTACCGATGAGACCTTTGCAATGCTTATGATTCTGCGGTTCAAGCTCAAACACGGTAATGTGAATATTGCGGAGGAGATAAGCTCTATTCACGATGATGAGGACTTTTCCGAAACATAAATAAAAGGGCTGCTGCAGCTTTATCGGCTGCAACAGCTCTTTTCGTTTTATGTGGCGGGCTTGCATTTTTCCGCAAGGGATTTGACTTCATCAAGAGGCAAGCCGCTGCACTCGGATATATCTTCAAGTGACATTAAGCCTTTTTTGATGAAATTGATTGTTGTTTCAATCAAGCCCTCTTGTCTGCCCTCTTGTCTTCCCTTTTTTATGCCCTCTTGAATGAGTTTATTTTCCCACTCGTCCATATTCTTAGACATATACTCCACTCCTTTCGGGTTAATTTTGTAGTACCGTACATTCTCTGCCATTATCGGCAGGAGCATTTCATCGGCACTTCTGCAAAGAAAATCGTGCACCAATTTCGCAAGGTCTGAATCGTCTCCCTCGCTTGAGTATGCGCCGTTTACGTAAATAATATGCTCGTCGTCATTAAAAGATTTTCCTGTTGTCACGTTTATTCTGTCAATCAGGTAAATGAGCTTACCCTCTCCGAAAAAATCCGTCTCCGTCAGGAATATGACGTATGTAACGGGCAGCTCGGAGAAGTCCTCGTTTGCTTTAAGCATATCCGTATCGATTGCGGACGAATGATACCTTGCTCTTTTCGGCTCTGCTCCGCTTGCACCCCGCTGAATCTCCAAATTGTACCACCGCCCCGAGCTGTCCTTGGCAAATATGTCAAGGCACAGCGAACGTCTGCCCACAAGGCTGTGCAAGTCATACTGGGAATGTTCTTCCGTTACCTCAAGGTCGGGTATCCCCGTTATCGTCCGCAGGACAAATTCCGTCAATTCCTTGTTGTTGCGAAAAAGCGTACGCATAAAAATGTCATCAATAGGTCTTAGAATTTTAAGCAGCTCCGATTTTTCCTTGTTCATTTCCTCGGATATTTCTGTTGACATCGGTATCACACCCTTTTATTGTTATCCAATTTAATTATATCACATTTTTACAAAACAGTCAAGAGAAAATCCAAAATTTACTGCTCGGATTCTTCCGTCTGCTCTGACTGCTCCAATTTCCTCTGCTGTGAGGGAGTGGGAGCAGTTGTCATATCAAACCCCATTCGCTCTGCCTCCTGCTCTATGAGCGACATTATAAGAGAGGCAACACTTAGACCTTTCATTGTCGCAAGCTCTTTGATTTTATCACGCTTGCCTTTGCGAACACTGAATTTCACTTGTTCATAATTCTCGCTTAAAAATTTATCCGCCGCTATTCTTTGTTTTTCAGAGTATTTTCCTCGCATTCAGATTCCACCTTTCATTATTTATTATACCAAATTTGCATATTGGTATCAATATGCAAATTGTACAAATAATGATAATTCATTCATCTTTTTTTCTATATAAGTAATTTCAAATTTGTATTGACATATTGGTACTAATATGCTATAATATAATTGTAAGGAAAAACAATACATCAAACGAAAGTTGACCTATCGGCTTAAACGGGGAGAAAGCGAGAACACTATGGTAACGAAAGAACAGGAAAGAAAAGCTCTTATTAAAATCAGGAGCATTATATCGGAACTGGGGGATAACAGCTATGTAGGAACAGCATTTGAGGGTTGTTTCGAGATAGCGGAAGAAAATATTGACTATGACTTTTGCGGAAGTATGAAACAGAATCTTGAAACGGCGGTAAAGGAAATCGATACATTGAAAGAACTTTTGACGGAAACTGAAAATCTCAAAGCAGAGGTTTCCCGCCTTAAAGAGCGGCTCGAAAAAGAGCAGGAATGGAAACCCTATGAGGATAAGGACAATGTAAGTCAAGCGGATTACGAACATCTCATAAGCGGCTGCGGCACAAAATATCTTAGCGACGATGAGGCAAAAGAAATCCTTTACGATTGGTTCGGGTTTGCCAAGGAAAAGGTCAAAATCATAAACAGCGTAAACACATATGAAATCAGCCGTCACGGAAGACTTCGCAAAACGGGAACACTTGAACGCCGCCCCGCTTACAATGCTACCGACTGGAATTACATCAGATTCAACTGCGGCGGTGTCGGATATGAACTTTACAATGACCAAATAAGATTATTTTTAGATTAAAAAATAAATTGGCTGTCCTATCGGCTTGACGGGGAGAAAGTGAGAAAGCTATGGTATACAGAGTAATTTACGAGGAATTTTCAATGTATGATTTGAAATTTCACGAAACGGTATTGCTTGAAACGGAAGATAAAGAACTTGCGAATAAAACTGCGGAGGAGCAGAGCAAAGCCAAAGGAGCAGACCAATTGGAAAGATTAGTTTACACCAAGGAATACTACTATTCACCATTGCTGTAATTGTTTGTTAAGTAATTACTGCATTTGAAATGCACTCATCAGAGCGAGTATATACAATCCGCTACAGCAAATTGACCTGTCCTCCGCCTGCAAAAACCATATATGCAAATTTTTGCAGGCGTTTTACAGCAATTTGCTACAGCGGATAGTATAAACAGTCCGTCAGGCTCTGAGCGTTCCGTCCGAAAGGGCGGAGGTCGGAATAAACCAACAAGCTGAGTTCTTGTCGGTTTTAACAAAAATATCATTCCCGAAAATACGGGAAGAAAGGTGATTACAATGGATAAAAGGTATTTGAAAATAAAAAACGGAGCTGCAATAATCGCAGAACACAATGGCGGAACTGTCCGTATAAACATTTGCAGTATGCCCGACAGTGACGGGATAAAGGACATTGATTCTGTTGTCGGTCAGATTCTCGATACGATTGACAGCCGAACTGTTTATTGGAGCGATACAAGGCTCTGTTACTGGTGCTTTGATTACAAGCTCGCCTGCGGAGTTTGGTGTGAAAACATTAAATTGTCCGATTCACTCAAAACTATCAAGTGTACGGTTTGTTTATGAGGTTTTTCTTGTGGGTTTATTAAAAATACGGTTGACTATTTTCCCAAAATATGTTATCATATTAGTGCAGACAATTGTAGGACGAAAGTGAGGACATTATTATGATAAATGTAATAGCGAAAATATTTGCGATTCCCGTGAAAATCATAAATATTCTGTTGTCGGTGCTGCTTGTGTTTACGCCGCTTGCACGGATTGGTGGAATACTGATGTACATTGTCCTGATTCCTCTTGTGGGGTTCGGTTTGTTCGGCGGAGAATCGCCGAAATGGGAAATGGTTCTGACTGCTCTGTTAGTTCCCACGGCTTTGACCTTTGCGGAAATTTCCATTCAGCTTTTTATAATGCTGACGGAAAGTTTATACAAATGGCTGATGTACACAGACCACAGGAGCGCAAAGGTGCAAATCGAGGAATACATTGCTCATCAGCGATACAGGGAATTAAAGGAAAAGTCAAAAGACAGCGACGGCAGCGAAACACAGGAGCTTGCTCAAAAGCTCCGAGACATATATGAAAAGGGCGGATAAATTTTATCCGCTTTTTTATGTGCAGAATACATTAAAATCATCGGCAAAATTTGGCTATATATACAAACTTTCACGGTTCGTGTAAGAAATGGGCTGTTAATCGGTGTTTATATCAAAAGGAGCTTATTTATTATGATTGAAGAAATTATACAGATGTATTACGATACAATCCTTAAATACTGCCGAGCGGCTCTGAACGGCGACCTTGCCGCTGCGGAAGATGTTACGCAGGAGGTCTTTCTTGCTTTGCACAAAAAAGTGAAAATGCTCACGCTGAATAAAAACATCAAGCTGTGGCTTTACCGAGCCGCCGATTTTGAAATAAGGAAATACATACACAAGCACCCGTCTTATGTTTCTCTTGACGATTTGCCCGAAGATTTTCTGCTTACATCGGAGGAAAAATATCGGTCGGTTGAAGATGATACGCTTTGCTGTCTTACCGATGAAGAGCGAAATCTTATCACCGACTACTACACCTGTGAGGACAGGGCGGCGGTCGCAAAGAAACATCACATAAATCTTGATGTGCTTTATGTCCGTATTCACAGAATACGGCGCAAACTTGAAAATTATTTGAACTGTATCAACAAAACTCTGACATAGATTTTGTGCAGATATACAAATTTTTTTCTTGTCGGTAAGAAATCAGTATATTTTCGGTGTTTATTAAGCGAAGGAGTTAAAACCATGAAAAAACTTGCACAGCAAATCAATTCCGATAAAAATTTCATAAACGAGGCATACGGATATATGAAAAGTGAATTTGACAGAGAACGTGCCAAGCCTGCCAATGAACGGGATTTTGAAAAAATAGAGCGTCTTTCAAGTCAGATGTGCGAGCTGCTTGACGGCGGCAAAGAACACAGCTCCGAGAAAGGCAAGGCAGAACTTCTTGAAAAAATCAGGAAAAGCGAAAGCTGCAAAAGAAAGAGTTCTCTCGGACATTCAAAAAAACTTATTCCCGCAATATGTATGGCGGCGGCTCTTGCGGCTCTCAACTGCATTACCGTTCTTGCGTGGGATATGAATATTGTGACGGCTGTTATAGAGTTCACCAAAGGCGGATTTTCCGTTGACTTCGGTGAAGATGAGCCGACCGTGATTGAACTTCCCACTTCCGAGAACGACCCGTTCGGGGTTATTGCCGAGTGCGCCAAGTATGACATTTATCCCGAAACTCCGCATTATTTGCCGGAGGGGTTTGTTTTGACGGAAACAATAGGCAATGTCAATGAGAATGTATCTAATTTTGTAGGATTTATCTATAAAAAAGATAATCAGATTATCACAATTGATTATGAACGTTTTTGGGATACTGTAGGAAACACGGTCATTCCGAGTGATAAGTATAATCTCTCGGAAACAACGGTAAACGGCAAAAATGCTGTTATATCAAAAGAAGATAATCAGTATACAATCATTTTTAAAGATGATGATACAGTGTTTGTGATGTTTACACAAGATGTACCGTATGACGAATGCGACAAAATAGTATCGTCAATCAGATAAGGAGAGTTCAAAATGAATAAATTATTTATATCTGCGGGAGTTATTGGTGTTCTCGCATACTGTTTCCCTACAATGCAGACACAGGCTGTAGGTATTATAAATAATTCCACAAATACAGAAGAAACCGTTGAGCCGAGAACGGCAGGATTGATTAGAAAATGTACATTAACAGCTACAACTGCTGACAATAAGTTTTATTTGAGCGGTGTGACTGCTGCAAGCAGTACAATGAAGTCAATCGGCTACAAAGATATTGTGGTGGAGTACAGCATTGATAACAGTCATTGGTATACCGAAAATGACAACATAGACGATTTGCTTATATCAAACAGTAGTACCTACTCACTTAACAACTATAATATAGATGTAAAAGGTGGTTATTACTATCGTGTTAAACTTAACCATTACGCTAAGGAAAGCGGCTTATTCGGCAGCTCTCAAAGTGTTGAGAACACTTCCAACAGCGTTTGGATAGATTGATTAAAGTGTGTCGTAACGACAAACTTTGAAAGAGGTGGTCATATTGATTGCACTTATCTGACCTCGGACTTTAACATCTCGGACAGTGACATAACAAACACAAACAAAACAACCTTGGAGGATTCCAAATTCAGCAAGAGATTAACTAATACGTTTCATCAGGACTGACAGAATGGTTTTCTCCTCACATTCAGAAAGTGAGGAATTACTATGAAAATGACAAAAAGACTTGCAGCGATTGCTGCTACAGCGGTTATGGCTATGACTTCGGCGGTTGGTATGAGTGCGTCGGCAACATCTTATATGAATGACAACGTAAATCGTCCCAATGACTTTTCAACATACTGTCCGCAGTACCGAACATCAAGGAGTAATCTGAACTGCGGAGTTGATACCGCAATTTTTACTTCCATAAATAGCGATTACGATTACTCTTGGAAATTTGTGAGCTATATGAAGTACAAATATGATTCATCAGGCAGCGTTGTTACGCAGGCACACGATGCAGATTCGGGAACAACAACTTCATTAGCATGCACAGCATATGCTAATATGAATGAAACTTGTAAACGTGAATATACTGCAAGATTACACACAACATCAAGCAATGCCTCAGAATATGCGGATTCATACAATATCACGTTTAACAAAACTGTTCGTCCGTAAAAAGGGCACTCAATGCTGTAAAATAATAAATTGCCTCTCTATAATGGGAGGCAATTAAAATAAGGGAGAATGCGCAAATGTTAAGAATTATAATATTGCAAATAAAAAAACAGCTACATAGTTCCAAAACTAAATTATTTCTTTTAATATTTTCTCAAATTACGGCATTGATATGTGTTTTATTAACATATGGTATATCATCTGATATGCTCATTGAAAAAGCAGAAATAAATGAATCTTCAATGACCTTTATTGTAGAACTATATACTCCAAATAATCAAGCCTATCAATCTTATGATGAGTTTTCATCCAAAATTCAAGATATACTTATATCGTGCGATGAAAACTTCTCAACATTATTATGCAG
>JAMPAO010000025.1 GCA_023667165.1 Ruminococcus sp. | reverse complement strand
GCTATGGTCTTGTGGGTGCTGCACGAGGAGTTCGGGTTCGGTAAAAAGCGGCTGAGGAAATTCTTCGACCGCTTTTCCGTTTCTTTGGACAAGCTTATACAGTGGTACGAAATGGACGGATCCGACCGCACATGGCTTTGCTCATATAAACTTAAAGGTATAGGAGTTGATGTGGAGGAGTGGAATGGCGAGAGAAAAAAATGATATTTACGGAGGTGACATATAATGACCGAGGATACTGCAGTACTACTTGCCAGATTCTTGGAACGGGTCAAAGAGTGTGCCGAACGGGGCGAATTTGAGTACGAAGTGATCGACGATGATAAGAAAGAAGTTGATTTCAGAAGTTGAAAAGTTGATTTTCAAAGTTGAACAAATTGATTTTGAAGTTGACTATATTGAAAAAACTGAATTTAATCGTCGATTTTATTCAAAAATTTTGCCCATTTTTCCAGTCACAAAACCGGGCCGTGCCCACTTTTATTTCAGAAACGAGGTGTATAAAGCAGTGAATATATGGTAAATGAACTGCGCAATTATACGTTTTGCCCACTTTCCGCCCACTTTTTATTTAGAAGTTGGGTAGTATAAAATGGCTATTTTACGCTATTTGAGAGCGCAAAACCCACTTTCCCAATTATTTATATATTTAATTGTGAGAATAAAAATTATAAATATATATATATAAATGACAGAAAAAGTGGGTTTCCGGGCAAATAAGAATTTTTTGCTTAAAAAGCACTTGACAAATCATTTTCGACATGTTATAATGTCAATATTACCAGCGCTGTTAATTAAAATATATTTAATAATTTTAGGAGGTTGTATTTATGTTTAGTAAAATGAAAATTCTCGCCGTTGCTATGGCGGCATGTATGGTGTTTATGTCCGGCTGCGGTAAGACGTCTGAAAACAGCAGCGGCACGTCTGTATCTTCCGCTGCAGAGGTAATAAAAATAAACGACATTGACTGGTCAGTATTGTCTTCGATACTTGACGGTAAACGAAGAATAACGTTTTCTTATACCAACAACAGTAAATATATCGTTTACAACGTTGGTTTTACGTTTAAGATCAAAGATGACCTAACAGATGAGGAGATCGCTGTTCTTATCGATTGGGGTATAAGCAGGGATACATTCAAATTATATAAAGGGTACGGAGAAGCAGAGCAGCTTGTCAGACAGGGCGAAACATCCAAGCCGACAGTCTTTAGACTGGGGATCCTGCCTCTCACGTCAATGGCTGAATATGAGCTTCTGGAGCCTGATATTGCGGAAATATCATTTATCGGAAGCGACGGTCTCGGGTACACCGTATATTATGACTTCATCAATGATACCTACAGTGAATCGTCCGAAGGGGGCGTGGCGGTCAAGAACTGGCCGCAAAGTGAACTTGCCGGAAAAATACCGAAAATAGATGCTGAGGTCATTCTTATTGTTTCAGACTACGACAGTATATGTGAAATTGATATCCTTGGCGTGACAAAGGATGTATATGACGAATACATAACCCGCGTCAAAGAAAGCGGTTTTGTCAATAATGCTTATACAGATACGTATATGGTAGGTTATAGCTCTTATGATGCAGACGGCAGGCGCATAAATATAGATTTAGACACGGAAAACGACACAATGTCTGTAATTATTTCTGCGTCTTGATTTTTCGTATCAGAAACACCTCCTTTTACGGAAGGGAAATAAGGCTTTATCCCCTTATCAATAATAAGGAGGTAATTTATGAGGCGAAAAATAAAACCTGAGGAATATTTCTGTTCTGTTTGCGGAGCAAAGATGAACTTTTCCGAAGACAGACTTGTCTTGATATGTTCAAATAAAAATTGCGGTTACGGTGTTGATTTTGAATATTACGGAACAGTCTATGACGCCCCCGAGATTAATGTTGGCGACGGCGATCTGACATGGGGCAGAGAGGAGATTCCCGAGGGATGTGCGGCTTGCGGCGGTCCCTATCCGGATTGTATGACAGGCTGCAGTTTATTTGACGATTAAAATCACATGAGAGAACCCGAGTAAAATCGGGTTCTCTCTTTTTATATTCGCACGAAAAACACAGCATATTATGGAGAAAACCCGGTATTCAATAACAGGAGGTATTTATATGAAAAAGTTTGTTATGTCAGTTTGGGATTTTTTATCCGTAAACGGATGGTTTATCGCTATAATAATTATAGTGATAAATGCGTTTATGGATGGTATCGCAATATATGACATTAAGGGAAAGCTTAATGATATGAAGTACGACATTATAAGAATACTAAGTTATGAGGAGTTCGGACACGATAAAGTCCGGTAACGACGAGAGCTGTCGTGAAAAACGATGGCTCTTTTTTTTTTCGCATCAAAAACAAACTCTCTTATGAGAGAAACGGTAAAACAGCTTACCACAGATGATATTTAATTATGTCATCATGAACTCTCTCTTTTATTTTTTTACGGAGGTGATTTTATGAGCAGCCAGCTTGAAAGAAATTTTCAATCCATGCTTATTGCGGAACTGAGATTGAAATTTCCGAATTGTATTGTAATAAAGACCGATCCTTGCTATATTCAAGGTATTCCCGACCTGCTTATATTATATAACGATCGCTGGGCGGCACTCGAATGCAAACGGAGCAAGACTGCTCATAAACAGCCAAACCAAAAATATTATGTGGATAAAATGGATCTAATGTCCTTTTCGAGGTTTATATATCCCGAAAACAAAGAGGAGGTACTCAATGAACTTCAACAAGCATTCAAATCTTAGAGGACAGCATGCTTTTCTTGGGGCAAGTAAATATCACTGGATAAATTACACCCCCGATAAAGCTGCAGAATCGTATATGAATTTTCTTGCCGCTCAGAAAGGTACCGAGCTTCACGAATATGCGGCGATGAGTATACGGCTTAGGCAAAAATTGCCTAAATCCCAAAAAACACTGAATATGTACATAAACGATGCGATAGGTTTCAAAATGGAACCCGAGCAGATATTATATTATTCGGAAAATTGCTTTGGCACTGCCGACGCAATTTGTTTTCGCGACGGTCTGTTAAGGATACACGACTTGAAAACCGGCACCGTACCCGCACATATGGAGCAGCTATATATTTATGCTGCTCTTTTTTGTTTGGAGTACGATATAAAGCCCGGTGAAATAAAAACAGAACTCCGGATATACCAAGCCAATAAGATCTTATACGCCAATGCGGGAGCGGATATTATTGTTCCGGTAATGGACAAAATAATTTCTTTTAATAAGATCATAGATAAAATCAAATCAGAGGAGATGTAAACATGAATTATTTAAGCGAAGACGACTTTACTCCGACAGATGAAAAAGGCTTTCTTATGCATTACGGTACAAAAAGGCACTCGGGCAGGTATCCGTGGGGGTCGGGAGAAAATCCCTACCAGCACAGCGGAGATTTTTTATCCAGGATATACGAGCTTCGCAAACAAGGATTGACCGATAATGAAATTGCCGAAGGTATGGGACTTAACACCAGCCAGTTCAGAACTCAAAAATCCCTTGCACTTTCCGAGCAGCGTGCGCTTATGGTCGAAAAGGTGCGTAAACTCAAAGATAAAGGTTACACCGTTTCGGAGATAGGACGAATGGTCGGAAAAAATGAAAGCTCCGTCAGATCGCTGCTAAATGAAGCAACACAGGCAAGAATGAATAAATCAAAAGCCACTGCAGAGCTTTTGAAAAAAGAACTCGAAAAGAAAGGTATGCTTGATGTGGGAGCGGGTGTTGAGCGTGAGCTTGGCGTATCTTCCGAAACTATGAAAAACGCGCTTTATATTTTAGAAATGGAGGGTTATAATGTTTACGGAAGAAATATGGCACAGGTCACCAATCAAGGAAAATACACCACTCTTAAAGTCTTAACGCCGCCGGGTACCGAGCATAAGGATGTTTATAAAAACATTGATGATATTAAAAGCGTTACCGATTATATTTCTTATGACGGCGGTGACAGCTTCAGAAAATCCTTTGTTTACCCTGAAAGTATGGACTTATCAAGGCTTAAGATAAGATATGCCGATGACGGCGGCGACAAAAAAGACGGTCTTATTGAGCTTCGCAGAGGAGTAGATGACCTATCGCTTGGTGAATCAAAATATGCACAGGTAAGAATTATGGTCGACAATGACCGTTATATTAAAGGCATGGCAGTTTATTCGGATAATATGCCGGACGGTGTTGATGTCATATTTAATACCAACAAGCGTTCCGACGTACCTGTACGGGATGTTCTGAAGAAGATAAAAGACGACCCCGACAACCCTTTCGGTTCGCTAATAAAAGAACGCGGAGGGCAAAGTTATTATGATGACCCCAACGGAAAATACGCAGATCCCGTGACAGGAAAAAAACAGTCCCTTTCGCTTATCAACAAAAGAGCGGAAGAGGGCGATTGGGATGATTGGAGCGATTCTCTCCCCTCTCAGTTTCTCGCTAAGCAAAACCTTCCTATGATAAGGAAACAGCTTAAAGCGACCCTTGATGACAAGCAGAGAGAGTTTGATGAAATCTGTTCCCTTACCAACCCCACGGTGAAGAAAAAATTGCTTGACGATTTTGCTGATGACTGCGATGCTGCGGCTGTGCATCTTCAAGCTGCAGCACTTCCCAGACAAACATACAAGGTAATACTCCCGGGCGCAACGCTTAAAGATGATGAGGTGTACGCGCCTACATATGAAGACGGCGAAAAAATCGCTCTTATACGTTTTCCTCACGGAGGCACTTTTGAAATACCCATACTTACGGTCAACAATAAACAGCGTGAGGGTAAGAAAATGATAGGTGCAGACGCAGAGGACGCCGTAGTTATAAATAAAAATGTTGCCGACCGCTTATCCGGTGCCGACTTTGACGGGGACACCGTCATGACGATACCTACTGCGGGAAACGGTAAAAATTTAGGAGTCAATATTAAATCCTCTTCTCCGTTAAAGGGTCTGGAAGGATTTGACCCTAAAGAACGGTATCCCGAAATACCGGGAATGAAATACATGACGAAAGCAAACACCCAGACCGAGATGGGTAAGATATCCAACCTTATCACAGATATGACTATTAAAGGGGCTACCGATGATGAGAAGGCCCGGGCGGTCAGACACTCTATGGTGGTGATCGACGCCGAGAAGCACCATCTTAACTATAAACAGAGTGAAATAGACAACGGCATACAGGAGTTAAAAAACCTGTATCAAGGCGGGGGCGGTGCGTCAACACTTATTTCCATGGCAAAGAGCGAGGAGAGAGTGACTAAAAGAGTGGGTACGCCTAAGATCGACCCCGAAACGGGAGAGCTGATCTACAAGACATCCCCCGAAACTTATGTAGACAAAAAAACGGGCAAAGTCAAAGAGAGGATGTCCGTCAGCACCAAAATGGCGGAAACGAGGGATGCCCACACCCTGTCCTCCGGTACACCGGTGGAGGAAGCCTATGCGGATTATGCCAACGGCTGCAAGGCTCTTGCCAATAAGGCGCGTAAGGAGTCTGTGTCAACCAGTGAGATCAAATATAATACTTCGGCTCATAAAACCTATTCGTCTGTGTGCGATAAACTTGATTCGCAACTTAAACTTGCGGAGCTCAATGCGCCAAAAGAAAGACAAGCTCAAAGGCTTGCCGCTTCAAAGGTAGCTGCTAAGAAAGAGGCAAATCCCGATATGACGAAAGCAGAAATCAAAAAAGCAAATCAACAGGCTCTGACAGAAGCAAGAAATAATGTGGGAGCAAAGCGGACTGCTATAACAATTGACGACGAAAGCTGGAATGCTATTCAATCGGGCGCTGTGCCGCCTACTAAATTAAAAAGTATTCTGAAATATGCTGATATGGAAGACGTTCGCAGACATGCAACACCTCGTTCGCAAACGGAGCTTAGCCAAGGTCAAAAGAACAGAATAAGCTCTATGAATTTGTCCGGCTACACAAATTCGGAAATAGCAGCAGCTCTTGGTGTATCGCCGTCAACAGTTGCTGCAATACTTAAAAATAAGAACTGAAAGGAGGCGAAATAGTCTATGAATACGTGCTGTGTAACAACAGTTGACAATCCTTATGACCCCTTTGAGCAGTTTACGCTATGGATGCTTTATGACTGTGAAAAAGGCTACAACACTTGTGCTTATCTCGGACGTATCGCACGAACTTCTGACAGACTTTCCGAAGAAGAAAATAACAAAGAAATTGAAAGAGCGATTGATGAAATAATTAAATACGATTTCCTGAACATATATAAAAAAGTATATGATCGGGAACAACATACTCCGATGTGAAACTGATATAAAAATATAAAAGATAAGGGGGTGTAAATATAAAGACACCCCCTACCTTCATCGCGGCGGTCTTCGAAAATTCTCCGGAGGAAGTTTTATATTTGCGATTTATATATGAGAGGAGTGAGATTAAATGGGTAAATATTCTTCAGACGGTGTAAAGAAAATACGTCCTGCTTTAACGCCCGAGGCAAGAGAGAGTCAGATGATATCCTTGGCGATGGATCTGGCAGAGAAACAGCTTCTGGACGGAACGGCTTCTCCTTTGGTAATAAGTCATTATCTTAAACTGGGATCGACAAAGGGCGATCAGGAAATAAAGAAGCTGCAGAGAGAAAACGAGCTTTTGCGGGCAAAGACCGAGTCTCTTGAGTCGGCAAAAAGGTGCGAGGAACTGTACGAAAACGCTTTAGCGGCTATACAGAAATACAGCGGAAACGGTGAGTAATGTGGTGAGAACGTATTCCGAACTGACGGGACTTACGACTTTTGAGGAACGGTTTGAGTATCTTAAGCTGAGCGGGACTGTGGGAGCGGATACCTTTGGACTTGACAGATATATCAACCAGCGGTTTTACAGGTCTGCCGAGTGGAAAGCGGTGAGGAACAGGGTAATAACAAGGGACGGCGGCTGCGATCTCGGGGCAGCAGGACATGAAATATTCGGAGAGCGGATAATCATTCATCATATGAACCCGCTGACGGTCAATGATATTTGCGATGCCACAGAGTTCCTGCTTGATCCAGAGTACCTGATAACTACCATACTTTCCACTCACAACGCTATTCATTACGGGAATGAGGATATTATTCCCAAAGCACTGCAGGAAAGGCGGAGAAACGATATGTGCCCGTGGAGAAAGTAAAAAAATAAGGAAACCCGTACAAGGTCTCCTATTTTTTTGGCTTTTTTATTGCCTGTACTATTTTCCCAGAAATGTAGACAGCACCCGTAAAAATGGCTCCTATAACAACATTTATAAGAATTTCGTATATACATTCGTTACGCCCATCCTTGTATCCGCTTTTATAAATATGTTCGTATGTTTTTCTTGGACCGCCGTGTTCGCTTTGGTAATGGCTTGATTGAGAATAATCCCATTTATTTTCAGTAAAAATTTTATCGAATTCGTCTTTCATATTATAGCCCCCTTTAGTGTTTTATAAGTATTCATACGTTTCTAAAATCTTCTTCGGACTCGTATATATCATCTGACGATATACTGTTTTTGTAACCGCATTCGGTGCATTTCCACACATAGTGGTGGTCGTCAAAGTCGTCCTGGTCATTCAAGTATGCACCACATCGGTCGCAGTACCAGTCAATGTCGGGGAATCTATCACTCATAATAACACCTCTTTCTAAATAAAATATAAATTTTTGTAAGCAGTAACGACACTCAAATAAACTGATAGCGAACCACTATTTTTTTATAATTATAGCAAAATATATTGTTGTATGTCAATAACTAAGGCATAATTCATTAAAAATTTACAAAACATGTCATTCGTGTTAAAAACACGTTATGTTATAGGAGAGATCCCTAAATTAAATCGTGGAGGTTTATATAATGAAAGTATTATTGTTTGTAAAAAGCAGATGTGTTGAGATGGGTTTATTAGTGTTTACAGGTATATTCATATTCGCAAGTTTTTGCATTAGCGGCTTGCTTCAGGTTTATTTAATAGATAACTGGGGTAAACTTAGCGAAAAAAAGCGTAAATTGTATATACGGATTATACACTTATTATAATGCTGTTCTAAACCGTTATGGCAAGAGATATATCAAACATATGATGATTACGACATATTTATAAAAACCAAAAAGCAGGTTTAAGCATCAAAAAAGAAGCCCTTAAAACAAGGACTTCTTTTTTATTCGCACGAAAAACACGGTGTATTATGGGAGAGATCCCTAAACTAAATTACGGAGGTTTTATTATGTATATAACATTGATAACAATAGTATGTTGCATAGGAGTATATGGTATTTCGTTAGCACTTGGAGCATTAACAGGCTCGCTTGTACTCGTTTATGGAGACAAGATGAGTGAGAAAGAGAGAAAAGTGTTGACGAAAATATTTAACGTATGCGCGACTATCACGTTGATACGTTTTATGGATAATTAAAAAAAGTTGGTTTAAGTATCTATAAGAAGCCCTTAAAACAAGGACTTCTTTTTTTTATTCGCACGAAAAACAAGTCCTTTTATGAGAGAAGAGATATATGCCGGCGGCTGAAACCTTTTCTTTTATTTTTTTTTTTCGGGGAGGCAGGCAATGGACAGCATACTTGTATCTGTAAAAAAACTGCTGGGTATCGGAGAGGAGTACGAACACTTTGACCCCGATATCATAATGCACATCAATTCCGTGATACTTAGCCTAAACCAACTGGGTGTGGGAAAAGAGGGTTTTACCGTTACCGGAAAAAACGACACATGGAGCGAATTTTTAGGCGACGGCAGCATTGAGGCTGTTAAAAGCTATGTGAGTCTGAAAGTGAGAACAATGTTCGACCCTCCCGTAAGCTCGGCTGTATCGGAAGCTGTGAACGCCAACATCAGAGAGCTTGAATGGCGCATATGCTTGGCAGCCGAAAATAAAAAACAAACGAAGGGAGGATAATTCAAAATGGATGAATATATCGAACACCACGGTATTCAAGGTATGAGGTGGGGCGTAAGACGTTACCAGAATAAAGACGGAACGCTTACGGCGGCGGGCAGGAAGAAGCTGGGTATCAGTGAAAAGAAGTACCGCACCGCCAAGAAAAAAAACAACAAGCCAAAAACCGAAAAACAACCCGAAAAGCCAAAAGAAAAAAGTCTTTCGGAGCTTTCAGACGACGAGCTCAGAGCACGACTGTCCCGCTTGGATATGGAAAAGAGATATAAAGATTATCTGACTCCAAGAGAACAGAAAGCCAAAAGCCGAGGGGAAAAGTTTGCGGAAGATCTTATAAACAACGTTCTTTCGGGCGCAGCAAAAGCAGGAGGAGAGGTAACCAAAGACCTTAGCCGATACGTTATAGCCTCAACCATAAATTCTATTATGGGAAAGAACGTAATAGACACAAAAGAGTATAAAGATAAAGACAAGAAAAAGTAAAGACCTGCAAATAAAAGTCAAGCCCTAAAAAGCATAATTCACAAATAATTAACAAAAGCAAAAACAGGTACGCCGAAAAGACCGCACTAAGCAGTCTGAATTGTTAAGTAAAATACAAATATTTCAGCAAAAACTAACTTGATTTACTTAACACCTCGTTTACACGGGCGTAATAAATCCGCAGGAACTTGTTTGCGGCAGCCATCATATAGACCTTATACGGCTTGCCCTCGGAACGTTTTTTGTCAAGGAATTGATAAACAGCGTCATTATCAGGCTGGTTCTGAATAAGAACAACCATAATCTGAAACAGCGTTTTCCGCAGATAAGGCGAGCCGCTCAAGAGTTTCAGTCGCTCTACGAGCTCCTTCAACTCTTGAGCGTTGTGTGAAACGTCATAAGGTTCAGCTATGACCACTCCTAAAGGCTGCATAATGCAAACCGTGCTTTTGCCTTTGGAAACGTCGATGCCTACTGCGTTCATAAATATCTCTCCTAACAATATGAATTTGTGTAATCGGATAAACCACGCTTTTACTCATTACCTATTCTGTCTGTTGGGTGACTCGAGCGCAAACGGTTGGCTCAACCTGCAAAATCGAACGCTATAATGAAAGCATGGATGACGGTCTTTAATACGGGCGCATGAAACCCAAGGAGTGATATGTCAGTCCAATCACTGCTTCCATTATAACTTAAGTATGAGTGCGTGTAAAGACATAACTGGCTTGCTATGGCTTTACCGACTAAATTTATTGTAATAGGAGTGATACTTCTGTGAGCGAGGAGCTTTACCACTACGGAGTGTTGGGTATGAAATGGGGCATACGCAAGGACGATGATGAGTCCAGATCGAAAAACCGTTCCCGCAGCGCTATGGCTGAATTTTACGGAAAAGCAACCAAAATCATTCTGAAGAATAACGGAAACGTGAAAAAATCAATCGACGAAATGCAATCCGATCCGGATTTTCCAAAATTTGCAGAACAATTCGCAAGGGAAATAGAAGACCCCGATTCGGAATCGTACAGACTGATGAAAAGTATGTCGGGAGCATTGGGCGGCGAGGAGAAATTACAGAACCTTATAGAGGGAATGAACTTAGGGGAAGTAACGCTCGACGATGTAACGGCGATTGTAAAAAACATTGACACCGAGCAGGCGCTGGACGTGGTGGATATTATGACCGGCGACACTTTGGACGCGGTTGCGGAAGCTATCGAAGAAGAAACGGGCGTCGATATCACTGTCGCAATAGAGCTGACCAGAGCGACAGCTTCTACTGCGAGAAAGGGAACAGAAATCATCAACAAAGGCAAAGACTTTGTTAAGGGCGTATACGAAAGATCGATCGAAACCACCAAATCTTATATCGGTGCAGGCGACCGTGCGGTCAAAAAAATATTGGGACTGTTTAAGCGTTAAAAAGAAAACGGGAGTGAACAAACGTGTCTTTATCCAATATTGCAGTCCCTATATATTACAGTAAGTTTCGGGAAAAGGTTCTGCACGGCGAAATACCCGTAAACCAAGAAGTATCCATGCATATGAACCGTATAGACCGTCTTATTGACGACCCCCGATATTACTATGACGACAAGGCGGTGGAGGGATTTGTCGCTTTCTGCGAAAACGAACTTACCCTGACGGACGGTTCAGACCTTAATCTGCTGGACACATTCAAGCTATGGGCGGAAGACCTTTTAGGCTGGTTTTATTTTGTGGAAAGAAGCGTATACGAACCGGACGTAACAGGTCACGGCGGTCATTATGTGACGCGGCAGATAAAACATCGGCTGCGGAACAAGCAGTATCTGGGAGTTGCCAGAGGTGCTGCAAAATCCATGTATATGTCCTGTATGCAAAATTACTTTCTTAACGTAGACACTACCACCACCCACCAAATAACCACTGCTCCGACTATGAGGCAGGCGGAAGAGGTAATAAGTCCTATCAGAACAGCTATAACAAGGGCAAGAGGTCCGTATTTCAAACTGCTGACTGACGGTAATCTGCGCAATACCACCGGTTCAAAATCGGACAGAGTGAAGCTTGCGTCTACTAAAAAAGGAATAGAAAATTTTATGACCGGCTCGTGGTTAGAGATACGTCCTATGTCGATAGACAAGCTGCAGGGTCTGCAATGCAAGGTCGCTACAGTGGACGAATGGCTTTCCTGTGATATCAGAGAGGACGTTATCGGCGCTATTGAACAGGGAGCCAGCAAGGTAGATGACTATGTCATTATAGCAGCTTCTTCGGAGGGTACTGTGAGGAACGGCTGCGGTGATACCATAAAAATGGAGCTTATGAATTACCTTAAAGGAGAACCGGATGACCCACATGTATCCATATGGTTTTACAAGCTGGACTCTATAGACGAGGTGGCAGACCCATCTATGTGGATAAAAGCCAATCCTAATCTCGGAAAGACGGTCAGCTACGAAACATACCAAAGAGATGTAAACCGAATGGAAGCCGCTCCCGCAGTGCGCAATGATATTTTGGCGAAGCGTTTCGGAATACCCATGGAGGGTTTCACTTACTATTTCACTTACGAGGAAACTTTGCCCCACCGGAAGCGGGAATATTGGCGTATGCCATGCGCTCTGGGAGGAGATCTGTCCCAAGGGGACGATTTTTGTTCCTTTACTTTTCTGTTTCCTCTTGCGAGGGGAAATTTCGGGGTAAAAACCAGAAATTACATTACATCGAGAAAACTCTATCAGCTCCCGGGAGCTATGAGGGTGAAATATGAAACCTTTATATCCGAGGGCAGCCTTGTGGTAATGGAGGGGATGCTCCTCGATATGATGCAGGTATATGACGATCTTGACAGACACATACAAAGCAGTGAGTACGATGTCAGATGCTTCGGGTATGACCCGTATAACGCAAGGGAGTTTGTTGAACGGTATATAACGGAAAACAGTCCTTTCGGCGTGGAAAAGGTTATACAGGGAGCTAAGACGGAAAGCGTCCCTTTAGGCGAGCTGAAAACTCTTGCCGAGGAACGGGCTTTGCTCTTTGATGAGGAGATAATGGCGTTTGCCATGGGCAACTGCATCGCTGTCGAGGACACCAACGGAAACCGCAAACTCATGAAAAAAAGGTACGAGGAGAAAATTGACCCTGTAGCGGCTATGATGGATGCGTATGTAGCCTACAAGGCCAACAAGGACGCTTTTGAATGATCAAAGCAGTATTTTCTCAACTGTCGGAAAAGAGAGGTAAAATTTCAAAATGAATACGAACATTTCACTGGGCGCAAGGCTCAGACACGCATGGAACGCCTTTACGGCGAGAGACCCTACGGAACACAGCTTTTATTACGGCTCGGGAAATTATTACCGTCCGGACAGAGCAAGGTTTACACGAGGCAACGAACGAACAGTAGTGACGTCGGTGTACAACCGTATCGCTCTTGATGTAGCAGCGATAACTATACAGCATGTACGTCTGGACGATAACGGAAGATTCAAAGACGTTATTAACTCGGGGCTTAATTACTGCCTTACGACAGAAGCCAATATAGACCAGTCGGGCAGAGCGTTTATTCAAGACGCTGTAATGAGTCTGCTGGACGAGGGCTGTATAGCTATAGTTCCCGTGGAAACAACCGATGATCCGTATATTTCCGGAGGCTACGACATTCGCTCTTTGCGGGTGGGTAAAATATTGGAATGGTATCCTGCTCATGTAAAAGTGCGGCTTTACAACGAACGCACGGGATATAAGGAGGATATTACGGTACCTAAAAAGACTGCAGCCATCGTTGAAAACCCGCTGTATGCAGTGATAAACGAGCCTAATTCGACAATGCAAAGGCTCATCAGAAAACTGGCGATTCTCGACGCTATAGATGAGCAGTCAGGCTCGGGAAAGCTTGACCTTATTATCCAGTTACCCTATGTCATCAAGTCACAAACGAAAAGAGAGGAAGCGGAGAGACGAAGAAAGGACATAGAAGATCAGCTTTACGGTTCAAAGTACGGTGTTGCTTACACAGACGGAACAGAACGAATAACGCAGCTCAACCGTCCGATAGAAAATAATCTTATGAAGCAGATAGAATACCTAACGAGTATGCTTTACAGCCAGTTAGGTATCTGCCGTGAGATACTGGACGGCACGGCGGACGATAAGGTAATGACAAATTATTTCAACCGTTCTATAGAACCGTTTATAGCGGCTGTTACCGACGAGATGAACCGCAAGTTCCTCACAAAAACCGCACGTTCTCAAAATCAGGCGATACGTTATTTCCGTGACCCGTTCAAGCTGGTAAGCGTAACAGAGATAGCGGAGATAGCGGACAAATTCACCAGAAACGAGATAATGTCTACAAACGAGCTCAGACCTATTATAGGAATGAAGCCTGTTGACGACCCTAAGGCGGACGAGCTGCGGAACAAGAACATCAGCCAGGCAAACGGCGCAGATGCTCCAAGCACAACACAACATATCAAGAAGGAGGAAAATCAAAATGGAGAAGACATATGATTTCGCCGGCTGGGCAACCAAAAGCAATATGCGCTGCTCGGACGGACGTATAATTCTCAAAGACGCATTTAAGCATAACGACAAGGAAAAAGTGCCCTTGGTGTGGAATCACTGTCACAGCGACCCCTCAAATATTTTGGGTCATGCTGTGCTTGAAAATCGGGAAGACGGCGTTTACGCATACTGTTCTTTCAACGATACCGAAAAAGGCAAGGAAGCTAAAAAAATGGTACAGCATGGGGACATCACTCAGTTGTCTATATATGCCAACAACCTTTGCCAGCAGAACAGAAATGTTCAAAGCGGCTCTATAAAAGAGGTAAGCCTTGTTATTGCAGGCGCTAATCCCGGAGCATATATAGAGTCTGTAATGTCCCACAGCGGTATCGGAATTGACGATGACTGCGCCGACGAAGCCGTTATCTATACGGGAGAAAACATTGTCGTTGGCGACGGCAGTTTGAACCATTCGGATGAAAAATCCGGCGAAGACGAAAACGAGAGTTTCGGTGATATTTACAATTCACTGTCCAAAAAGCAGAAGGACGTCGTTAATATAATGATAGGAATGGCGATGCTTGATGGCGAAAAAGACGAAGAAAACGAAGGAGGAAATGAAACAATGAAGCATAATATTTTTGACCGTGAGGATAAGAATACGGGATCTGTTCTCAAGCATTCCGCTATTAACTTCGGCGGCACGGAAAACGGCTCCGAGGAGCTTATATACACGGCAATGTCCGCCATAATTACCGACGCCAAGCGTTACGGTTCTATGAGAGAAAGTTTTCTGGCTCATGCGGAAGAATACGGTATAAAGAACATAGAGTACCTGTTCCCGGACGCAAAAACCCTTGCTAATGTGCCGGCATTTATCAAGCGGAATACGGGCTGGGTCGATAAGATAATGGGAGCAGTACACCACACGCCTTTTTCCCGTATCAAGTCGGTGTTCGCTGATATCACTGAGGACGAGGCAAGAGCGAAGGGTTACATAAAAGGCAACCGCAAAAAGAACGAAGTATTTACTCTGCTCAAAAGGATCACCGAACCCACAACTGTTTATAAGCATCAAAAACTTGACCGTGACGATGTGACAGACATTGTGGATTTAGACCTTGTAAGCTGGCTTAAAACCGAAATGAGAATGATGCTCAACGAGGAAATAGCACGTGCTGCGCTTATCGGTGACGGCAGAATGTCATCTTCCGAGGATAAGATCGACGAAACGCATATACGTCCTATTGCTTTCGATGATGACTTGTACACAGTTAAAGCCGTTGTCCCCGGGTCTGCTTCCATGGACGCAGAACAGGCGGCCGCCGAATTCATCAAGACTGTTATCCGCTCCAGAAAGTTCTATAAGGGTTCGGGAAATCCCACTCTTTACACCACCGAGGACGTACTTACAGGCTGTCTGCTTTTAGAGGACGGAGTGGGCAGGCCTTTATATGCCGACGAAACACAGCTTGCAAGAAAGCTGAGAGTGAAGGAAATAGTCACCGTTCCAGTAATGGAGAATGTTAAAGGTAAGAACGGCGGCACACTGCTGGGTATTATCGTTAATATTTCCGATTACAACATCGGTGCAGACAAGGGCGGTGCTGTTAACATGTTCGACGATTTCGACATTGACTACAACCAGCAGAAATATCTCATTGAAACCCGCTGCTCCGGCGCTCTTACTGTCCCTTATTCCGCTATCGCTATAGAAACAGCGAGAGCGGGCAGTGCCGACGATACGGCAGACGACAATGTCTAAATTTTACGGAGCCGTGGGATACTCTGTTACAGAGCAAACATCTCCCGGGGTATGGACAGAAAGAGTCAGCGAACGCAGCTATTACGGCGATGTTACACGCAACACCAGACGAATGCAGACGTCGGGGCAGGTAAATCCGGAAATAACCGTATCCAACCAGATAAGTGTTATCGCCGATCCTTTTGCCTATGACAATTTTCACTCTATAAAGTATGTTCACTTTATGGGTTCAAAATGGACTGTTACCGACGCCGAGGTGAGTTTTCCTCGGCTCATTCTTACTCTCGGAGGTGTTTACAATGAACAGGAGGACAGAGCTCCAGAGTATTCTTGAAAAGATACTCTGCAGCAGGAACGTGTATTTTCAGCCGCCGGAATCGGTAAAGATGAAATACCCCGCCATCGTTTACGCTCTGAATTCCATAGACCATCTGTATGCCGACGACCTGCCTTATAAATCGGACAAGTCTTATCGCATTACACTTATCGACAAGTCCCCCGACAGCGAATTTACCGATCGGATAGCAGCACTCCCCAAGTGCCGTTTCGATCGGTTTTTCACTGCCGATGGGCTAAATCATTATATTTTCACTTTGTATTTTTAGGAGGAGATCATTTATGTCAGTACTTACTTGGGACGCAACAGGCGACAGACTTTATGAAACGGGTATAAAAAAGGGCGTTTTGTATCCGATTGATGTCGCAACAAAGACCTACAACAAGGGTTACGCCTGGAACGGTCTTAGCTCTGTAAGCGAAAACCCTTCGGGAGCGGAATCGAATGCTATATATGCGGACGACATCAAGTACCTCGACCTGCTCAGTGCAGAGGAACTGGGACTTACTATCGAAGCATATACACGTCCCGACGCATTTGAACAGTGCGACGGCTCGGCGGAGCTGGATACGGGTATCAGTATCGGTATGCAGTCAAGACTGTCTTTCGGACTGTGTTACAGAACTGCACTCGGCAACGATGTACAGGGATCGGATTACGCTTATAAGCTGCACCTTATTTACGGCTGCAAAGCGTCGCCCTCGGAAAGGTCATACAACACCATCAACGACAGTCCCGACGCGGCAACAATGTCGTGGGAGGTTTCGACCACTCCCGTTGAGGTCAAAGACCACAAACCTACTTCGATCCTCACCATTGACAGCAGCAAGGTATCCAAAGAAGCAATGAAGGCGATCGAAGACGTGCTTTACGGTACGAACGAAACCGAGGCAAGGCTGCCCCTGCCGGAAGAGGTAGTCAAAATAATGAAAGACGCCTCTTCTGCCGTTGCACTGCAAAAAGAATAATTTACCGTTTAAGGGCGTACTCGTGCGGTACGCCCTATTTTTCAAAATGATAAAGGAGATTTTATTATGCTTACTAAAACTATTACATACACCGATTACGACGGTAATTCCAAGACCGAGGAGTTCAGATTCAATCTCAGCAAAGCGGAGCTTATGGAGCTGGAGATCACCACAAAGGGCGGATTTGTAAAGCTCCTGCAGGATGTTGTCGCCGCTAACGATAAAAGTGAGATATTCAAGCTGTTCAAGACTATTATCCTTAAATCCTACGGTGAGAAGTCGCCGGATGGAAAGTATTTTTACAAAACAGGCAAGGACGGAGTTCCTCTATCTGCTGCTTTTGAACAGACCGAGGCGTATACGGAGCTGCTTATGGAGGTCGCGTCCAATGCAGACGCTGCCGCTGATTTTGTCAACCGAATTCTTCCCGGCGATCTTGCGAAAGAAGCAAACATCACAGTTCTTTCCGTCCCGAAAACAGAAAGCAAGTATTTTTCATAAAAGGAGACATGGGATATGCTGACGGTCACCATTCCGTCAATGGAATTGTTTGACGAAAGGACGCAGGAGTTTCTTTATTCGAAGGAAACAAAACTTGCACTTGAGCACTCCCTCGTCTCCCTTTCAAAATGGGAAGCAAGTCATCGAAAACCTTTTTTCTCGGATAAACCGAAGACGTATGAAGAAACTGCGGATTACATCCGATGCATGACCATTACACAAAATGTTGATCCGATAGTGTATAAATGCGTCACCCCCGATATAATAGACTGCGTAAATAACTATATCAACGAACCGATGACTGCAACATGGTTTTCCGAGGAAGAAAAGCATTCGCCATCCCGTTCAGCGGTCACAGCAGAAAAAATATACTGCTGGATGATAATGCTGAATATTCCTTTTGAGTGTCAAAAATGGCACTTGAACAGGCTTATGACTCTTATCAGGGTATGCGATATCGAGAACAGACCGAAGAAAAAAATGAGCAAAAGAGATACTCTCGCTCAGTACAGAGCGTTAAATGCCAAGCGCTGCAAAGCACGGGGAAGTAAAGGATAGGAGGTGCGAACGTGATAACGCTTAGATCTAAAGGCAACTTTAAGAAGCTGACCGGATTTCTTGAAAGAGCAAAAAATGTTATCGGCATAGGTCTGCTCAATAAATACGGGGTCATAGGCTGCGCCGCACTCGCAGAGGCTACGCCTGTTGACACGGGTCTGACAGCTTCATCTTGGAGCTATGAGATAGAAAATAAAGACGGTACGGCGGTTATTGCGTTCCACAACTCCAACATTCAAAATGAGGTTCCCATAGCAATTGTTTTGCAGTACGGTCATGCCACGGCAAGCGGCGGCTGGGTACAAGGCAGAGATTACATAAATCCCGCCATACAGCCGGTATTTGATAAAATAGCTGAAGACGCTTGGAGGGAGATCACGAGATAATGAGTAACGTTATAGACAAACGTGTTGTGGAGATGCGCTTTGACAACGGCCAGTTTGAAAGAGGCGTAAGCACCAGTATATCAAGCATTGAAAAGCTGAAAGGGTCAATGAATTTTGACGGAGCGGAAAAGAGCTTTAAGAGTATTGAAAAAGCAGCGGCGAAAGCAGATATCAGTCCTCTTGAAAAAGGCATAGAGGCTGTAACCGTTAAATTTTCAACTCTCGAGGTAGCCGCAGTCACTGCTATTGCCAATATTACAAACTCCGCAGTAGATGCAGGCAAACAGCTTGTAAAAAGTCTTACCATAGATCAAGTAACAGAAGGCTTCGGAAAGTACGAGCAAAAAACTGCCGCAGTTCAGACGATAATGAACGCCACGGGAAAATCCGTGGAACAGGTCACGGCTTCTCTTGCCAAGCTTAACTGGTTTACCGATGAAACATCATACAATTTCGTTGATATGGTGGATAACATTGGAAAGTTCACCTCCGCCGGCGTTGATTTGGATATCGCTGTTACGGCTATGGAGGGTATAGCAGACTTGGCTGCGGTTTCCGGTCAAGGTATCAACGAAGCAAGCCGTGCGATGTATAATTTTGCCCAGGCTATCGGCGTTGGCTCCGTAAAACTGATAGACTGGAAGTCGATCGAAAACGCCAACATGGCAACGCAGGAGTTCAAGGAAAATATTATTGAAACTGCCCTTGCCTGCGGTACGCTTACAAAAGGTACGGACGGAGTCATTAAAACCCTTGAAGGAAATGCCGTAAGTATTGTTGATTTTAACAGCGCATTAAAAGATGAATGGTTTACAAGTGATGTGCTGCTTAAAACGCTGGGCAAATACGGTGAGTACGCCGACGAGGTCTACAAGGTATCAACGAGGGAGGGTATTCTCTGCGCCGAGGCTATGGAAAAGGTCAGCGGTGAGTCTATGGAACTGGGCGAAAAGGCATTTAAGGCTGCTCAGGAAGCAAAGACTCTGACCGACGCCATAAACGCCGCCAAGGACGCTGTAAGCACCGGCTGGATGACCAGCTTTGAAATAGTCATAGGCGATTATGTAAAAGCAAAGGAAGTCTGGACCGAGTTTGCGGAAGTGCTGTACGACGTTTTTGCGGCAAGCGGAGAGGTACGCAACGCTTTACTTACGGACGCTATGGAATCCGGCTGGGACAAGCTGGTAAAGAAAATAGGCGAAGCGGGAATATCGGCGGAACAATTTCAAAATGAAATATCGGAAACTGCCAAAGCCAACGGAAAAAACGTTGACGAGATAATGAAGATGGCGGACAGCTTTGAGGACGCTGTGAAAAAACAGCTTTTCTCGGGGGACGATATCCGAATGACCTTTGAACGCCTTGCGAGCAGTGTTTCAGAAGCGGCTAACGTTACAGAAGACGTTTCCGAAAAATTCAAGTCGCTTGACGATATATCAAACAAGGTGCTTACGGGTAACTTCGGAAACGGTGCAGAGCGTATGAAAAAGCTCACCAATCTGGGTTACGACTATGCAGAGGTTCAGGATATCGTAAACCGCAAACTGAAAGGTGAAACCTTTATCCTCGAGGATCTTTCGGACGCCCAGTTAAAAAGTATGGGTTATTCCGAAGAACAGGCAGCCGTTTTTCGTGAAATGGCAAAGGAAGCCCGTGAAAGCGGTTCTGATATCAACGAGCTGCTGAACAGTCTTGAACGTCCGAGCGGACGGGAACTGCTTATTGATTCCTTCAGGAACGCTATCGAAGGACTTACGGGAATACTTGACACAGTCAAAGAAGCGTGGTCTGAGGTGTTCCCTCCTGTCACTGCGGAAACCTTATATACCATACTTGAAAGAGTTCATTATCTTTCGGAAAAACTTGTGCTGACAGACGAAACCGCCGACAAACTTAAAAGAACGTTTAAGGGCGTTTTTTCGGTTTTCAGGCTTATCGGCATAACTGTTAAAACTGTGTTGAACACAGCCCTTGAAGGTTTATCAAAGCTGATAGGCAAGACCGACATTGACATTTTGGAGCTGCTTGCGTCGGCGGGCGATCTGCTAACAAAATTCACTGACTGGGCGGTTCAAAATGACTCCGTAGCCAAAGGTATAGGATACCTTGTGAACCGTTTTGAGGACGGAGCCGCTGCAATAAGCGAATGGGCGGGAAGTCTTGACGTTTTCGGCAGCATAAACAATGCTGTATCGGCGGCAGGCAACGGAATATCAACTTTTACGGATTCGGCCGAAACCGGAATATCCAAGGCATCGGAGGCTTTGACCGCGCTTCGTAAAAACATCTCGTCTTTAGGCAGCGAGTCTGTTTCGTCAGAAGACGGCAGCGCATTTGCCGAGCTTCGTGAAGAGTCGGAGGAATGTAAAAAGGAAGTAACAGGCAATATATCATTCATAACTTCCGGTATTGAGAAATTTGTGGAACCCATTAAAAAGGCATTTGAGAAAATCATAGGGTTCTTTACAAACGCCAAGACACATATTACCGGTTTTTTATCGTATTTTGCGGAGAACATCAAGGCAAGCACTCTCATTGCGGCGGGAATATCTGCTTTACTCATCGGCCTCGGCGCAGAGCTTTATCAGATATTAAAAGTCGTCGAGAATATAAGCAGCAATATCACAAAGCCCGCAACATCCTTTGCGGGTGTGATGAAGTCTATTTCAAAAGCCATAAATATGAAAGCCAAAGCCGACGCATTTGACAGTTTTATGGTGGGACTTAGGCATCTGGCGGAAGGCGTTCTGATACTGGCGGGCGCCCTCGCTCTTATATCCAATATCGACAGTAATAAACTGCAGCTTTCCGTTACGACTCTTACCACAGTATCGACCATAATGGTAACGATGGCTGTGCTTGTGGGCGTCATAGCGAAGCTGGCAGAAAAATCGGGCGAAGCAAACATTGCGGCTCTGAACATCTTAGGTCTTACCGTGGGACTCAGCGTTCTCGTACTGGCTCTAAGAGGCTTTGAAAAACTCGATTCGGCGGCTATTTTCAAAAATATGGGAGCTTTGACGATACTGTTGGCAGTGTTTTCCGCGGCAACTATCGCTATAAGCAAGTTCGCTCCGGAACTTTCAAAAAATTCAGGCTTTCTGATCGCACTGGCTGCGGCTGTAGGTGTGCTGGTTCTCGCTCTCAGAGGACTCGCTGCCGTTGACCCGGGTGCGTTTGAGGGAAAAATAGGCATACTGGCGGCGGCTGTAGGCGGTCTGGTTCTGTTAGCGGCCGCATGCAAGAATGTAAATTTCGGCGCAGCGGGAACACTTATAGCGGCGGTCGTATCTATCGGTCTGCTATTAAGTATGGTAGATAAGATCAACGCATACAAGCCGGGAGAACTGAAAAAAGCGCTTGTAAGTTTTGCAGGCATTTTAACAATGTTTGCGGGACTTATGCTGGCAAGCTCAAAGGCTGGAGAACACGCCGGAGAAGCAGGAAAAAGCATATTGGCTATGTCCGAGGCGATATTGCTTCTGTGCGCGGTCGTCAAAATAATCGGAGATACCGACGGAGAAACTCTCGCAAAGGCAGGCGCAGCTATAGGAGTACTGTTCGGTATATTTACCGGGATCATGGTTTTAACAAAACGCTGCGGCAGGTACGCAGCCAATGTCGGTAAAATGCTGCTTCTGATGTCGGGGGCGATCGTTGTACTGGCAGGCGTAATAACCATGCTCAGTCTTCTCGACCCCAAAACTCTCGTTGTACCTACCGTATGCGTCAGCACGTTAATGGCGTTAATGGCACTTATCGTTTATGCCAGCAGGTATGCTACAAGAGCAAAGAAATCAATGCTGGTTATCGGCGCAGTTATACTTGGTCTTAGTGCAGTGCTTGCGCTTCTTACTTTACTTGACACTCAAAAGCTGATAGGGGCGGCGGCAGCTTTATCTTCAGCCATGCTTGCTCTGTCGGGGTCGTTGGTTCTTATAGGAAAGGCTCAAGCTCCTGCTTTAGCGGGACTTAAGGCTCTAATACCTATGGGTGCTGTGGTTTTAGGTGTGTCGGTGCTTATCAGCGAACTTTCAAAGTGTGATCCCCTCGGGCTTATCTCCGCTTCGGGTGCGTTGGCTGTCGCAATGCTCGCTTTTGCGGGGATGATGGCTATCATGTCCATAGCAGGCGCAGGGGCTGCGGCGGCTGTTCCTGCTCTTATCCCTATGACGATTGCGGCGGCGGGACTGGCCGCATGCGTAGGTTTGCTGTCTATGGCCGAACCCATAAATCTTCTTGCAGCTTCCGCGGCTCTCTCTGTCGCGATGCTTGCTTTTGCGGGAGCAATGGCTATATGTACTCTCGTAGGCGCGACTGCGACTACCGCTCTGCCTGCTATCGGCATCGTTGCGGCAGTCATTGCCGCTCTTGCTGCCGTATGCGGCATTATCGGAGCTTTATGCAGTGACGGAGTATTTGACGCTGTTATTAAAGGTGTCGACATGCTGGGAGAACTGCTCTCGGGTTTGGGATATGCTCTCGGTTCTTTCATAGGCGGAGCGGTACAAGGAGTTAAAACCGGCGGCGTTGACAAGATGGTCGAGGACATGAACAAGATCACTCAGTCCCTCTCCGGTCTGACCGCAGATGACCTAAATGCCATAGAACTGGTGTCGTCTATAGGCAATGCTATTGCCGATATGAAGTCCCGTTTCGGCGCTATAAGTAAAAAAGACGTATTCTCAAACTGTCTTGACGGGATCGAGATATTCGCTTCCGACCTAATAGCTCTTGGAATGATACTGAGCGGGCGAAGACCTGATATATCCAATATTCCCATAGACGAGTTTATACCTCACATTGCCAAAGCGGCGGATGCAGGAAAAGCTATAGGAGAAATAAACACCGACTCGGTAAGCCGTTTTGCACAGGTTGAAGAATGGAGAGAAGTCAAGCAAGGTATAACTCTGTTTGCAATGTCCCTAATGAACTTTGGCAGAGAGGTCGAGGAAATAAGCAAATATGAAGAAAGCGTGCTTTCAGCCGTACACATCGGCGAAATGCTCGCAGAACTTCAAAATGCTTTTCCAAATACCGGAGGACTGCTTGCGGGACTTATAGGCGACAACGACTGGGGTACGATCAGTATAGGACTTGCTTCGTTCGGTATGTCCCTAATGAGATTCGGGGAAGAAGTCGATGGGATCGGTGCATACGGGGACGATATAGCCGCAGCCGTAAGGTCGGGACAGTCGCTCGCCGAGCTTCAAAATCTATTTCCAAACAGCGGCGGCGCATTGGCGTGGCTTATAGGCGACAACGACTGGGTATCCCTTGCAGACGGACTTGCGGAATTCGGCAGGGCTATGAGAAATTTTGCCGTCTACAGCACCACTGTGGCGCAAAGTGCTGACGATGTGGAGTTTGCCGTGGGTCTGCTTAGAAAAGTAGCATCGGTACTTACAGTTGTAAGCGATATAAACAACAGCAGCGAAGGTTACACGCAATTATGGACAACGCTTCTGGACGGACTTGATAACGTAGGCGCAAAACTGGTAGAATTTTCCGACACGGTAAAAGACCTGAATGTTTCAGATGACAGGCTCAATGGCATTTTTGAGGCTCTTCATAAGGCAGCGTTCACTCTTAACAGTATTGCAGGTTTGGGTATAAATTCCGAAAAGCTTACGGAAAATCTTATCTGTATAGGCAGCGTCGGCACATATCTGAGGGATTTCAGTATCCGCACGGAAAACCTTGATAAAAACAAATTCTCCGTTGTCGTCACACGTCTGAACGACTTGCTGACGTTTATTAAGGACGCAAACGGACTTGACATAAGCGGTATTGAGAATTTCAAGGAGGGTCTTGTTCAAATAGCAGACACGGGTATTGACAGCTTCACAGGAAAGTTTGACGACTCGTATGCACAGATAGACGCAGCGGCTTCGGGTATGATAAACCGAGTCGTTGCCAAGCTGAACGGAAAACGGACCGATCTTATCCAATCGGGCAGATATGCCGCAGAGGGCTTCGTTTTAGGTCTTACGGGTGATATTGCAGCAGTTACGGCAGCAGGAACACTTATAGGCAATACTCTTCTGAAGTCTGTCGATGAAACCTTGGGCATTCATTCGCCGGCATTGGAAATGATCCTTAGGGGAATGTTCGTTGACGCGGGACTTGTGGAAGGAACCGAAGAAGGTGCCGGTGACGTAGCGGCTGCAGGCGAAAATCTGGGAAATATTCTTACCGGCGGTTTCGACTCGGCTTTGGAATCGGGCATTGACTGGGTAAAAGGCAAGCTGGGCAGCACCGTCGACTTCAACGGCATCATAAGCAAAATAATGCCGGACAGTTCGAGCCTAACAAGCATGCTTGAAGAAAGCGGCTTTGGAGGCATAAGCGACTGGGTCAACAATATGTTCGGCGGAAACAGCGAAAAAATAACCGAAATACAAGCCGACATCGAAAAAGTAAACGCTCAAATAGAGAATGCAACGAAAAAATACGGAGCGGAAAGCGCTCAGGTTCAAGAGCTTAAAAACAAGCTGAGTGATCTGAACGACGAGCTTTCAAAATATACTCTTTTCAGCGGATTTGACGTTAATGGTATTTTTGAGAGTATAAACGCAAACGGACTTGATTCGTTGAGCGGCATACTGACAGACGAAATGACAGCGGCTCTCAGTCCGAACGAACTGAAGGAATTGAACGACGTTGTTGATGACGCCCGCAGCAAACAGCTAAAAAAAGCCGAAGAGGACTATGACGGTCTTCTTGAGGATTATAAAACAGGCAAAGTAACTCAAGCGGAGTATGACGAAAGATATCTGGAGCTTCTGAAAAAGAACACTGCCGCACAGATCGACTTGGTGAAGTATGCCAACGAGCAAATGGCTGAACACATCAAGGAGCGTATGGACGAGATCCAGTCGGCGTATGAGGACAAAATGGAGGACATCGGCGACAAAATAAAGAAGTTTGCTGATGATAACAAAACCACATACACAGCTTCGCTGACTTTCACTACCAATAAAAGCAAGTACGAGGAGGGCGCTGAGGAGTATGAAACAAAAATACGAGCTCTTAACCGTCAGCTTGAGGAAAGCGAAAAGAAGTACGGCGAAAACAGTTTTATAGCGAAAAACTACCGCAAACAGCTTGAAAAGCTCAATGAAGAGTATGACAAGTACAAATCAGATTACGAAAAAAAGGTGGACTCGGGACTCAACGAGGATGAGATAATAGGCGTCAAGTTCAACGATGAGCTTGATAAAAACAATGCTCTGCTCACCAAATACCGCAATGAGCTTAAAAAGCTGACTGCGAGAGAAAATATCCCCAACGAGCTGCTTGCCGAAATAGCTCAGATGGACAAACAGGAAGCTATCGCCGTCATGAAATACCTTAACGGTCTGGACGACGCCGCGCTTTCCGAAATAATAAAGAAGCGGGAAAAGGAAGACGCCCTCAGCAAGGAAATTGCAGGGATGCTGTACGGTCAGGCAGCTAAGGATGCTGCGGATGAGTACGTAAACGATATGCTCGGCGTTATAAATACTCTCCCCGACAGCGCAAAGAACATCGGTTATTATATGGCTCTGGGACTTGCGCAGGGTCTGTCGGACGGTACAAAAGAAACGCTTGATATGGTAGGCCAAACCTGTGACGCCATAACAAACGAAATAAAAAAGAGGTATGAGATACATTCGCCGTCAGAATTATTCAAAAGGGAGATTGGTAAAAATCTTGCGGCAGGACTCAGCGGCGGCTTCTGTGAAGCGATGGCGAGTGCCTCAAAGGACATGGTGAATGCTGTTCCGTCTGATTTCAGCATTGCTGCTGACAATATATTTCAAAATGGAGAACGAGCTGCTAAAAACATGGCTAAAACCATCTCAGCAATAAGCACGTCTGTTGTTGATGGTATAAACTCTAATCCCATCGTGCGCCCAACTATTGATCTGTCAAGGTATAACAAAACTGCACGCAGCGTGAACGCTGCATTCAGCAAGAACCTTGTATATACCGTTGACGGCAGTATAAACGGCACGGTAAAAAGCGGTTCTTCTCAGGCTGAGGGAGGTGCTTCTTCGGATTCTTTCACCTTCAACCAATACATAACAACCCCCGACCCCGTATCTCCCCGGGACGTAAAGCGATACACCCGGCGGGGACTACAGCTTGCGGCGGTAAAATACTGAAAGGAGCGGAACAATGTTTGAGTATAAACTTATCGCCCGAAACAGTTACGGGGACAGCGTGGACTTTTACAATGACCCCGAGATATTCCTGACCTCAGCGGAGGGAGTAAGCTCGGAAACGACCGTGGGGACAGCCGCTTCAGGCTGCTCCGACGGTTCGGCCGTAACGGGACTTCACGTTCCCGAAAGGGAGATAACCATAAACGCCCGCTATCATCAGAAAGAGGGTACGGCAGAAGCTCCCAAGCTGCGGCTTTACAGGGTCTTCCGTCCAAAGACCGAGATAACACTCGAATATATTTCACCCCTGCAAAGCAAATTCATCAAGGGTTACTGCTCGCAGATCGACACCCCTCCCAACGGACACCCTCTTGTTACCCAGATAGTCCTGCTCTGTCCCGACCCGTACTGGATAAACAGCGAGAAAGGTCATGCCGAACTTACGGACGGACTGCTGACAATAAACTATGACGGCGATTCGGAAGCGGGGGCGGATTTTACTCTGACCGTGAATGAGGAAGTCAGTAATTTAGGCGTTGAAAACGTAGTCACCGGAGAGATCTTCGGGGTATACGATACCTTTTTCTTCGGTGATGCTCTTCGCCTGTGTACAAAAAGAGGCAGAATATCCGCAGTTCTGGAAAGGGACGGAGAACAGTTTAACATGATGAGCAAAATAGGGTACGAATGCGTGCCGCTGAAGCTGCGGTACGGTATGAACATATTTCGGGTAAGCAAGTATAAGGCGGACATAGGACTTTCCTGCGAATATGATATTTTATACGGAGGTGTGTGAATGGAGATCGCAGTCCATGACGGAAACGGTGTTCTCTTAGGTTTCATAGACGATTTTTCTTCCCTTTTGTGGACAAGAAGATTTAGCAGTGCGGGGAGCTTTGAGCTTTGCGTACCGGCTACGAAAGAAAATGCCGTTCTTATCGCTCCCGTGCGGTTTGTCAGGCGGACGGACAACGGTGAGGCTATGTATATTTCCACGGTAAGAGAGGAAACAAACAACGAGGGCGAGGGAACGATAACCGCTTCGGGGTACAGTCTTGACGGACTTTTCCGAAAACTCGCCATGCCTCTCGACCCGCAGGAATACTGCACGGTATTCTCCGACAGGGAATACGACGAGGTGTATCTTCATCATGTCATGTCCGCAGAGGGTACCGGAGATACGGTCAAGCTGACGGGAGCATTGTCCCTGCCCGTTCATGTTTATATTGATGACGAACTGCCGAACTTCGGATACAAGCACCGTGATTCCGAAAAGATAAAGCTGCTTATCAAGCTGAGAGAGGAATACGAAAAGCAAAACGGTCCCGCCGGCAACCGGACTTCCGATATGTACGATACCCTTAACAGCTTCACAGCGCAGATAGCAGCTCAGTACGAAAGCATGGGGCGGTATTATGCGGTGAATATGACCGTGGAGGACTATATGCGGGAAATACTTTCCGCCAACGGTTACCGGGTCGACACATATCTTGACAGCTTTGGGATAGGGTACAAGTTCGTTAAACCGAAAAAATTTCAGCCTCATTCATCTCCCGTATTTTCTTCGGCGTTGGAAACGGTATCAAGCGCAAATTTTGAATGCTCGGAAGAAGGCTGTTACAACGCCGTCAGGGTAGTATGCAATGCTCCCGCAGAC
>JAMPAO010000024.1 GCA_023667165.1 Ruminococcus sp. | reverse complement strand
AAAACGGTAGTTTGCCAATGACTGGCGGTCACAGCTTAATTTCGCATAAGTTTGATATTAAGAAGTATGAGAAAAGCAAAAGAAACAGCAGGAAAGGTATGTCCGATCTGCGAAAGGAAATCAAGTGAACGCGGAAAAAAACGTTAGAGAATACAAAAGCGCTTTTGCATTGTCCGGACTTGACCTCCGGCCGTGCATATGATATAATTATCTTCAGATCAGCAGAACCGTTCGGCTGCTCTCCGAACGGTAATTGAACGGAGATGAAAAATCATGTATGAATTATGTCCGGCGGGAGAACGCACCTTTTATATAAACTGCCCCGCTAAAATAGGCGTTTACCTTCAGGACGGCGCGCAAGCGTACCTGATAGACAGCGGCAGCGACAAGGACGCCGGCCGCAGGGTGAGGAAAATTGCCGAGGAGCACGGCTGGACTGTCAAGGGAATACTCAATACCCACTCAAACGCCGACCATATCGGCGGGAACGCTTATCTGCAAAAGCAGACCGGATGCAAAATTTTTTCCGGCGGCATTGAAAAATGCTTTACGGAACATCCGTTGCTGGAGCCGTCGTTTCTTTACGGCGGTTATCCCTGCGATCCCCTGCGGAATAAATTCCTTATGGCTCGTGAAAGCCGCGCCGAGGACTTTTCTCATGAGGATTTTCCCAAAGAAGTGGAAATACTGCCTCTTCCCGGTCATTTTTTTGATATGGTCGGCTTTAAGACGCCCGACGGCGTTATTTTCCTTGCAGACTGTCTTTCAAGCAGGGAAACCCTGGAAAAATACGGAATATGTTTTATCTACGATGTCGCCGGATATCTGGATACCCTTGAAAAGGTCGGAAAAATGGAAGCTCGTCTGTTTGTTCCCGCCCACGCTGAGGCTTCGGAGGATATTTCCGAGCTTGCGCGGTACAACAAAGCCAAGGTCATGGAAACGGCGGAGATCATCATGGAGATATGCCGCCGTCCGTCATGCTTTGAAGCCGTACTGCAAAGCCTTTTTGCAAGGTACGGTCTTAATATGGATCTCAATCAGTACGTGCTTGCGGGCAGCACGGTGCGGTCATATCTGTCATGGCTTTACAACAGCGGAGAACTGACGGCGTTTTTTGATAACAATATGCTTCTCTGGTCGTCGGCGGATCGGGACAAAGCATAAAAGCGGATTCAAACAGATCCGTTATACAAAAACGGTTTCTGCCCCTTACGGAGTTGATTTTTACGAAATGCCGTCCGATATTTCCGGACGGCATTTTTTTCATTGCCCGCGCATATATATTTATCATCTGAAAGCAAGAACAGAATTGTCCGCAGCACTGCGGACAGATCCGATGAAAGGCGGTAAATATTTTATGCCGAGTGTTTTTTTAAGTCCGTCCACTCAGGAGTGGAACAAATACGCGACCGAGGGCAACGAAGAGCAGTATATGAACATACTTGCCGATAAAATGGAGCCTTATCTGCGCTCGTCGGGAATAACCTTTACAAGAAACGACCCCGCGCGCAATGTAAACGGCGCTATCGAAGATTCCAACAACGGCTGGTACAACGTCCATCTTGCCCTGCATTCCAATGCGGGAGGTGGTCAGTACGCCACCGTTACAAGAGGAGTGGAGATATATTATTCCCCATATTCCGACGAAAGCAGGCGGCTGGCGACCATCATTGCAAATAACATGGAATCTGTATACCCCGACCCGTCAAAGGTGACCACCGTACCCACCACCTCGCTTGCGGAGGTAACACGGACGCGGGCGGTATCGGTGCTGGCGGAGCTTGGGTATCATGACAACGTACAGGACGAGGCATGGCTCAAAAGCAATCTTGACGCCATTGCCGCAAATCTTGTGCAGTCCCTGTGCGACTATTTCGGACTGCCCTTCATAGAACCTGCGGCTGTCGGAACAGGAGTTGTCGTCACGGACGGATCAAATCTGAACATCAGGAATTACCCCTCCGTTCAATCGGCTATATCGGGCAGGATACCCAACGGCACCGTTATAAACATATACGGAAGAACCGGCGAATGGTATGTGACAGGCTACAACGGCATAAGCGGATATGTTTACAGCGAATTCGTGCAGACTCAATGATCTCCTCCGCAGAAGAGGAAAAAGCCGCAGACCGGCATTCGAAACCGGTTCTCATAGGTATAACGGTTTCTTTTGCGTCAATGCGTATGATAACGGTTGAGCACCGCCGCAAAGGCTGCCGCTCTTTTTAACGCTCCCAACTGTCCGAGTGCGGGGGCAATAAAGGAGTTGTAGCTTTCGGCGGATTTTTTTGCCTCCTCCGGTGTAACTCCGCCGCCGAAACGCGCTTTCAAAGCGCAGGAAACAATTATCTCCGTTTCCCGCTCCCCAAAACCGAACGTGCCGACGATCGCCCCGGGCAGATCCTCGGGAGGAACATCGGAGCATCCGCCCATCTGTCCGATGACAGCAGTCATACGGTATATTTTTACAGCCGCTTTATTCGGCGATCTTTCAAGAGCCGTTCTTCGGATTAGCTTCACCGCCTGTCTTGCGGCAAGACAAACGCCTGCGGCAAGCAGGGCGGTCAGGATCATCTCTGCGGCAAGCCTTGCGGCGGGACTGAGCCGTTTTTTGCCCTCGGTTATCTCTCCGCCGTCCTCTTCGGTGTCCGCTTTTTCGGAATGCTCCGTATCAGCCCCGCTCTCCTCTTCCGAAGCGGCAGCGGTGACGGTTTCACTTTCTGTCTGCTCGGCGATCCCGTTTTCGCCGTAGCCGCCGCTCTCAAAAAGGTCCTCTTCATTGTTATGGGAGGCTTCAGGAGTATCGGAAACGTCTGCCTCGGCTGCAACGGTATATGTTTCCGCCTGAACGGTCTGCGTTTCCGTCATATCGCTGTCCTCCGACGCGATCATCTCTTCGTAAGCCTCCGTTTCGGATGAGCTTGCTCTATTCTCGGCGGAGGGTATCACGGAGCTTTCCTCCGCCGCGGAATACGATGCTGCAAAAAGTTCCTCGGTAAAGGCGGGAGCTTCGGTGGTAACGCTTGTGATCTCCGATGTGACTGCATTTTCCCAGTCCGTTTCTCCGTAAGCGAGATTTACGGCTATATTTCCGTATCCCGGAGTTACCTCGAAGGACACCCAGCCGAAGCCGTCCGCATATATCTCCGCCCACGCGTGCGAACGGCTGTCCGGTACGGTCAGGGTAACGTACTCCTCTCCCGGAACGGCAAAAGCCTCGATATCCTCCCGTTTTATCACAAAACCCTCGCAGTACCTTGCGGGAATGCCCATGCTCCTGCACAGCAGCACCGCCGAGGACGCGAAATGAGTACAGCTTCCCTTTTTGTTTTCCGTTAAGAACCACTGGGCAAAATCCGCTCCGAAAGGCTTTCTGCCCGCTTCGAGGGTATAAGTATAATCCCTGCCCAGCTTGTTTCTTATGAAATTCAGGCAGCCGTTTACATCGCCGCCCTCAAAATCCAAAAAGAAATCCTCATAGGCGGTAAATGTCTGCGGAACGTCCAGGCAATAGGTATAAGCGTAAGCTCTCATCTTTTTCTCGTCCCTTGCCATATCCTCCGGCAAGGTAATGCTTGCGGCGCTGTCTATTACGCGGCTGCGCCAGTTGACGTCATCGGGGAAATATACGCCGTATCTGCGCCTTATGCCGTCCGTCTCCAGCAGTCCCGCTCCGTTCACGGGATAATACCTCATATTTTCCGACATTCCCGACGTTCTTATCACAACGAACCTCGCTTTCAGATCGGCGTATTCCGGAATGCATTTGAGCGCTCTGCCGCCGAAAAATTCGGGCGAGGTTATCTTGGTTTCGAGAGGAGGCATAGCTTCTCCCTCGTTCCATCTTGTTCCTGTATACTCCGTGCCGTTAAAACCCTTGAGATACAGATTTGCCGCGTCTGCGGGAAGAGTGACGTCTATCATCTTCTCTCCCGTAAATTCCACGCTTCCGGTAGTTCCCAGCCTTCCGTCGTGAGTGACCTGCTTGCTCAAATCCGGTATCAGCGACGCCGAGATATCGTTCGAGAACTTTTCCCAGCTAAACGTTTTCATATATTCAATGACCCTGTTTCTTAAAGCGTCGGCTTTTTCGGAACGGGAAAATCCCGAGGCGTTCATGAACACCGACGCTCCCAGAAAGCTCAGCAGCACTATTGCCGCCGCCGAAATGGCGCTTTGGGAAGCGGTCTTTGTAAATATTCTCTCCGCTCCCGGATCGGCAAACATTCCGCAGCGGGCAAGCTCCGCAGCCAACTGACCCGCAAGAGAAGCGGCAAGCAGGATAAAGCAGGCGCGATCCGGCACCATGCCGAAATAAAGGCACAGCTCCGCAAGGGGTATCACCGCAGCGGCGAATACTATGATATTCGGTCTTTTCACCGTACAGCAGGCAAGCATGGATATCAAAACAGTCAGCAAACAAAAAAAACCGCTCCCGCTTACGTGAGCATATTCCGAGGATATCTCAAAAACGGGATCGTCCTTTAAGGCGGGATATACCGCCGAGGAAAAATCGTTTATAAGCGCCGCCGCTCCGGCGGCAAAATCGGCGGCAAACATTACCGAAACGGCGATAACCCCCAAGCCGCCCAGCCTTGCAAGTATCTTCGACAGCGTCTGATACCTTTCGGAAACGGCGAACGCAAAGGAAAAATATATCCATGAAAGGATCATCGCACAGGCTATTCCGGCTCTTTCGTCTTTGTCAAACAAAGGATAACCGCTGTTTTCACAGGCGGTCACAAAGGAAAATACCGAGCCGAATATCCCGCAGAGGGCTATAAGGCTGCGCATGATAAAATAGACGGGGCGCGTATCGTAAGCGGAGATATGCATTCCCATGCTGACGGACAGAGGCAGCGTTTTCTGCGTATCCCTCGGCATATCATCCGCTTTTCCGCCGTTAAAAAGCCGCATACCGCTCCTCCTCCCTAAGAGCCTTTAGGTTCTAAAATTCTCCGAAGTCCATATCGCACCGGATATACCCGCTGTTCTCTCCCGTTCCCGAATAATCGCTGCCCGAAAGAGCCTTGGCAATGGCGAAATAGGACGAGCCACCCTCGTACCTGACAGCCTTGCCGGATGAAAGCCGCTCTCCGCCGCATTCCGCGTTATCCGGAACGGCGGCGTATACCTCCCCGTGCCAGGAGTCAATGTAATAGGCGCAGCTCATGAACCGCTCCAGTATTTCGTCACGCAGATCGAGATCCTCCGCCAGTTCCTCTCTTGACAGGTCTGCCGTAAGAAGATACCTTGCGCCGTCACGGCCGGACATTACCTTTACCATGTCCGTATCGAACCGCGCGCTCAGCTTATGATGTATAAGCGAGAGCCTGTCGCCGGCGGCATATTCCCTAAATCCCGCAACCTCGCCCGACCCTGCCGGACGAACATCGTCGGCCGAGGTATCCTCCGACGCTTGCGAAGCCGCCGACATGAGCGATTTTGCATATTCCCTGTGGCTTTCCGATATCTTCGGAACTATATATACCTTTCCGCTCATTCTGCCCTTGCCGAGCTTTACCGAAAACAGCCTCAGAAGATCGTATATCTTTATATATTCCACGTATACCTCCGCCGTGCCGCAGTGTTCCGCTCCCACGTTCACGGTCACCGTCTGCGTGCGCAGCGCGGGCACGGGAACGACGGCGGAGAAACCGCTCGTTTCTCCCGACGGCAAAAACCTTGTCCTTACCCGTATTTTTACATTTGAAAGAGGAAAAACCGAACGGTTGGATATGTCTATCCGTATCTCTCCCTCGCTGCCCTTGTAAACCGCAATGTTATCGCCGACCGCCTTGTATTTCAGAAATACGGCGCTTATTACAAGCTGCAGGAGCATTATCACCGGCAGTATAAGCACGGAGATCAGCGTAAGATAGGAAAGATCGTCCCTGTACAGCGGATAAAAGCAGGCGGCGGCTATAAGCACGATCAGATAAAGCACCCTTGACATAGGCTATACCTTAGGCGCGGCGACAGAGCCGCAGATATCCTCCAGTATGACCCTGATCTCGCTGTCCGAGGGCGTTTTTCCCTTTATTCTTGCGGGGATCACCCTGTGGGCGCACACGTCGGCGTAAATGTAAGACACGTCGTCGGGGATAACGTATCCTCTGCCCTTGAACATTGCCGTGCATTTTGCCATCGCCGCCACGGCAATGGAGCCTCTCGTGCTCACTCCCAGTTCCAGCCGCCTGTCGTTTCTGGTAGCGTCGGAAAGTCCCGCAATGTAGTCGTATATCTCGTCGCTCACAAAAATATCCTCGGCGGCGCTTCTGAGTTCCATAAGATCCTGCGCAGTCATTATGGGATTTACGACCGGAGCGTTCTTTTTGGAGGATTTGGCTTTAAGTATTGCCGCTTCCTCGTCTATTTTCGGGTAACCCATGGAAAGGCGTATCATAAAACGGTCAAGCTGAGATTCGGGCAGGAGCTGAGTTCCCGCAGAACCGGACGGGTTTTGCGTTGCAAGCACGATAAAAGGCTCCGGCAGCTTTCTCGTAACGCTGTCGACCGTCACCGCGTTCTCCTCCATCGCCTCCAGCAGCGCGGACTGCGTCTTGCTGGACGTGCGGTTTATTTCATCGGCAAGAAACAGGTTGCAGAATACCGCGCCCGGCTTGAACTCGAACTGACCCGTGGCGCGGTTGGGCATATAAAATCCCGTAACGTCGGCGGGCATAACGTCGGAGGTAAACTGCATACGGTTGTATTCCAGGGACAACGCCTTTGAAAAAGCAACAGCCATAGTGGTCTTGCCCACGCCGGGGATATCCTCCAGGAGGATATGCCCCCCTGCGCAGGCCGTCATAAGTATTTTTATAATTATCTCGTCCTTGCCGATGACAGATCTGCGGATCTCGTCCGAAGCTCTTTTAAGCAGCAAGATGAGCTGACTGTTGATCTCCATCAGTATCCGTTCCTTTCGATTATGTAAATTTCCAGCGGCGGCAAAACGCCGAGATCCCGCCCGTCAAAAAAAGAAAGGCGGGAAACGGGAGCTTTGGGATCGTTTCTCCTGCCTCCTGCCTCTATCCGGACATTTGTCTTTTTCGGGTCATGCTTTCCGTTTCCGAACGCGTCAGCTCATTGCCAGAATAGCCATATCACCGTTGTTTGCCAGACCCTCTTTTACGTTTGCGTTAACGATACGGCTGACGATATTTCCGTCCGTCGCTCTGAGAGAGTCGTCAAACGCCGTTACCGCTTTTACGAACGCCTCGTCCTTGTTCTGCTTGTCAAAGGTGTAGCAGGTGAGCATTACCTTTACGGTATTGAACAGCGTATTGTAGAACACAAAATTATCCCACAGCGTCATGTTGAAGTCCGCATAGGGCATACAGTATGTCCACACATAATTTATCATTATGTTCTCTATATAATGTTCTCTGCCCTTCAGGAAATCCTCATAGTAAGCCTTTTTCATGGGCAGATATCTGCTTTCGTCAAACTTGAAATCCTTCATGCCGATATCGCATCCCGCGTTGGCAAACACGTCTTCTCTGACTTCGCCGAATCCGTCCGCGTCGGGCATGGTGCGGATAAAGGACAGTCCGTCGCACAGACTGTAGGCGAAATTGGGGCGTATCTCCTCGAAATACTTCATAACGTCGGGGTGTTCGGGACTGCGCATAAATTCCGACGTAAAGGGAACGATATGCTCTTCTTTAAGCTTGTCGAGCATACCTTGAACGGTTTTGTAAACAAAGTTCATAAGGAGCATTCTCTTTTCAAAAGCATAGTTTCTGTTCTGGAGAATGTTCATTGTAACGGTCTTGAGCGTCCAGTAATTCTTCAGCACGGGATTTTTCTCGATAAGCTCCTCCCCGCGCTTGGAATATTCCGCCTCTTCTTCCGGTTTAAGGGTTATCATTTTATATTCCATAGTATCGGAAATGCTCATCAGCTTTCTGACAACGGATTCTTGATTCAAAGGGAATATATATTCCACCGCCGCCGGCGTCATAAGTACGCTGTACTTGGTCTCCGAGCTTTCAGGGTCGGCGTTTCCGGTAAGCTCCCGGTAAAACGCCGGTGTTATGATAGGGTAAGGCATGGTATTTCCTCCAATTCCGGACTTTCTCTGAGAGCCTTTCTGCAATCTCTAAAAATCCTCGGTTAAATTTGAATGATCCGCAATGATCTCCGAACGATTCCGCATATTCCGCTGCGGTTATCATGCTGTTTGCGAATTAGCGCTATTATTTAGTATATCACATATCCGCCGAAAAATCAATGCTTTTTTACAAAAATTCACAAAATCAATTTTGAAAAAAGAAAGCTGCCAAATGTCCGAAATTTAAGGCAACACCGCACAAAAAACGCTTGACGAATTAAAGAAAAAGGTGTATAATAAAAGCATTAACGACAGCCGGACCTTTCCGTTCCAAACGGTGAACTGCCGCAAGTACGGACAAAGAAAAAATTACCATAAACAGGAGATGATCATTATGCGCAGGGTCTGCGAAATGATAAAGAAACAGGTAATTCCCAATTTTACCAATCTCGAAACCGCCGTAAAGACGTATGACCGCGGCGCTCTTGTGTGCGGCGTCCCTGCCTGGAGATATGTATATCATACAATTCATTCGGCGGACAAGTGGTTTTTTAACCCTTTCGTTTTTGATGAACCGGATATTCACGAGGATGGTATGGATAATCCCGATAATCCCTGCTCGTCGGTACTGAGCGACGAAGAGCTTTTGGATTACCTGGAAAGGGTAAAGGCGAAAACCTTTGATTATCTTGATTCCCTTGATGACCGAATGCTTGACGAATGCCCCGAAGGCTGCCCCTATACAAGGCTGGAGCTTGTATTGATGCAGTTCAGACATATTTCCTATCATACCGGTATGCTTAACGGTCAGACCTGCCGGCTTACCGGGAAATTCCCCGTTTTTGTGGGTGCAGACGGTATGAAAAAGCTTGAAAAGGGACTTTTTGAGCTGTGAATACGGGCAGATCCCAATCCTGCGCGGTTATTCACCCGAGGTTTAAATTTAAAATAAAGAGGGCAATACCGCACAAAGAACGGCTAACGTCTTTGCGCGGTATTGCCTTAAATCATATCAAGCACAGGCTTGAAGCTCTTGCCTGCGGAGCCGATTTTGTGCTCTGTTTCGGTAAAAAATTATTGCTTCGGACTGTATTCCGCCTTTTCTGCGGCAGCCACGGCGCCGGAAAGCCATTTGTCCTCCAGCTCCTCGATCCTGCCGCTGTCGCAGGCGGAGGCGATCTTCGGATCTACGGGAAGTCTGCCGAGGATTTCAAGACCGTACTCCGCAGCCGTTTCCTTCAGATGGCTCTCGCCGTACAAATAGATCTTCTTTCCGCAGTCGGGGCATTCGGTGTAGCTCATATTCTCAACTATACCCAATATGGGGATATTCATCATATTAGCCATGCCCACTGCCTTGCCGACGATCATTGATACGAGATCCTGCGGAGAGGTTACTATTATAATACCGTCAAGAGGGATCGACTGGAATACCGTAAGGGGAACGTCGCCCGTTCCGGGAGGCATATCAACGAACATATAGTCGATATCGTCCCATATGACCTCGTTCCAGAACTGCTTTACCACTCCCGCGATGACGGGTCCCCGCCATATAACGGGATCGGTGGGGTTTTCCAGCAGCAGGTTTATGCTCATGATATCCACTCCGCCGCTGCTTTTCATGGGGATAAGTCCTTTATCCGTACCTATGGCTCTGCCGTTTATCCCGAACATCTTAGGCACGGAGGGTCCCGTGATATCGGCGTCCAGAACCGCGGTGCGGAAGCCCTTTTTCGCAAACTGAGCCGCAAGAATGCCTGTTACCAGGGTCTTTCCCACGCCGCCCTTGCCGCTGACGATACCTATTACCTTTTTAACGCTGCTGCCCTCTCCCAGCTTTTCTATAAAGCTTTGAGGGGACGTTCTCTCACCGCAGTCGGAACCGCAGGATGAGCAGTCATGCGAACATTCGCTCATTATAAAACACCCTTTCGGTTTAAAGTTTGGCGGGCGCTCGTACCCGCATTTTACGCTGTATTTTAATTATACCCTTTTTTTCCGCAAATGTCAAATGGCGGAGAGCTTTTCTGCGGGAACGGTACGTAAATTTTGTATGCAGCCGAGGATTTTGCTGTTTTTTGGTAATTATGCTCTTTTTTTCTGCTTTTTACAGTGAAAATAACCTAAAAATCAAATAATGTATTGACTTTTATGTTTATTTTGTATATAATAGAAACATACGGCTGACTGCGGAGGGGAAATGGCTTTTTCGGCGGCGGTCTGAATAACGGCCCGACCGGTTCGGGAAAAGGAGCGGTTTTATGTCAATGTCACCCGATAAGCTCGTTTCGGATATCACCGAAAAAATAAAGGAGCTTTGCGACCCTTACATGATTTTCCTGTTTTCGCGCAAGACCAATACTGCGGGGGCGACAACAAGCCTTAAGCTGTGCGTGGTGATCTCCGATGAAGAGGATCCCGATCGGGCGGAGGCCAGGCTGCTGCTGAGCATTGACAGTCCCGTGCCCTGCGATTTTATCGTATACAGCATCAGCGACTGGAACGACTGCTCCGAGGACGACTGCTCCTTTGCCTACAGAGTGGAGAACGGCGGTGAACGGCTATATGTCAAGGAGTAGCAGAAAAAGCGACAGCAAGCGGTATTACGACTGGATATATCACGCGGCTCTCGACAGAACGGCTTCGGAAAAGCTGTGCGGCGAGCCTGTGCTGTATTACGCCGCGGCGTTCCACTGCCAGCAGTGCATTGAAAAGGCTCTGAAAGGGTATTTGCTGTTCAAGAGCAGAAAGCTCCTTGACGGTCATAACCTTACGTGGCTGTGCAAGCAGGCAGCCATGATGGACAGCGGATTTATACAATGGATCGACGAGAGCGCCGTGCTTAACAGATATTACATCGAAACCAGGTACCCCGCCGATATTCCGCTGGAGATAAGCGGGGAAACCATGAGCCTGCTGATGAAAATGAGCGGGGATATGATGGATTTTATCTGCGGCGTCACCAAATTCGACTTCAACAGCTACCACAGGAAGGGGGGCAAAAGCAGACGAATGTAAAGCGGGACTTTAAAAAGTGAAATTATTACAATAATTATTTCGGCAATATTACCAAAATGAAAAGAAATAATATTTGATAATCCTTTTATACAACCTAAACCTTAAAAAACTGTCGGTTTTGGTTAAAAGGTCATAATAATTGGTTACAATTTGGTTAAATTAACATATTGCTAATTATTAGTCAAAATGATATAATAAATATAGTAGTATTAGAAACGCGTGAGAGTTTTCCGATCGCTTTTCGGTATAACGTTTATTTTATTATTCGGAGGTGTCACAATCTTATGAAGACTTTTATCTATACGGCTACAGACGTTCAGGGCAATACCGTCAAAAATCAGAAAATGAACGCCGAAGACGTAAACGATTTCCTGGAAAAGATCCATGAAAAAGGTCTGTTCTGCTCGAGCTACAAGGAAACCAAGGGCGGAACGGGAAAAAATCTGCATAAGTTCACGACAAAGGAACTGGCGTACGACTGCCGTCAGATGTCTGCAATGATCACATCCGGTCTTACTTTGGTAAAGGCTTTGGACATCATGCAGAGAGAGCAGGTCAAGGAGGGACCCAAGCAGATCTACCGCGAGATCTACGAAGAGGTTCAAAAGGGTACTTCTTTCTCCGACGCTATCAAGGGACAGGGAGATGCTTTCCCGAACTTCTACTTATCAATGGTGCAGGCGGGAGAATCCTCCGGTAATCTGGACATGGTAATGAAGAAGATGGAGGATCAGTACGCAAACGACGCAAAGCTCAACGGCAAGATCAAGAGTTCTCTGACATATCCTATCATTCTGGCCGTACTTTGCGTGGCTATCGTTATTATCATGTTTACCTTTATCATGCCTACGTTCAAGGACATGTTGACGGAGGAGGACATGAAAGGCCTGACAGGCTTTCTTTTCAGTCTTTCCGACGGTATAAAGAAATACTGGTGGGTGATTATACTGGCTGTTGCCGCTTTGGTATTCGTTATCAAGTATTCTCTTAAAATACCCGACGTCAGATACAAATTCGACCAGCTCATCGTTAAGATGAAGCCGGTAGGTCCTTTGGTGGTAAAAATATACACCGCGCGCTTCGGCTCTACCCTTGCTTCTCTTTATTCTTCGGGACTTCCGATGGTAGAGTGCCTTGCGAAATCCTCCAATATCCTCAATAACCTATATGTTTCAAAGAAGTTTGAAACCGTCATAGACGAGGTAAAGCAGGGCGAGGCTCTTTCCGTATCCATTCAGAGGACGGGCATATTCGAGTCGATGTTCACATCGATCATTTACGTCGGAGAGGAATCCGGCGCCCTTGACAGCATTCTTGCAAAATCCGCGGCGTTCTATCAGGAAGAGGCGGACGAAGCCGTTACCCGTCTGGTAAGTCTTATCGAGCCTGTAATGATCATATTCATGGGCGTATGTATCGGTGCGGTAATCGCAGGTATCCTTCCCGCAATCTACAACTCCATGGGCAACCTTACATAATAAGGAACGTTTCTTTCGGGGAACGGCGGAAAAACGCGTATTTCCCGTTAAATTGCAGCATTTACCGCTGCGGGGCGGCGATCGCTTTAAGTCCTGCGGCAGTGTCACTGCGGGGGATCCTGCAAAATATATAAATTTTTAGTGAGGTGAAGAGAATGCTTTCATTTGATATTACTGACAGACACGTCCGCATTATCCGCGGCACTGAGTCGAGAGGCAAGATCAGAGTATCTTCCGCTTCTACAATCGATCTCAGCGAGGGTCTGATCGTAAACGGTCATATAAAAGATATTCCCAAAATGGCAACCATTATTAACGACGAGCTCAAGGCAAGGCGTATGGACGACAAGGAAGCGGTAGTTACCCTTTCCTCCAACCTTGTCATATTCAAGGAGCTTGTTATCCCCAAGGCTAAGACAAGTACCGCTCTGCTGACCATGGTAACCAACCAGATGCAGCACCAGATGGGTATTGCTGAGGAATACTCCATTTCCTACTCCATCGCGGGAGAGGTGGAGCAGGACGGAAGCCAGGCTATGAAGATACTGGCTACAGCCTGTCCGTTTGAGGTGGTCGACTGCTACAGAAAGGTCTTCCAGATGCTTTCGATCTCCTTGAAATCCGTTTCGGTTTCCTGTAACGCTATTTCCAAGATCATTCTCAGCGACAGAAAGGTTCTCGCTAAGATGCCCATGCTGGTGGTTCAGGTCGACCCCAACTTCGTAAGCCTTAACCTTTACGAGGGCGGACAGCTTTCATTCTCGAGATTTGCTTCCATCGACGCCGTGGACTACGATAATTCCGAGGATTACGTTTACGAGGCTGTAAACGAGAACATCTACAGAATGATCCAGTTCCACAAGTCCAGAAATATGGATAATCCTATCCAGAACGTTGTTTTCTACGGCGATACCACAGAGTACATACGCCTTACCAACGCTTTGGAGGGCATGGACATCTCCACAAGCCTTATGGGCGTTCCCAACAATATCTCCGGATATGAGAACATCGAGTTCCAGGCGTATGCCAACGCTATCGGAGCCATGTTCAGAAGCGATAAGAACACGGACCGTATCAATCTTCTCGAAACGGACTCCTCCGCCGGAAAGACGGAAGCGGGCGGTTCGTTCCTGGGCGCTCTCGGCGGAGCGGTAGTGCTTTCGGCGGCAGTGGTGGCGGCTGTATTTGCAGGCTTCTCCAACGCCATAAACAGCACGGATCAGAAGATCGCGGATATCGACGAGTGGATGAACAGTACGGAGGTCGTGGAAACCCTTGCGGAGGTCACGGATACGGAGAATAAAATAGAAAAGCTTGCTTTGTATAAAACGGATCTCGACATGGCGGTCTACAACTTCGCCACAAAGAAAGATCTCACCATAGATACCATAGATACTATCTCCGAGGCTGTGGAAAGCCACAACTGCGCTATTTCCGTTATCAATTACGGAGAGGGTTATTTCATCATCACGTGCATTGCGGGCGATAACGCCGATCCCGACGAGGCTGTTATGGCGATCTACGATCTGGATATGTTCGATAATATCACATATACCGGATTTACGTCGGTAACCGGCGAAGCAAACTCCGAGGGCGAGATAGTAGACGAAGAATCCTATGAGTTCCAGATATCCTTCAACGACAGACCCAACGAGGTCGATACGGGCGAAGAGGAAGAGGAAGCATCGGAAGAGGAAGGCGGTGAGGCGTAATGAGTATGAAGCTCTCTTACAGAGATAAGGTCATTATCATTGTAGTGGCTGTGCTGATCGTTATCGGCGTGGGAATATTCTGTATCATTAAACCCAAGTACGAAACGCTGCAGGTCGAAAAGGACAGACTTGCCGCTAAGGAAGAGGAGAGGGACAACACCCAGGCGAGAATGGACTCTCTCGAAACTCTTAAAAAGCAGCTCGAGGACGATGTAAAGACCATCGAGGAGGAACAGGATCAGTTCCTTGACGAGCGCGATTACGGCGAAACCTATCTGATAAGCAAATATTTGATGGAAAAGCTTGAGCCGTCCGGAATAGAGATCACAGGCGTGAACATGAGTCCGCTCAGCTCCGGAGATATCAACGCTTATACATATAACAAATCGGCGCTTGCATATCCGCTGAAGATCAACGGAGATATCGCCAACAAGCTGCCCGAAGAGGTATTGTATGCGTATAACGGCTCCTATCCGGCAGCTCCCCCCGCGGTAAGGATCGGTACCTGCGAGGTAACGCTCTCCTATAAATGCGATTCCGATACCGCTCTTTGGGACGCGGTGCAGATCATTGCAGACAACGACAAGAACATTTATCTGCTCAACGTTTCTGCGGATTATGCGCAGGTGGAACCCGGAGAGGTCGGACTTGAGGGAGATATGCAGATCATGGTTTACGAGCTGTATCCTCTCGATCCCGAGGACATCGAAGATTAATTTTTTAATAAACATACCCGACCCGAAAAAAGGCGAATGCATTTTTCGGGTGGGCTTGTTTATGAAAAAATCCTGTTTATTTACAAACAAACGAACAAATTGTTAATTTTTTACAGAAAGGATGGCTATTTTTATGAGTAAGGCAAAAAATACGCCGCGAAGGCGCGGCAAAGCCGGCACCGTCAAGGGCGCTGTTCTTATAATGATCCTTGCGGTCATGGTGGTGCTGATAATCATGCTTGCGGGCGCTATGGCGATCGCTTCCACGGCGGGAAACAGAGCGATAAACAGGTATGAAGAAAGCCAGGCTTATTACAGCGCAAGGTCGGGTCTTGATCTGGTGACGAACATTCTCATGACGGACGCGGTTCACCAGGATAAAAACAATTCCAACGACGGCAACAACAGCAAAGCCGCCAATGCCATAAATGCTGCTCACCCCAGTCAGGGACTTGTGCTTCAGGAAGCCATAGTGGGCAAGCTGGTCACAGACGCTTCGGGCAACGTTAAGTACGATACGTCCAAATCCCTTACCGTTGCGCCTACAGACGCAAGCGGCAAGATAAAGGAAAACGACACTAAAACGAAAACAAGCTACATGAAGTTCGACGTTAAGGATATGAATACCGCAAACGACGGCACATCCGGTCTGTTCAGCGATCAGAAGGACGGAAGCATCGAGGTCAAGATACAGCTTCTGGAGCTTGTTTACGACGACGGCGGCACCGGTATCGAAAGAAACACCGTAACAAGCTCTACCGCCGTTTTGAACAACGGCGATGAAAAATCCCAGTATATCATGTCTTGCAAGATCAAGGTTTCATGTACTGCGGAATATCTCGGAAATTCCTCTACGGTTTCCGTTGTGCTTTCGCCTTACGTGAATCAGAAATCGGCGGCGGAGGGCGTGGTTTCCACCGGCGCGGTAAATATGTCCACAAACTCCAACGTTCTCGGCGGTTCCGTTTCTGCTAAGGGATTTACCTGGGGCAACGACGGTACCGTTTACGGCAACATATTTATCAATGGCAACGCAAGCCTAAACGCACAGAAAACCTTTGTTCTCAGATCCGATGAAAGCTTTTGTATTAACGGAGATTTCACCATTCAGAATATTTCATCTCTGAAAGTCAAGAAAACCTCAAATGATGTTCGTCCGTTTGTTTTTATAAACGGAACGTTCAGAAATGCCAGCCAGTCTTTCCCTATAGGAGATTCCACGGACAAAGCGGATCTGATAGCAAGAAACATTGACTTTGACGGTAACGGCATTCAGCCGAAGGTAAGCGGCAATACTTATATTGACGGTTATCTTAAGCTTAATAACGCAGGTTCATTTAATTCATCCAATCCTGCATTTGCCGGCGATCTGTACATCAGCGACAGAGGCGGTATTCAAGCTGTAACCGCAGGAGGCGTAGGCGTGGGAGAAATTATTGCAAATCTTGCTCCCGGCAGCTACCCTCTCGATCAAAAGACCCGTTTAGGTGCTATCAGCAATATAACCATGAGTGCAAGCGGATTTGATCTCTCTGTTGAGTTGAACGATCCGACAAACGGCGCAAACTATCTTATGAGCGATATTGCAAATAACGGAGGCGACGGTTTTTGCGGCGGCAAGATATATTATTATTTCTATGAGAAATATTTAATGAATGCCGGAGTGGATACTATTCCGCATGAATATTACGGTTGCTTTGAGCTTGAAGCTATCAGACGTTTCATAGCAAATTGCCAGTATATTACGAACGGCGGAGGCAATGCAGCTCTTTATTCCACTGTTCCGTATCCCTCGGTTTCAATGGCTGATTCGGGCGGAAATCCCAGGACGGGTTGGGTTTCGTTTTATATCGCACATCAAGCTAATTTTGACAAATTCTACAATAAGCTTGTTCCGTTAGGTCCCGATCCGGACGGCAACGGAGTAATTGACAATGACAGTGACCGTTACAGCAGCTACACTATCAAGTATATCATACAGCTTGCGACCCAGAACGGACGTGCGGACGAAACGCCCGCGTTCGTCGACAAGATAAAGTTTAAGGCTGCCGGCGGAATGGGAGGAGCTACATTCGCGTTCGATTCCATTGAAGACGATCCCACATATCAGTTGTATATCTCCCTGCCGTGGCATGAAACAAACAGCAATACACTGCAGAGGAGCTATATCAGCGGAGATCCCAAGAAATTTTCCAAGGCTCTCTCGATACCTACGCTTTTGAGCAAGTATGCAGGTTATTACTTTATCAATGTAATAAACAAGCAGACGGGTGCTCTGTGGCTGCCCTCTGCCGATCCGAACGTATTTCTCAGTATGGGCGCCGGCGGTACGGTCACGGAGATAACCAATTTCGAGTACCGCGATTCAAATACCGATACTTATAAAAACGCAAACTGGACCTCCGAGCTGGGAACGATAGCAAATTCGTTCCATCAGTCCGTGCAGGCTACATTCGACGACGCTGTCGCATTGGGCAGCAACGACGCGCCCGGTCAGCTTGTAAACCGCGCATGGGATATCCTTAACGCGCTTTACAAGGTTGACACCAACTCTCCCCCTCAAACTCTGACTACAAAAAATGTTGAGTATATGAGTCCCGCGCTTATTGCGCATATGGAATCCGGAATCAACTTTACGCTTGACGCGTCGGGCAAAATGGATTTCAGCAGCGTGGGTAACATTACCGATACCGATAACCCCAACATGACTTTTAGGACGTTAACTCCGGCAAATGTGCAGAACCAAATGGTAACGGTGAACACATCCTCAAACGAGTGTATTGTCCTGTTAAATCCCGGTAATTATCAGAACGGAAAGCTCGTCATATCCGGTGCGAACTACTGCTATATCCTGCTGGCGGGACCCGGACAGTATAATTTTGAAAAATTCGGCATATACACCGAGGATTTCAATAATGTAATGAACACCGCTCCCGGCTTCAGAGTAGGCGCTTCCAATGCCGCGTATTCCGGATATCTCAAGATCAAAGCGCCCAAGATCATGATCTATGCCGACGACGGCGTTGAGATCAATATGAGAAATAACAATACGACTATTATGGGTTATATGTACGGACCTTCTTCGACCTTGAACGCTTCAACTCCGTGCGGCGTGTCGAAAAATGTTCTTTATGAGGGCACTCACATAAATAATGTCAGCCTTGACTTTATAGGCTCGGCGTTTGTGGGAGATATCAATGTCTGCAACAATTACAGCTTTGTTTATGTTCCGCCCGAGGACGAAGCGGATCCCGGCACGCCCACCATCACTTGGCGGCCGTCCTATTACACCAACCAGGATATTGTTGAGTTTTCTTCGTAAGGAGGGGTTTGTATGCGTAAGAATAAAAAAATGCATGCTCTGAAAGGCTTTACCCTTATTGAGGTGCTTGTTGCAATGGCTATCCTCGGTATCTGCTCGCTTGTTTTCGTAGGTATGTATGCGTCCGTATGCTCTCACCTCAAAAGCAACAATCAGATCAACGACCGTATGAGCCAGCAGCAGAAGTATGTTGAAACCAAAACTCAGAAAAGCGCTTCCAATGCAGACGTATTCCAGATAAAGGCAGACCCGAGGCTTACCGGTGCAGGCGGAAATTCCGCCTACGCCGGCGCGGACGATTCGAATACCATCAGCTTTGAAATGGTATGTACCTATAACGAGTCCGACACCAGTTGGAAAAACAGCAAGAATTTCTACACCAACTGCGCCGTGTATTCGCTGAAAAACATCGAAAACGGCGAGCCTGTGGAGGACGCCAACGATACGGACGATATTCGCGTCGACTACAAATACTTTGTGGGCGACAACACAATGAAGCCGTGACGGGAGGGAAAATATGAAAAATAAATTAAAGGCCTTTACCCTCATCGAGCTGATAGTGACTATGGCCATATTCGGCATAATCATGACTGCGATAATACAGATGATGCAGCCTATCAGCGACGTTTACTCCAGTACGAGCGTTCTGTCCGCTCAGCGCGCCGCCGAGGACGGGATCGCCGCCTATATCGCGGAAAACGTGCGCTATGCCCATCATATCGGCATATACCAGGACAAAACGTCCGAGTCGCAGGCAGTCACCGCGTTCCTTGGCAAGAATCCCACTAAACTGGACGGCACAACGGCTCTTACAGCCGCAGACCTTGACGTTATATGCATAAACAATACGACGTTGTATCATGCTACCTCCGATCTTAGCGCGGGTACTACCTTTAAGGGCAGGCTTATCCGCATGAACAAGGGTACGACAAACTGGAGCGAGTCGCAGCCGTTCACCTACGACGGAACAAGATCCTACATGGCTATGGGCGACGCTTACTACGGTCCTGCCGATTACTATATCCGAATCAAGAATTTTAATTCCTCCGGATTTGATATCGTTGTTGACAGCGATTACTACTACAACCGGAACGGAACAAAGAAGTTCAAGCGCGAGGGCAGCGAAAGCGATATCGAAAACTACACCAAGATCAGCGTTATTCTCGCAAATACGGGTACGACCGTAAGCGGATTTAATCATATCGTAGACACTTCCTGCGTCGATGAAAACGTAGGCGCAAGAGGTTCGACCAAGAATACTTATATCGTTTATTATTGCGAATAATGCGCAAAAAACCCGTGCCGTGATCGCATCACCCACGGCACGGGTCAATTTTTTTACGCGTTCGGTCATCTGTGCAGCAGTCCGAGATACATATCGGCGGCTGCTCCGTTGATAAATGCGCATATCTCAAGTCCGATTATAAGGAACGGCCCGAATGCGAACGCGTTCGATCCGTCGCCCTTTCCGAACGCCTTGAGTATCACTCCCCAGACCGCTCCGAGAGCAACGGCGATAACTCCCGCGGTCACGGCGGCTTTTACCCCCAGCATAAGACCGCCCGCCGCTATAAGTACGATATCGCCCATTCCGAAGCCGTATACCGGATCGTCCTCCTTGATCTTAGCTTCAAGCCGTTCTTTTTCGGCGGTCAGCTTTTTGTAGCTGCGGTCTGTTTCGGCAGTGTTTTTCAGATTGGCTTTTATCCCTCTCAGGGATCGCTTGTCCTCGCTTACGAACAGATCGTAAAACAGCGGCGTGATAACAAAGCCGATCACAAGAAGCGGGATACTTACGGAAAACATTCCGTATATACCGTCTTTCAGCGTTATTTCGGGAAATCTGAAAAGCGTTCCCCTGCCTCCGTCGGCAAGTGCGAGCAGATGCGACGCCGCGGCTATAATGCCCGTGTAAACAAGCACGGACACGCACATCTCGCGGTTGTCCATATCCTGGAAGCACAGCACGATCAGTCCCGCCGTAAACAGGCAGAGCATTACGGGATAAGCTCCGTATTCCATAAAATCATACCGCATAAACGTTCCGAGAAACAGCAGTCCCGTCATAAGCTCTACCAGCATATATCTGGGAGATATCTTAGCTCCGCAGGCTCTGCACTTTCCTCTCAGGATCAGCCAGCTAAACACGGGAATGAGATCGTATCTCTTGATCTCCGTTCCGCAGGTCATACAGTGAGAATTGTTCACTATCAGCGATTCACCCCGCGGCAGACGCAGAATGCATACGTTCAAAAAGCTGCCGATACATATCCCGAAAAGAAATACGAACACATACACGGTGACGTTCATAATAGTTTCCATGGTTTCGATCGTCATGATATCATTCTCCTTTATCTTGAAAATTATTATAATAACAGCATACTTATTATATTAACATATATTTCCGACTTTTTCAAGCAAAAAAGCGGTTTTGCCGCATAAATATTTTTTCCCTGCTTTTCCCGCAGAAATGCAGGGGAGCTATAATATTATTCGTCTGCGGAGAAGGAGTTACAATTCTATGAAAAATATTCCTATCGGTCAGTACATGGTAAACGAGGGCATTATTACCGAAGAACAGCTTCAGAACGTCCTTGACGCTAAGAAAAACGATAATACTCCCGGTAAGTTTTTCGGCGATTATATCGTTGAGCTGGGGTATGTTACAGACGTGCAGTTCGGTCAGGTGCTTGCAAGGAAGAATAACCTGACTTTCGTAGACCTGGACGATCCGGAGATTAACATCGACTTCGAGGCTGTAAAGAAGATCCCCGAGGCGCTTGCCAAGAAGCATACCATCATTGCCATAAAGATCACGGGTAAACGTCTTACCGTTGCTTCCTACGACCCCGTAAACTTCTATATATTCGAGGATATCAAGGTAACCACGGGTATGGACGTCGTCCCCGTGCTTGCCACAAAGGCAGCCATTACCAAGGCGATAGGAAAGATATACTCCAATGCAAACGTCGGCAACGTTATCGACGCGGTAGAGGGTCAGTTCCAGCAGGACGGCATAAGCGACGAGGATCAGGAGATACAGGACAGAGTAGACAACGCGCCTATCGTTAAGCTTTGTACGACCATCGTTGAAAACTCCTTCCGCGCGGACGCGACGGATATACATATCGAGCCTTTCCAGACCTTTACACGCATCCGTATCCGTGTAAACGGCGAGCTTATCGAGCTTATGAACGTTTCCAACGTCGTTCATAACTCCCTCATCACGCGTATAAAGATCATCAGCGGCATGAACATCGCCGAGAAGAGAGTACCTCAGGACGGACGTTTCTCCCAGGTGGTGGACGGCACTAAGCTTGACGTCCGTGTATCTAACCTGCCGACGGTAAACGGAGAGAAATGCGTTATACGTATTCTTGCAACGGGCGACGTTGCTTTGCGTAAGATTACCGACCTTGGTATGACCGACTACAACTACAACAGATTTGCAAGACTTATCAAGGTGCCACAGGGCGTTATGCTGGTAACCGGACCTACGGGTTCCGGTAAGACCACCACCCTGTACGCCGCCTTGGGCGAGCTTGCACAGCCGAACGTTAACGTTATCACCTGTGAGGATCCTGTGGAGAAAAATATCGAGGGTATCAATCAGTGCCAGATCAACGATAAAGCGGGAATGACCTTTGCGGCTGCCCTGCGTTCTATCCTCCGTCAGGACCCCGACATCATAATGGTCGGAGAAATGCGTGACCAGGAAACAGCCGAGATCGCCATCAGAGCCGCCATCACGGGGCATATGGTGCTGTCCACGCTCCATACGAACGACGCCGCTTCGACTATCACCCGTCTTACGGATATGGGCGTTGCGCCTTACATGGTAGCCACATCTCTTATCGGTATCGTTGCACAGCGTCTTTGCAAGGTGGTCTGCGACGAGTGCAAGACCCCCCGCTACAGCAACGAGGAGGACAACGAGCTGCTGGGTATAAACGAAACCGTGACCATATACGACGCCTGCGGCTGCCCTAAATGCAACAATACCGGATTTACCGGACGTACCGCTATCCACGAGATACTTGTCTGCACATCCGAAATGGCAAGCCTTATCGCCGCCGACGGAAAAACCGACGCCATTGCCTCCCTTGCCAGGGAGCAGGGCTGCAAGCTGCTGCGCGACAACGTTGCGGAGCTTGTTATGGAGGGCAGAACGACCATGAGCGAGCTTGTAAAGCTGACTTACGCCGTATAATAAGCATGAATGTAATCCGCCGCAGGGCGATGTATACATTACACGGGATAAGGGCGCGGGAGCCTGCCTTGCGCGCCGCCTGTCCCAACCCCCATTTTTATTTTATTTGCCGCGGCAAGCGGCAGAACGGAGGTCAATATGGAACTTGACATTGAAAAGAGGCAGCCTGCCGAAAAAACGGAAAGAGTTGTACTCAATATCGACAAAATTCTCGACGAGGCAAGAGTGCTGGGCTGTTCGGACGTTCATTTCACGACTAAGATATCGCCTATAGTACGTCTGCACGGTACATTGCGCAAGCTCAGCTCCTATCCGGAGATGACCGACGGCGCCATAATGAAGCTGGTCGAGCAGATGACAGGCGGAAGAAATCTTGAAAATATCAAGAACAGAATAGACGCCGACTTTTCATATGTTACAAAAAGAGGCTACCGTCACAGAGTAAACGTGTATCACCAGAGAGGCGATACGGCTGTTGCGATACGTCTGCTCAGAAACGATATCCCTACCCTGGAGGATCTGGATATGCCTCCCATACTGGGCGATTTCGTAATGCGCCCGAGAGGTCTTATACTTGTAACGGGACCTACGGGATCCGGTAAATCCACCACCCTTGCGGGCATGATCGACTATGTCAATACCAACAGAAGCGCCCATGTAATCACCGTAGAGGATCCTATTGAGTATATTCACGAGCATAAAAGATGTATGATAAACCAAAGAGAGGTCGGCGACGACGTCGAGTCTTTCGCCCTTTCCCTCCGTGCTGCTCTCCGTGAAGACCCGGACGTTATTCTGGTAGGAGAGATGCGTGACTACGAAACCATCACGGCAGCCGTGACCGCAGCCGAAACAGGCCACTTGGTGCTGAGCACGCTTCACACCACGTCGGCTTCGGATACCATCAACCGTATCATCGACGCATTCCCCGCGCATCAGCAAAATCAGATAAGAACGCAGCTTGCCACCGTCCTTGTGGGCATTATCGCTCAGACCCTTATCCCCAAGGCGGACGGCAAGGGACGAGTGGCGGCGCAGGAGATACTCAACGCCACCGACTCCATCAAGGCAATGATCCGCGACGACAAGGTCCACCTCATTCAGACCGCTATACAGACGGGTAAGAAAGAGGGCATGGTCTGCCTGGATCAGGAGCTTGCCCGTATGATAAAAGAGGGCGTTATCACCGAAATGCACGCAAGAGAAAAGTGTCATGACATCAACGAGCTTCAGAGGTACCTCAAGGCTCAGTCATGAGAATGCTGTCCGGCGGGGGGGATGCTTCTTCCGCCGGATAATATGCTGTTTTCGGCATTATTTTCGGACGGACGGTCGGTTGAAAACCGTATAAAAATTGCACATATAATAATTACAGTTTTACAGAACGTATAAATCAATGATTTTTGCAGGTTTTATATTTAATTATTGCAGTATTTGTATGAAGAAATTGCAATATTTTTCGTTTTTGCCGTTTTCAAGATTACCGATTGTAAATTTACGGCTTTCCAAGGCGGGAAAAAATTGCAAAAATCAGATATTACACGATTTCGTGCACATTTGTTTTGTGCAAATTGATGTGTCATGAACGAATATAAAACGTTTAAGTGATATTTTTTCCAAATTCACAAAATTAGAGAAAAAATTATCAGAAAACTATTGACTTTTGAAGCTCGATGATATATAATGTAATTACAGTCAGAGAAACGGAGCCGGTGCAGGAAGCTGAGTTCCGAATATCCGCTGTAAGCATTGGTATCATTCTTCTTGATAGGAGGGAGTCCAATGAACATTGGAAAAACCAAAAAGCTGAAAGGCTTTACGCTGCTTGAGCTTATTGTGGTCATCGCCATAATCGGCGTCCTGCTGATGATAGCCGTACCCAATATGCAGACATACATGAGAATGAACCGTATGCAGGCGGCAAATGATAAAGCGCAGGAAGTCTACATGGCTACCCAGGATTATCTGACAAAGCTCCAGACCTCCGGCGTGAGCGTTGACAATCTCAAAAAGTATTTCGGATACGATTCTTCAAGCAAGATGAGCTTTATCGGAGTTGATATGTCGGCTTCAAAGGGTTCTGCGGAGCATCCGAACTGCGAGGTGTCGGGCGGAAGCGTTGTATGCACACGCACGGTGCATTATGACGATATACTCACAACTGCTCCCGGGGCGGACAATGCGGACGAGAAAACAAGCAAAGCAGTCCTCGCCGCCAACGGCATTGCAAGCAGGCTTTCGGAAAACTTCGACGGCGCTTGGATAGTGGTGATCTACCCCGAAACGTTCACTGTACGCTATGCGGTATACAGCGAACAGCCTAACAGAGAAAAGACATCGTCCGACGTCAAGCGCGCAAGCTGCGCGTACAACTACGGCGGAGTCGAGGCTGTGGGCGATCCCGTTAAATGCGATAGCTCGGCTCTCGGCTACAAAACTACGGTCGGCTTGAACACTACGTATTCGACAGCTACGGGCAGCTTCCATCACTCCAGCTCTCAGGAAGCTGATTATACCGACGCTACATACGCAGGCTGTGCATATACCGGACAGTATCCCATACCCTTTTCTTAATGTCTTAAAACAAGTCGGTAAACTGCTTGTTTTAAAATAAAATTTTATAAAATTTTTAAAGGAGGAATTTCTTATGAGAAATTCAAAGATGAAAGGCTTTACCCTTATCGAGCTTATCGTTGTTATCGCTATCATCGGTGTACTCGCAGCTATCCTCGTACCTTCCATGATCGGCTATGTTGGAGATTCCAAGTATTCTACTGCTAACTCCAATGCTAAGCTCGCTTACACAAACACAGCTACATGGTGCACAAAGTGTGAGGTTGCAGGAAGCTCCGTAACAGTTACTAACTTTGACTGCGGCGATATCTCTTCTTCTGCTCCCGACGCTTCCTACATCGGCAGCAACTCTGCTGACCTTAAGAGCGCTCTTACAAACCTCATGGGCGGCAAGAGCGGCGCAGGCATGGTTTGCGGTGCAATTGACAAGCAGTCCCCCAAGTGGACTCAGTGGAGAAAGACCGCCGGCGACAGCTACATCGGTAACTACCCCAAGGAAGCTTCCAAGACTTCCACAGCTACATGGGGAACAGAGCTTACCTGATTAAGGTTTAGCCTGATTTACTTAAAGTCTTACTTACTGAAAGAGCCGGCGCTCAGTGCCGGCTCTTTTTTGAGCAAGGAGTGGGAAAGATGAAATTAAAGGCGTTTACGCTTATTGAACTTATTGTGGTAATTGCAATAATCGCCGTTCTTGCGGCAATACTCATTCCGTCGATGGTCAATTATGTGTCCGATTCAAAGGTGTCCACAGCCAACTCCAACGCCAAGCTGGCGTATACCAATTCCGCCACCTACTGCACACGCTGCGAAACAAGCGGAAGACCTATGGCGGCGGGTATTTACAACAGCATGAGCCTGTCATATCAAAGCTCGCCTCCGGATTACGTAACGAACGGTTCCTCCGCAGAGCTTCAGAAGGCTCTTCAGAATATGATGGGTACAACGTCGAATAAGGCGGGCGTCTGCTCCGTGAAAATATCGGGGTCTGTCCCCGTAGACGCAGTATGGGCAAAGGACGCCTCGGACGTTTTTGTGGGACGTTACCCCGAAGCCGTTAAACAGGCAAGCGAGGCAAGTCTGACTTTGACATGATCACGGCGCATAAAAGGTATAAACTAAAACAAGACTTCTATATAATAATACCCCCATACAGAAGCCGGATTTCTGTATGGGTATATTTTTATCAAAGCGGGTGATAAGATGATAACGGTTCTTTTTGCGGGCGATATAGTGGGCAGCCGCGGCTGCGCCTTCGCCGAAGAAGCGGTCTGCAGGCTCAAGGGCAGGGAAAGGATAGATATTGTTATTGTAAACGGTGAGAATTCCGCCGACGGCAACGGGATCACCCGCAGATCTATGGATAGCCTTTTTCGCTTTGCCGATGTGATCACCACGGGCAATCACTGCTTCCGCCGCAGGGAATTTACGGAAAATTACAATGTCAAGGAAAATCTCCTAAGACCCGCAAATTACCCAAGCTCTGCGCCCGGTCACGGCTTTTGCGTTCTGGATAAGGGAGCGTACAGCCTTGCCGTGATAAATCTTATGGGTACCGCTTTTATGGAGCCGCTGAATAATCCCTTTGAGTGCGTCGACGGTATACTTGAGAATATAGATACTCCCAATATGATCGTGGACTTCCACGCGGAGGCGACCTCGGAAAAAAAAGCCATGGGCTTCTATCTTGCGGGAAGAGTTTCCGCCGTGATAGGCACCCATACCCATGTGCAGACCGCCGACGAATGTATACTCAACGGCCACACGGGGTATATTACCGACGCGGGTATGTGCGGGGCGGAGCTGTCCGTTCTGGGAGTGAAAACGGAGCTTGCCGTCGAAAAACAGCGTACAAAATGCCCCGTTAAATTCGTTGAGTCGGATAATCCTCAGTTTTTTAACGGTGTAATGCTCAAAATTGACGAAAAATGCGGCAAAGTACACAACATCGACCGGTTGGTTATTAGGTAAATTGCTATTTTTGCACAAAACTATTGCAAATTGCAATATTATGGTGTATAATAAAATTATAAATATAAAGGAGGTGCGGCTATGGAAGTTCTGAGAGTATCCGCTAATTCATCGCCCAATTCCGTTGCCGGAGCAATAGCAAGCATCATGCGCGACTGCGGTGAGGTAGAGCTGCAGGCGGTAGGCGCCGGAGCTACCAATCAAGCTGTTAAGGCTATAGCCGTTGCCTGCGGTTATCTTCTCCCTGTGGGGATAGAGCTTGTTTGCGTTCCGACCTTTGCCACCGTCAGCATAAACGGGCAGGACAGAACGGCTATCAGATTTATATGCATGGACATGGCGGGCGGCTTTGCCGTTTCGGGCGAAAAGCCTCCGCAGCTATAAAGCAGATTTGAATTCGGCGGATAAAACAGATCAGCCGCCTTATGGTACGTATGTATCATAAGGCGGCTTTTACGCTGTGCGGCGGCAGCTCAGTCTTCATCAAAAAGGGGTGTGGACAGATATCTTTCTCCCGTGTCGGGGAAGAGTACGACAATGCTCTTGCCGCTGTTTTCCGGTCTTTTGGCAAGCTCTATGGCGGCCCATGCCGCCGCGCCGGAGGATATTCCCACCAGTACGCCCTCGTTCCTTGCTATCAGCCTGCCGGTCTCAAAGGCGGCTTCATTTTCCACCGTGATTATTTCGTCATATATTTTTGTATTGAGAGTTTCGGGAACGAAGCCTGCTCCTATTCCCTGTATCTTATGAGGACCCGCTTTTCCCTCGGAAAGCACGGGGGAGTTTTTAGGCTCTACCGCAACTATCTTTATATCGGGATTTTTGGACTTAAGATACGCGCCCGCGCCGCTGAGCGTTCCTCCCGTGCCTACGCCCGCAACGAAAATATCGACCTTTCCGTCGGTATCGTTCCATATCTCAACGCCCGTTGTCCTTTCATGCACCGCGGGATTTGCGGGGTTCGTGAACTGGGAGGGGATAAAGCTGTTCGGGGTTTGCTCCGCCAGCTCCTTAGCCTTGGCGATAGCGCCCTTCATGCCCTCCGCGCCGTTTGTCAGAACAAGCTCCGCGCCGTATGCTTTCATCAGCTTGCGCCGCTCCACGCTCATGGTTTCGGGCATTGCGATGATGATCTTATATCCCTTTGCGGCGGCGGCTGCGGCAAGACCTATGCCCGTATTTCCGCTGGTAGGCTCAATTATCACGCTTTCAGGCTTTAACAGACCCTTTGCCTCGGCGTCCTCGATCATCGCGGCGGCTATCCTGTCCTTTACGCTTCCGGCGGGATTGAAATACTCCAGCTTTGCGTAGATCTTGGCGTTCAGACCCTTTGCCTTTTCGGTGTTGGTCAGCTCCAGAAGCGGCGTTGAGCCTATAAGCTCGGTTATTTGCTTGTAAACCTTCATAAAAAACATCTCCTTAAATATAATTTGTCTTGGTTATCATATATATCATATGTAATTAGTATGATTTTAATTATATCAGATAATTTCCCTCTTGTCAAGTCCTTTTAAAGAAAAATTTAACAAAATATGCGGTTTGTTTTTTGCTTATCATATAAAATTTAATTAAAACTATTGCAATATCCAGAAAAATTTAGTATAATAGATAATGACGTATAAT